>DAGU01000089.1:27289-35484 GCA_002498285.1 Methanomassiliicoccus sp. UBA386 | reverse complement strand
GGCGGCGGCATCGGGCGACCGCCTGGGGATCGATGTCGAGGCATGTGACGTCCAGCCGATCGGACAGCAAGGCGGCGGCGATGCCGGGGCCGCTGCCCACGTCCAGCGCCGACGGACGAGGCGGCAGGGACGGGAGCACCTTCGTGTCGAGAAGCCACCGCCAGTGCTCGGCCAGCCAGTCCGACTGCCTCTTCAGCTGCCCCTCGCCGGTCGCTCCGGGAGCGTTCATGCATGTCCCTATCGCTGCCGAGCTGTTCACCGTTTCGGTGGACGATTTTTTTATAGACCATATAGCGCTGAAGGGGGGCATGCGCGATCCAAGAATGACCCAGCTGGCAGACGTATTGATCAACCAATCCATCAAGCTGCAGAAGGGGGAGGTCATCTACATCGAGACGTTCGACACCCCCGACGAGATGATGGAGGCGCTGCTTGAGAAGGTGTACGCTGCCGGCGGCGTGCCCCTGGTGTCCCAGAAGTCGTGGAGAGTGATGAGGAAGTTCTTCATGGAGGCCAGCGAAGACTCCATGCGCCTGATCGGCGAGATCGAGCTGCACAAGATCAAGAGCGCCCAGGCCTACATCTGCATTGAAGGCTTCGACAATGTGACCGAGACCTCCGACGTGCCGGCGGACAGGATGGCCCTGTACACCAAGCACTGGTGGGGACCGGTGCACAGCGAGTGGAGAGTGCCGAAGACCCGCTGGGTCAAGCTACGATGGCCGACGCGCTCCATGGCCCAGCAGGCCGAGATGTCCAGCGACGGCTTCGAGGAGCTGTACTTCAAGACCTGCACGCTCGACTACGGGAAGATGTCGACGGCCATGGACCGCCTGGTCGCGCTGATGGAGCGGACCGACCGCGTCCGCCTGGTGGGGCCGGGGACGGATCTGTCGTTCTCTATCAAGGGCATCCCGGCCATCAAGTGCGCCGGCGATATGAACCTGCCCGACGGGGAGGTGTACACCGCCCCGGTGCGCGACTCTGTCAACGGAGTGATACGCTACAACGCCCGCACCATCTACGACGGCAAGGTGTTCGACAACGTTGAGCTGACCTTCCGCGACGGAAAGATCGTCAATGCCACCGCATCGGACACCGAGGCGCTCAACCACATCCTCGACACCGACGAGGGAGCGCGCTACGTCGGGGAGTTCGCCATCGGGGTGAACCCTCATATCACCAGGCCCATGCTGGACCGCCTGTTCGACGAGAAGATCGCCGGCTCCATACACTTCACCCCTGGATCGTCGTACGACACCGCCTTCAACGGCAACCGGTCCACGGTGCACTGGGACATGGTGCTCATCCAGAGCACGGAGTGGGGCGGCGGGGAGATCTATTTCGATGACGTGCTGGTCCGCAAGGACGGCCGCTTCGTGGTCCCGGAGCTGGAGCCGCTCAACCCGGAGAACCTCGCCGACTGAGCCGCCCCGGGCCTCACCGCTGCGCCCGACGACGGATGCCCGGCGATGGCGTCGGGACACGGTCGCGAACGTCCGCGGACGCCGCTAGGCCATCGCCGTTCTGTCGGGCGACAGGGGCATCATAGCCCCATTATCCAGGTGGCCATGGCGAAGTAGATGAAGACCCCGCTGATGTCAGCGATCGAGGTGACCAGGGGGGCGCTGGCGGTGGCCGGGTCGATCTTCAGGCGGGCCATCAGGAAGGGGAGGGACATCCCTATGAGGGAGCCCACCACGACCACTATCACCATGGTCGACGAGACGACGAGGGCGATGTCCAGGCCGCCGCGCGCCCATCCCAGGAGCGACACCGCAAAGGCCAGGGTGAGCCCCAGGAGGAAGGCGATGAGCGCCTCGCGTCCGAACATGCGGAGCCAGTCCTTGGCCCCCACGTCCCCCGTGGCCATGGCCCTGATGACCAACGTGGAGGACTGTGTGCCCGCGTTGCCTCCGGTGTCTATGAGGAGGGGGAGGAAGAACACCAGGGCGATCGCCGCGGCGATGGTCTCCTCATACATGGCGATGCCCGCCCCGGAGAATATGTTCACGAACACCAGCAATAGCAGCCAGGGCAGGCGGGCGCGATAGAGCATCTTGATGCTGGCATCCTTGATGTTGGTCCGGACGGTGCTGACGAATGCCGACCTGTGGAACTCGGCGGTGGTGTCCTCCTCCACCATGTCCAGGGCGTCGTCGAAGGTTATCGCGCCCACCAGGCGGCCCTCGTTGTCCACCACTGCGATGACGGGGATGTCCTGCTCCATGATGAGGTCGATGGCCTCCGCCCGGGGGTCGAACGTACGGGCGAAGACGTCCCGTCCCCGAGTGAGCTCCGTCACGGCCGTCTCGGGCTTCGCCTTGATCAGCTGCCCCAGCCGAACGTAGCCCAGATAATGCCTCTCCTGGTCGATCACGAAGATGCTCTCCATCTCGTCCGGGCGCAGGGAGGACCTGTGAAGGCCGGAGAGGACCTCGTTCACGGTCCGGTCCCCTCGCACGGCCATGTACCGGGGGCTCATCACACGCCCCGCGCTCCCTTCCGGATAACCGAACAGGAGGTTGACCGAGTCCCTGGCCTGGGGGCTCATGCTGGCGAGGAGGCGCTTGGTGACTTTGGCTGGGAGCTCCTCGAACAGCCGGGCGCGGTCATCGGGGTCCAGGGGCTCGATGAGGCCGATGACCTCGGGATCCTCCATCGAGGAGACCAGGGACGCTTGCCGGTCCACGTCCAGGCCGTCGAACAGGTCGATGGCCCGGTCCTTGTCCAGGAGGCGGAAGGCGATGACCCTGTCCACGGGGCCCAGGGCGTCCATTACGTCTCGCAGGGCGCGGCCGTCGATCGACGCCAAGCGGGCCCTCAGCTCGTCTAACCGCCTGTCCTCGATGAGTCTCTGAACTTCCTTGGCATCCATGTTTCTCTCCCGGACAGGGGGTGCCTGCCCGGCGAGAGCATGGAAGGGGCCTGATTTGATATGTGCCCCCTGGCCGCGCCACCGGACCGATGGTCATCGGCGGATGTCTCGCTCAGGAGATGCTCGAGCGGAACGCCGACGCCCTGGGGGCAGATGGAGCGCGAACGGCCGGGCGATGGTTTCAATACCGGCGGGGACCAGGATGACGTGGACATGAAAGCCATCGACGGGATCACGGCGCTGGTCACCGGCTCCACCGACGGCATAGGCAGGCGTACAGCCCATGACCTCGCGGAGCGCGGGGCGGCGGTGCTGCTACACGGACGGAACGCCGACAGGGGCGCCGAGGCGATGGAGGAGATCGCCCGGGCGACCGGCAACGACCGGCTGCGGTACCTTAACGTGGACCTTTCCTCTCTGGATGAAGCGCGCGATCTGGCCTCTATGCTCGAGGGCGAGGGCATCGATGTGCTGATCAACAACGCCGGCATCGGGCCAGGGGCCCCCGGGGCCGCGAGGGAGGTAAGCCAGGACGGCCACGAGCTGCGGATGGCCGTCAACTACCTGGCGCCGTTCCTGCTCACTCATCTTCTGCTGCCGAGCCTGCGCCGCGCGGCGCCGTCGCGCATCGTCAACCTGGCATCCCTGGGGCAGAGCAGGGTGGACCTCGACGACCTCATGATGAAGCGCGGCTACGACGGCTGGGACGCCTATGGTCGTAGCAAGCTCGCTCTGATAATGTTCACCATGGAGCTGGCCGAGAGGCTGGACAGTGTTCCCATCATGGTCAACGCGCTCCATCCCGGCACACTGCTCGACACCAAGATGGTGCGCGAGTCGGCGTCCCGGCCGCAGGGCAAGGTGCAAGAGGGCGCCGACGCCGTCGTGTTCCTGGCCACCTCGCCCTCCCTGGACGGCGTCACAGGCCGCTTCTTCAGTGGTCGGCGCGAGGCGGTAGCGGACCGCCAGGCATACGACCCCGCCGCACGGAAGGAGCTGTACCGCAGGAGCGTGGAGCTGACCGGGGCAAGGGGGCTGGCTCCGGCATCGGCGGCTGGCTTTAGCTGATGGATAATGGGGCCGTCAAACCTCATATATCAAGCGGACCATCTATAGAGCATGCAAGAAGAGAAGGGAAGGGTCGATGAGGCCGCTGAGAGGCTGGGGGTGGCAGTGGGCAAGGTCCTGAGGAAGGGGAAGGACCTGGTCTCGGGCTTCGGAGAGGGCCTGAAGGAAGGCATGAGGTCCGACGAGAAGGAAGAGGCCTCGGAGGCGGCGCAGGAAGCCCCGGAACAGGGGCCCGAGCAGGAAACCTCTCCCTGAGGTCAGAATCAGACCCTCGTCGAGCAGTTCCAGGCCGACCTCCTCTATGATGACCGCATCGATGCCTTAGGGCCCGCCGCGGATGCGGCCTGCGCGAGAGTGGTGGCGACGTCGCCCGCCGGCGGTTGGCTGAGCGCCCTCTCCCTGTAGGGCACGGGGACGGAGCGCCCGTGTTTGTTCATGGCTGCCGTCAGGTCAGGAGGAGCACTGCGGATAGATAGACGACGTACAGCAGCACGAGCGCCACCCCGACCGGGCGGTCCAGGTACTTCTTCCGGTAGGCCACGCCCAGCAGCAGCGTCCCGATGAACAGCTGGGCCAGGACGCCGAAGATGAACTGGTCGCCCGTTATGGCGAGGGGGGCCAGGAGCGCGGCCGTGCCCAGGACCGCCGTGGCGTTGAAGAACATGGTGCCGAGGATGTTGCCCAGCGCGAGGTCGGAGTTGCCTCTCAAGGAGGCGAGAAGGCTGGCGGCGAACTCCGGGGTGGTGGTGCCGAAGGTTATGATGGTGAGGCCAATGATGAACTCGCTCACGCCCAGGATGGTGGCGATCTCGGTGGCCGATCCCACCGCCAGATCGGTTCCCAGGACCAGGATGGCAAGCCCAACGACAATGAAGAGGGCGCTCTTCAGGGGAGGCTCCGCCTGCGGCCTGGTGGCCTCGAACTCCTCCACCACCGCCTTGCTGGGGCGGCAGCATCTCAGGGAGCGGATCATCAGGGCCAAGAGGGCGACGAACAGGAGGATGAGCAACGCGCCTTCCGGCCTGGATATCGTGCCGTCGATGGCCATGACTGCCGTGGCGACCATCGCCGCGAACATGAAGATGGCCTCCCGGCGGATCTCATCGAACCTGATCAGTAGCGGGAGGACGATGATGCTCGCTCCCAGTATGTAGGTCGAGTTGGCTATGTTGGCCCCAAAGACGTTGCCCGCCGATATGGAGCCCGAGCCTCCCGCCCCGGCGACGATGGCCAGCATCAGTTCCGGGGCCGATGTCCCGATGCCCACTATGGTCAGGCCGATCACTATCGAACTGACCCCGAAATGAGCGGCCAGTTCGGACGCGCCTTCCACCAGCCAGCGCGCTCCAAGGTAGATGAGCGCGATGGCGAGCAGGAGGAGGGCAAGGGGGGCGAGCATGCTTCCCCCTATGTGGTGCCCATAGATAATTCGAATTCATGGAGAAGTGGCGGACCCGGGGGGATTTGAACCCCCGTCCTCGGCTTCGAAGGCCGAAAGGATAATCCATGCTACCCTACGAGTCCATGGCCGCCTCATGCGAGGGCCTATTTCGCATTTAAGGCTATCGCGCCGCCAACCCGGCAGGCATATGAGGACGAGAAGGGCGCCCGGCAAGGTTCTCTGACATGCACGGTCATGCGCGGCGGCCGGCAGATGCCCAGGTTTATTAGCCTCCGCCTCAGAACTTGATCGCGGTGGATGCATGACCGCACGATCGATGGAGAAGCTCAAACGCTTGCTGGGAGAATGGCGGATGGACGTCGAAGGTACGACAGAGGGCCGGCCGCTCCGGGGCGCCGGGACCGTCACGGGGAAGGAGATCATGGGGAACGCGATCCTGCTGAACGTCGACATGGAGATCGAGGGCCAGGGGCCGTACCAGGAGATCAACCTGTTCGCCTATTCGGAAGAGGAGGAGAGGGTCCATCGGTTCACTGTCAGCTCCGACGGGCAGGTGCACGACCATGTCGGAGGATGGAGAAGCGATGACATCCTGTATGTTGAATGGAGCGGGATCAGCGGCGGGAAGCCCATAACGGAGAAGATACGCTACGAGTGGAATGGACGAGACAATTTCAAGGCGCAGGAAACGGACACCATCGGCGGAAAGGTCGTCGCGACCTACATCTACAGGCTCAGCAGGACATCGCCCCCGCTCGAGGAGGCCATGGCCGTACCCACCTGAGCCGCGGGATGCGAGGCGGATTGCGGGCGGTCGGTGATAAGCTTTAAACTCATTCGGAAGAATCACCGGGCATTATGAAGCGCGTCACCATGGGTCACGGAGCAGGGGGCGAGCTCATGCATGAGCTGCTCTCCCTTCACATCATACCGTTCCTGCCTCAGTTCACCGTCGATGTCCCCTTGCGCTCCTTCGACGATTCCGCCGTGGTCGACGGCATAGTGTTCACCACCGACGGCCATACCGTCAAGCCGCTGTTCTTCCCGGGAGGCGACATCGGCTCCCTGGCGGTATGCGGGACCGTCAACGACATCTCGGTGATGGGCGCTCAGCCGCTAGCGCTGGGGCAATCGATCATCATCGAGGAGGGCCTGGAGGTCGACGTCCTGGAGAGGGCCATGAAGTCGGTGGGCCAGTACTCCGAGCTTGCTGGCGTGCCAGTGGTCACCGGCGACACCAAGGTCATGGAGTCGGGCGCGCTGGACAAGATGATCATCACCACCTCCGCGGTGGGCAAGCGCAGCCGCTTCCTGGACCACGACCTGGAGGTCGCCATGGAGTACCGCCCGGTGTCGTCCAGGTGGCTCACCGACGACAATATCCGCGAGGGCGACGCCATCATCGTCTCCGGCACCCTGGGGGACCACGGCATCGCCCTGCTGTCGTTCCGCGAGGGCTACGGCTTCGAGACCGATGTCAAGAGCGACATAGCGCCCCTGAACCGCCTGGTCGAGGACGTCCTGCAGGTGGGAGGGGCCGTGAGCATGAAGGACCCCACCCGCGGCGGCTTCGCCAACGCCATCAACGAGTGGTCGTCCAAGTCGGGCATCGGCATCGAGATCGAAGAGGCCTCCGTTCCCGTGGCCGAGCCGGTCAGGAACGCCTGCGAGCTTCTCGGGCTCGATCCGCTGAGCATCGGCAACGAGGGAAAGATGATCATCGGCGTCGTCCCCGAGATGGCCGAGGAGGTCCTCAAGGTCCTGCGCCGCAGCCCGCTAGGCAAGAACGCCGCCATCGTGGGGAAGGCCACCAGCAAGTATGAGCGCGTCGTCCTCCGCACCGAGGTCGGCGGACACCGCATACTCGAGCCCCCGATCGGCGATCCAGTGCCGAGGATCTGTTGATCACAGTAGCGATTCGATCCAGTAACAGATGACAAAGGCGCCGACCCCGGCGATGGCCATTCGGGCGCCCTGCTTCCACGGGTTGCGTCCGCCGGAGCGGCCCATTGCCGCCCCCACCACGAACAGGATGAGGATGGCCACCCCAACGCTGACGATGGCAGCGGTCTTTACGCTTCCCTCGCCGAGCAGCAGGAAGGGCGTCAGGGTGATGGCTCCGGCGATCAGGGGAGCGATGAAGTTGACCCCGGCGATCAGGATGATTGTCAGCTGAGAGGTCCGCCCGATGCGCGTGTCCTCCAGCGAGCGGAGCATGGCCCGCTCTATCTCCTTCATCTTCAGGGCCTGCTCCATGGTCTCGGCTTCGTAGACGCTCACGCCGGTCGAGATGCCGAGGGCGACGCTGCTGGTGATGATCGTCGCTATGATGATCCTGAGGTTGGGATCATTGCCGAAGGCCGAGGCGATAAGAATGCCCAAGATGACGAAGGTGCTGTCAAAGATGGTGTTGACAAAGAACCGCCTCATGGTCGGGCCGGTCTCGGGCGCCCTTAGCACTGTCCGTATCTGATCGCCCAATCCCTGTTCCGTCACCTGCACTGCACCTTTGTGAATGTCGTATGAGCCCTCAGCATTTGAAGGTTAGGGGCCGCCCCTCATCCGCCTAGAGCGCCTTTTCCCCTCCCTGGCCCGCGGCAGCCCGTGCCGACGTCCGCTTCGTTCCTCCACCTGACCGGGCTTCCGGGGAGGCCGGGAACGAGATCGGATGGGCGAGGGACCTCTGCATGGGCCTGCCGTTCAATGGGGATGCGGCGAGGATGATCGGCGCATCGACGGCCCCGGCAGGACCATGCCGGGCCGGGCCTGGCGCTCCGGTACGGGCGATCTCCGGGACGTCGCGCTGAACGGGGCGCTCTTGGATGACGGGGACGCCTGGTCTCGCTG
>DAGU01000089.1:23518-27016 GCA_002498285.1 Methanomassiliicoccus sp. UBA386 | reverse complement strand
TGTCATCGTGTCCGCCGCCTCGGGGTGAACTACGAGTTCGGCCTATGCCGGGGCTGAGCCATACCCCTTCCCGCCCCCTTCCAGCTAGCTTTTAATACCCTTTCTTCATTCCACAACGCACGGGCTCTTGGTCTAGCGGTCATGACGTTGCCCTTACACGGCGAAGGTCGCCGGTTCAAATCCGGCAGAGCCCACTCCACCTTACTGGCTGCCCTCTTTTTTTGCCCTGAACACTTCCATACATTCATCCCAACGCCTTCGCCGCGAACGCCGCCCCCGCCCGTATCGGATCGTGACCGAGGTCGTGGTCAGCATCCCCGCCGAAGAGGTCATCGAGCATTTCGTGCAGTACTTCAGGATATTCACCGACGTCACGCCCCGCAAGGAGGGCGCGATAAGGGAGCATGTCCTATCCCGCTCCCGCGACGGGGCTCATACGCATAGGGGCAGGCGCTGCCTTCATCTCCTGTGCTGGAGCAAGGGCCGTGAAGGCGCTGAGCGCGGCGCGATACATCGTCGACCCTTCTAGGCGTTGATCTCCTCCGCCAGGTCATGGGGCGGCATCATTTTCCCGGTCCGGTCTGTCGCCTCATCACCAGGACGAACGAGATGAAAACCGCGGCGGCGGTGGCCACGACGGAGCCGACGACCCATGCCGAGAACGGTCCATTTGCCGACAGATCCACCGGATGAGGCGTCACCCCCGGCTGTTCAGGCGTGGATGGCAGCCCCGGCGTGGATGGCCAGGCAGGCCTGGGGGGCTGGGGCGGCAGCTCCACGCCCTCCAGGCTGAGGATGGTGAGACGACTGGAGGAGTTCCAGAAGTGGCTGACGTACAAGGCGCCGTCCCGCACGTCATACCCGGCGTCCATGACCCGGGCGGCCTGCAGTTCCGCCAGGGTCCCGTCGCTCGCCCGGTAGGTGCGGTCTCCCTCCGACAGCACAATATCGCTCACCCCGTGCGGCAGCATGCTCAGGTCGAAGGACAGCGTCACCGGCACGTTCCAGTACCCCCTGGCGTGCGGATCCTGGCGGGAAACGTCGTAGACGAGGGCGGACCCGTTGGACATGGCGGCGTTGTACGACGCGTCGGTCGTCCAGCGACCGAAGACATAGGATGCGACCTCCCCGTTGGTGGCCTTCCAGTTCTCATGGTCGAAGTCCGTCTTGGGAGTGTCCATCCATCGTAGCAGATCGGCGGCCGAGCTGGAGTAAGAGCCGTGGTTGTAGCTGCTCACCACGCCCCCCTTGCTGGCGACGTCCCGCACCCAGTCCCACGTGGACCGGGGGACCTCTCCGTCAGTGCAGGGGCTGCGCATGATGTTCATCAGCTGCACCGGCTCATACGGATACCACGCGTTGGCGTCGCTGCCATCCCACCATGCGCCCATGAGGTGCGTGCTCACCGCCGAGCAGTAACTGGCCGTCCGGCCCATGATCCGGAACCCCTCGTCGTGCATCGCGTACACCATCGCCGGAGAGCCCCAGTTCGCCGGGCAGGCCTTGGTGATGTAAGTGTCCCCCCTGCCCACGTAGGAAGGGTCGTCCCACCGGCTGGCGTAGGCGAACCACCCCTCCATGCCTGACCGGCCGGAGCGGGCGGCAGCCACCGCCTCGTCCCACAGCTTGGTCCCTTGGCACCGATAGTCGTGGGGAGCGTGCGCCGCCAGCTCGGAATGGGTCGGTAGCATCATCTCGCTGGTGCCAGACGGGGAGATCATGTAGGAGCTGACCGGATGCTCGTACCTGGAATAGGTGCTCAACGCATTGGATGGGGCGGGGTCATCCACGCCGAACACGCTGACCCAGTCCCAGCCGTTCCACCACAGGGGAAGGTCCACCCCGTACGCCAGTTCGGACATGGTGGTGATGTGCAAAACACCATCGAACGAGTGGTCGTCCACGTCGACGGAGTACGGGACCTTGGTCGCCCAGTCTACGTCCTGGCCCAAGTAGGCCTCGTACCTTTGGTGCTCCGCGACGTATGCGGCGTCCCTGCCCCCGATGGTGACCGACGCATCGGTGATAGGGAGGTTGTCGAGGTCCCTCAGGCTCAGGTACGCCGGTTGGCCCTTGAAGATATACTCATAGGAGGGATCGGTCTCGGCGTAGCGGGAGGCGTCGTTCGTGAACCGCATGTTGTCGATGTACCAGCAATTCATCACGATGTAGTCCTCCACACCGCGAATTATCTCGGCGTCCGCGCTGTAGACCAACCTCGGCGCGACCATGGGGCCGCTGACGACGGAGTTCCGGTACAACAGCTCGGAGGCGCCGCCAGCCGTGTAGTGGATGGAGATGGACACCCCGTCGCCCAAGTGTTCGAAGCCCACCACATAGTGGTCCGGCCTGTTGCCGTACATGCCCTCTTGGTTCCTTACGCTGGCCGGGCTGGGGTCATGGCGGCTGATGTATCCCGGAAGCACATCGTCCAGGACGGTCGTCCAACCGCCGTTCTGGCCCAGGCGCACCCTGACCCCCTCCTGTCCGGACTCCCCCACGTAAAGAGCTACTGCCGCCACCGCCTCGCCGCCCGATTCGAGCGTGATGATCATCCCGCTGCGGGGGGCAGGCACCCCGTAAGAGTGGTGGACGGAACGATCCTTTGATGGGTAGACCTCCGAGGACATGGTCCAGGTGCCCTCCGGGACCTTGGGCGTGAAGCTCATGACGGCGGCGTTCGACATTGGTTCCCTGACGATGCTGACCAGCTGCCCTCCCAGGATGACGGTCTCTCCGCCTTTGGCGAGGTCGTGCAAAGTCAACGTTCCCATGCCCAGATCGATTGTGCTGGGGCTCTTGAGACCGTTGGGAAGGCTGTCGAAGGTCTCCATCCCCTTGGGGGATGCGGGAGAGGCGCCTGACGGTGCATTGTAATGCGGAACCGCCGGGGCGTCCCCCTCCGGAACGGCTACTGTCTGGAGAGATGGCAGGACCAGCACGGCGAGTATGAGCAGCGCAATTCCCGCCCTCCTAGACCATGCGAACCCAACCACGCGGAAGCATGCGGCCCCTCAGTAGATAACCGCTTACCGATAGGTCTCTTTTCTGAGAATATCGGGTGATGCGCATGCCTGACCGCTCTGGCCGCCACCGCGTGTCACGCCTGATGTGACGGTCGGACGCCCCGCTCCTGGACGAAAAATATGGCCGCGCCGGCGAGCATGACGAGGCCGCCGGCAATGACCGACTCGAGGGGCAGAGCGAACGATAGGACGAGGCATCCCAGCAGGCCGGCGAAGGCCGACCATCGCCCGAACATGCGTTCGTCCTTCGACAGCGTGCAGGCTGAGAGGTTGGTGATGGCATAGTACAGCAGCACGGTGAAGGCGCTGAACCCTATGGCCGAGCGCACGTCGACGGTGAGCACGACCGCCGTCAGGATGACACCTATCGTGACACTAGCAAGATGGGGGGGCCTTGTGGACCGGGTGCACCTTCGCCAGGTAAGGGGGCATCCTGCGGTCGGCGGCCATGGCGAACAGCGTTCGGTCGATG
>DAGU01000089.1:0-23347 GCA_002498285.1 Methanomassiliicoccus sp. UBA386 | reverse complement strand
CCATCGCCATTCGCCGAAGCCTGCCGCCGAGACCAGCAGGGCCAGGGGGTCATTGGAGCGCGACAGCGCCTCGGGGCCGACCGCCAGAAGGGACGAGGTCGATACCGCCGCGTAGAAGAGCAGCACGATGTCGAGGGAGAGGAACATCGCCCTCGGAATGGTGCGGCCGGGAGCCTTCGCCTCCCCCTCCATGGTGGCGGCGCGGGCATATCGGGCGAAGGGGAAGAACCGAATCCCCGCCGACCGCAGAATACCGTACAGGCTTTCCGGACCGGCGAGCGACGCGCCAGCCTGTCAGGCCCCCTCATGCGGATGTCATATGGAGCAGGGCCGAACAATATGTTTCCCCCGGCCGGGGCAGAGGCACACTGTTCGTCCTGCTGCCCTCCGACGGCACTGGCCCCGTCATTCGGTTCCGGTGGACGGCCCGTTCGGAGCATTGGGCAGGCATGGGGCTGACAGTACGCTATAGGCGCCACATCGCAGGCGGCGATGGAACCGTGGAAGAGTGTCCTGCAGTTCAGCGTTCGTCGGCCTTGAGCTGGCACTTTGCCTTCTTCCTTCGCCCGTACCAGACCCATGCCAGGAAGATGGCGCCAACCGCGAACAGGATGATCCAGTCCACGTTCCATTTGCCAAGGGTGATCGAGATGAGTATGTAGCTGGCGCCCAGCACGTATCCCGCAACGGTCAGCACGGTGTTCCAGATCAGCGCCCCGAAGAAGGTGAAGAGGATGAAGCGCTTGATGTCCATCTTGGCTATGCCTGCCGGAAAGGATATCACCGAGCGCACGCCGGGCAGTGAGTGGCCCAGCAGTATGCCATAGTTGCCCCATCTCTCGAACCACGCGTCAGCGCGGCACAGGCTGTCATGCCCGAAGCCGAAGTACTTGCCGTAGCGGTCCACGAACGGCCGCCCCAGGCGGTATCCTATGAAATATGCCACCGTCGAACCGCTTACCGCCCCCAGCGAGCTGATCAGCACCACCAGTACGATGTCGAACCGCCCCGTGGAAGCGAGGTAGCCGGCGAGGGGGACGATGATCTCGCTGGGGATCGGCGTAAACACCCCCTCGATGAACATTGCCAGGTAGATGCCAACATAGCCGGCCTGATCGATCAGCCCAATAACGAGATCGTTAATCGTTGCCAGTAAGCTCATGGGGCATCCTCGGTCGTTGAAATTCGCAATAGACGCCGCCTTATAAAAAAACCCTGCACTGCGGCCGCAAGTCGGCCGCAAGTCTATTGAACGCGCGAGCCGTTCAAGATGCGTTCCCATGGTTGATTTCCGTCCCTTCCACGGCATCCTGCCCCGCCTGGGCAGCAACGAGAGCATCGTCGAGCGCATCTCGCCTCCGTACGACATCATCTCCGCCCAGGAGCAGGCGGGGCTGCAGGAGAAGAGGTACAACATCACCCGTGTCACCCTCGGCGGACTGGATGGGAGGTACGAGGAGGCGGCCAAACTGCTTGACGGCTGGATCTCGTCCGGCGCATTGGCGCAGGACGACCGGGAATGCTACTATCTGTACCGCCAGAGCTTCCAGGGCCAAGAAGGATGGCCGTCAAGGGACGGCATAATCGGGGTGCTGAGGACGGAGAGCTACGAACAGGGCAACATAGTGCCACACGAGGAGACCTTCTCGAAGGTCAAGGAGGACCGCCTCAACCTGCTGAGGGCGACCGCCACCCATTGCGAGTCGATCTTCGGCCTGTACGACCGCGCCGATATCGACCTGGGAGAAGTGTCCGGGCGGGCGGACCGATTGTTCGAGACCACCGATGCGTCGGGAACGGTCCATCAGCTGTTCCGCATTCACCAGGCGGCCGACGTGAAGGCGCTGAGGGACATGTTCGCCTCGAAGAAGATGCTCATCGCCGACGGCCACCATCGCTACGAGACCGCTTACCGCTACTCGCAGGAGAACGAGGGGGACGAGAAGAAGGCGTACGTGCTGTGCACCATGGTCTCCTCGGAGGACAGCGGCATGTTCGTCCTCCCTACTCATCGTTTGATAAAGGGCCTGGACTACCGGCCGGAGGAGCTTCTGGAGAGGATGAGGGAGCGTTTCACGTTGCGGGAGGTGAAGAGCGTAGAGGCTATGAGGGAAGAACTCGAGGCCGCCGCCGTGCCCACCTTCGGACTGATGCTGAAGGACGGAAGCATGCACGTGGCCGAGCACGCTTCGTCCAAGGACGACATCCTATGGTCGGTCGACGCCTATGTCTTCCAAGAGATCATGTTCAAGGAGGTTCTCCAGCCCCTGCCGGGCGGCGGCGACATGCGCGTCGAGTACGATCACGAGATCTCCTCGGCCGCCAGGCGCATGGCCGACGGGGAGCTGGACCTGGCGGTGATCGTCCGAGCTCCGTCCCTGGAACTGATTTGGAAAGTGGCCAAGAAAGGAAGAAAGATGCCCAAGAAGACCACCTACTTCTGGCCGAAGATATGGTCTGGGTTCGTGCTGTACCGCATGACTTGAAGGCTTATTATCATATTCGATATTATTCAACTCGATGAATACCTATATGTAGCGGATGCTCCAAAATACGAATCGCGAGGTCCACGGGGCTCGCACAGAATCTGGGGGGGAAAGAAACGTACGGGAGCAGGATGGAAACGGCGCATCAGAGGCGTTGGTCGATCTACTTCCTCGCCTTCATCCTGCTCCTTTTAATCACTTTGATAGTGGTCCCGGGAACGGTGTGATGCTAACATCTTCCCGGTCCGCTATCTTTTTCTGAACATCCCTCACAGCCGTTCATCTGGATCGATGTCATCGTCGGCGTATCGGTTCCGGCGGGAGCGCTTCTGCAGCTCTTCCAGTCCCTTCCACGAACGGGAGACCTCCTTCCCTCGCCCCCTGGCCGGAGGCCTGGGCCTTCTGCCCCGTCCCTTCTTGGCCTTCCGGAAGTAGTAGATGACGAGCACCAGGACGATGGCCAGGATGGCGACCGCCCATCCCACCAGGACGATCAGCTCCGTCGATGCCAGCTGTATCGTTCCCACCGACCTCTCGATGCCTGGCGGCACGTTGATGGGCATGGTCCTGGTGACGTGTCCGGAAAGCGATATGGTGAGGGTCTGGTTCCCCGAAGGCACCTCCAGGCGGAAGGAACCGTCCCCGGCGGTGACCGTGCTGGGACCGCCCGGGATGTAAACGCGGGCGTTGGCAAGCGGAGCCCCGTCGTCATCCTGGACGATGCCGCTCACGTACGCATTGGAGGTGGTGTTGAACGACCATGTGTTGTTCTCCCATCGGCCGCTGTGGTCCATGGCGACGACATCGACCGTGTACTTCGTTCCGAGCTGCAGAGGTGCATCGGGCGTGAAGATAATGGTGTTCCCCTCCCACCGCACCGTTCCCTCCGCCCCCGAGACGGTGATGTTGCTTACCGTCCTGTCGAGAGGCTTGGAGTACTGTACCCAGATGTCGGTGGCCAACACGGCCCCGTCGCCGGGGAAGGTGTTCACGACATCGAACAGCACGGTGTCGATGGTGAACGACACGCTGCCCCGGGCAGTGTTGTTGGCCGAGTCTATGGCGATCACGTCCACGGCGTATATGCCGTCCTGCAGTCTCATGAACTGAATGGAGTCGTTCGAGGGGGCTACCCTGGCGTGGTACGCTCCGTTCAGGTACACGTCGAAGCCGACGAGATTGTTGCCTGCGTCGCTCGCCGACCATGTCACCGTGACGTTATCGTCGTAGACGCCCCCATCCGAAGGGTTTAGAATGCTCAGCGTCGGGACGGTGGTGTCGACAGTGAATGCCACGCTCTTCTGCGTCCGATTGCCGGCCCCGTCGAACGCCGTGACCTTGACCTCGTATCTTGCGTTCTGAAGGCCCTTCAGCTCGTACGACGATGAGGTGTAGTTGAGAAGGGTGGCCCCCTGGTTCGCGCCGTTCATCGTCACATCGATCTCATACGCGGCCATGGACGATGCGTCGGATGCCTTCCACATCACCGTTACATTGGGGGTGTTGAGATGATCGCCATAGGACGGTGAGAGGATCACCAGCTCCGGAGGGGTGGTGTCGACGAAGAAGGTCACGGAGTCCGCGTCGGCGGCGGTGCCGTTGTACGCCCGCACCACCACATGATGGGCCCCATCCTTCAGTCCCTCCAGGACGGTGCTTCCGTTGGGCGCGACGTCGTAGGGCTCACGATCGTCGACCCATATGCGGCACCGCTCCACCGAAGGATGGCTCTCCCAGCTAAGCGTAACGGCGCTATTGTCAGAAACATGATTCCTGGCCGGCGAGGTGATCGTCACCAGCGCATCCTCGGCCGCCGCCGGGGGCAGCATGAACGACGAGGCCACAAGGCAGATGACCAGCACTGCTGCTATTACGTTAGTTCGCATCCCGTCCCATCCGAGGCGGAATCGGATTGCTTATTTATAAAAAATATCACCAGAAAACCAACCATCTCGAAGAGGGCATGAACGTAGGCCGGGGCATCAATGGCATCGAGGCCGTTTCGAAGGACATGTTACGCACGATGGACGCGGACCTGACACCCTCAAGGAGCATCACCTCCCTTTCCAGGCGGGTCGGCGGCAGCCGTCGGTCAGCCGAACGCAGCGGGCGATGAGGAGAAGGTCGCAAGGCAGCTGAGGCCCGGTCCAGCTGCAAGCCACGAGCTCGTTCGTGGGCGGCTGACAAGATCTCGGAAGTGAGTTAGAAATGGAGCCACTGGAGGGAATTGAACCCTCGACCTACGCCTTACCAAGGCGTCGCTATACCGCTAAGCCACAGTGGCAGTGGAGACCACGAATCTGCTTGACAGTTATATAGGTTTCGTCACCAAGGGCCGGCTCCATGCGGACGGCATGGCAGCTGGAAGAATGGCATGAATGACGACAGGGCGGAGATGGCGCGGGGCGGCGTCAGCCGGCCATGGGCGTGGATAGTATGCCCAGCGATTCGTAGGAGAGCAGCACCAGGCCCTTGTGGGCATGCCTCCTCAGGCGGCCGTACACCTCAAGGTAGGCATCGGTCGGCACGATGACCGCCACTAGGATGTCCTCGCCATGGGCGTCCATGTACTCCTCCTCTGCCAGCTCCCGCTGCCAGCTGAGGTCCGACTCCACGAACTCCACGCTGATCAGGATGTCCTCCAAGGCGGTGATGATTATCCCCCGGTTCTCCTCCCCTATGAGCTCGTACCCCACCTCGAGTTCGGGGTCGTCCTCCTCTATCTGTTCGATGCGCTGCAGGATGACGTCCTCGATGTCGATCAACGTCCCTCACTTGTCCTTCAACGTTAATTAATCTGTTCTTCAGGGGGTCGAGGCCCGACGATGATGACCGCCCCCATCAGCAAGGCTTATGAGCGCCCCGCGGGTAAGGGAATGCATGAAGGACGAGATGAGCGCGTTCGACATCCTCGCCATGACATCGGAGATGCAGGTGCTGGTGGGGGGCTACCTCGACAAGATCTTTCACTGGGACGGCAGGAACGTGATGCTGAGGATCAACACGCCATCCTCCGGGCGGAAGGAGCTCGTCCTGCAGGACCTCCGCTGGCTGTACTTATCGCCGGAGCGGCCGGAGATGCCCGACATCCCCTCGCAGTTCGCGGTGCACCTGAGGAAGGTCCTGACCAACGGCCGTATATCGTCCGTCCGGCAACGAGAGTTCGACCGGGTGGTGGTGATGGATCTGGAGAAGGGGCCGGCATCCTTCCAGATCATCATCGAGCTGTTCGGCGGGGGCAACCTTGTCGTCACCTCGGAGGGAAAGATCATCGGCTCCGTGGTGTCGAGGAAGTGGCGCCATCGGGAGATACGGCCGGGCGTGGAGTACCTCTTTCCGCCATCAAGGTTCGACCCCACCTCCATGGACGCCGCCTCGTTCCGGCGGGCCGTGCTCGGCTCGACGTCCGATGCGGTGCGCACCCTGGCCACCGCCATCAACGTGGGCGGGCAGACCGCCGAGGAGGCCTGCCGGAGAGCCGGGGTGGACAAGGGCACCAAGGCCAAGGAGCTCTCCGACGATGACGTGGCCAGGCTCTACGACGCGCTGGCCCTCATGTTGAAGGAAGCGGCCACCGCCCGACGCCCCCGGGAGGTGCTGAAGGGCGGCAAGCCGGTCGACGTGACGCCGATCCCGCTACTGCTGTACGCCACCGAGGAGGCGAGAGAGCATGAGAGCTTCTCCGACGCCATTCATGCCTACATCTCGTCCATCGAGCCCCCCGAGAAGGAGGACGCCGAGCTGGCCAGACTGCAGAGGCAGCTGGAGCAGCAGCGGAAGGCCATCGAGGCCCAGGAGGCCGAGGCCCGGGCCTTCGTGGAGATGGCCGAGGCTATCTACTCCGATTATCTTGGCACCGAGACGCTGCTCAAGGCCGCCTCGAGGCTGAAGGGCATGGGCTGGGATGCCGCCAGGGCCGAGGGCGGCAAGATCCCGGGCGTGCTGTCCGTAGATCCTGAGGACCACACCCTCAAGGCGACCGTATCGGGCAAGGAGGTCGAGCTGGACTACGGCCTGGGCGTCGATGGCAACGCCGATCAGCTGTACAAGAGGTCGAAGGAGTTCAGGGACAAGATGGAAGGCGCCAGGAACGCCCTCAAGGACACCGAGGCCCGCCTGGCCAAGCGGATCAAGGAAGGCGAGAAGCAGAGGATGGCCGAGAAGCACGTGGCCCGCAAGACCAAGGAGTTCTGGTTCGAGCGGTACAAGTGGTTCATCACTTCGGGCGAAAGACTGGTGATGTCGGGCCGGGACGCCCGCTCCAACGATCAGCTGGTGAAGAAGCACCTCAAGCCATCGGACCGGTACGCTCACGCCGATATCCACGGCGCGCCGAGCGTGGTGGTCAAGGAGGGGGAGAGCGCCACCGAGCAGGAGCTGGAGGAGGTGTGCGCCTTCGCATTGGCGCATTCAAAGGCCTGGACGGCCGGAGCCTCTGAAGGCACGGCATACTGGGTCCTCCCCGACCAGGTGAGCAAGATGGCCCAGGCCGGAGAGTTCGTTCCCCGGGGAGCATTCATCATCCGGGGGAAGAGGAACTACATCTACCACCTGCGCCTGGAGCTGGCGATAGGGGAGATCGAATATCAGGGGGCCAGGAAGATCATGTGCGCCCCCCCGTCGGCCATGCGGGGCCGCTCGTCCAGGTACGTGGTCGTCCGCCCCACGAAGGAGAAGAGCAGGGCGGCGGCGCAATTGGCCCGCGCCTTCGAGGTGCCGGAGGAGGAGATATCGCGCATCCTCCCGCCCGGGGACGTGGAGATCGTGGAGCGGGTGGGAATGGAATGAGAGAAAATGGCGCCCGCGCTGGGATTCGAACCCAAGTCCAAAGATCCGCAATCTTTTAGGATATCCAAGCTACCCCACGCGGGCCTCATTCCTGATTCATGTCACCCTTTAATACCTTTCGCCTTGCGCCCCCTTCAGGCATGATTATCAATGCGCATAACGGGGGGAAAAGGGGCTTATCCCCTCATCCGTTAGCGAGCCCCGGGATGCCATGAAGGACTATCGCATATGGGTGGAGGTCGCTGAGAGGAAGAGGAAATGCCACCGCTGCGACGGGGAGATATGCAAGGGCGTGATGTTCGTCCGCTCCGGCGACCGCGGGTCGCCCCGCCGGGCCCGTTCCATATGCGCGACGTGCTTCGAGGCGGTCATGGACGACCTGTCGCACGATTTTGAGAGCTTGAAGACCTCGGCCCCACTCGTTGAGCCGGCGTTGATGGGCCCCCGCTGCTTCGCCTGCGGGATGGAGCCGGAGCGGTGCCGGTGCGGGCATGAGGCGTACCGCTAGTACGTGGTGATCATGTCCAGCTTTCCCCTCTGGCGGGCGACCCGGTCGGCGCTTCGGAACAGCACCAGCGACAGCGCGGCGAAGGCCACGGTGGACACCAGCAGGAAGAGCAGTATGGTCCCGTCCGTGAAGTCCTGAAGGCCCCCCAGCAGCTCGATGCCTTCTCCCGGGTAAAGCGAACGCCTCACCAGCTCCAGCCAGTAGGTCACCGGGATGGTGAGGCCGATGGCCTGCCCCCATGCCGGCAGCACGGTGATGGGAAAGACGGCCCCGCACAGCAGGTAGACAAGGCCGCCCACGCCCTCGTTGATCGACGTGGAGTGCTTGGCCGTCAGAAGCGAGATGCCGGCCAGGGCCAGCCCCAGGGCGATCAGGCACGCTAGCCCCAGGACCATGGTCAGCAGGAACAGGGGCCAATCGACCAGCAGCAGATCGAACGGAAGCCCCAGCACCAGGATGCCGAAGGTGAGCGAGATGATGACCGCCAGCGCCGCCAACAGCACCTTGCCGGTGGCGCGGCCGATCAGGTACACGTACAGCGAGATGGGCGAGATGTAGATGTTGCGCAGCGTCTGGTAGTGCTCCCGGTCCGCGTGTATGACGTACGTGATCCCGAACACCACGCTGGACACGAACATGTAGAAGGTCGCTCCCAGATAGACGTATGAGAACAGCGCGGGCTCGGATGCCACGTCCTGCTTGACGATCAGGTACATGATGACCAGGATGAGCGTGGCCGCGATGGGGCGGATGAACGAGTAGGTGAGGAAGATGAGCGGGCGCGCCCAGTTGGACTCGATCTGCCACCCCAGCCAGGCGGCCAGCCGCAGCGTCCGCAGATGGTCCTTCACTGCCATCTCAGGGTCAGCCTCCCCTCCCTGCGGCCGCGCTGCTCCATGCGGTCGAGCGAGAACCTGGCCAGCAGGAAGAATGCCGCAGCCTGCACCGCCAGCATGGATGCCTCCAACCACACGGGAAGAAGACCTTGAGAGGCCGCGCCGAACAGCAGCTGCCGCATGGCGTCCAGACCGAGCGTTACGGGTATGAGCGTCGCCAGCGCCGATACGCCAAGACCGAGCTCCCGGACCGGGAAGTAGAAGCCGGAGACCAGGTAGACCGGCTCCTGCATCAGGTTGGAGATGTTCCAGGCGTCCCGGCCGTACATGAGGAAGAGGGAGGACAGCACCATCCCCATGCCGTACACGGCCAGCATGGTCAGGGAGAAGACGGCCGCTAATGCGAGGGGGTCCTCCACCGACATGTGAACCTGGAAGATGAGCGTTCCGAGGACCAGCGTGCTCAGCGCTCTGACGGCCGATGTGAACAGCCCGCCCAGCGCCATGCCGGCCAGCAGGGCCATGCGCGACATGGGCGCCACCATGAACAGCTGGAGGTTGCCCACCTCCCGCTCCCAGTACAGCTGAGCGGCCATGCCCCACAGGACGTTCAACCAGAACGCGGTCATCGCTCCTCCCAGCACGACGAAGCCTTCGAAGGCGGGGCTGGCGCCCAGGGCGCGGTAGTAGTAGATGTAGGCGGCAACGCCCAAGAGCGGAAGGAGGACGTCGAACACCACCCATGACGGCTCCCTGGTGGCGCCGACCGTCCTGGCGTACGCGCGCGCCATGCCAGCCCTGAGGTTCAGCGCCCAGTCGCTCATTCCAGCCCTCTCCCCACCAGGTGCATGAACGCGTCCTCCAGCGTGGGCTCGTTCTTGCTGAGGCCGATCACGCGGGCGCCGGACGAGACGATCGACGAGATGACGTCGGCGATGACCGACTCGTCGTCGAGCACCATGCGGATGTTCATGTGCCCATCCGCCGGCCGGGCGGTCATGCCTCTCATCCCCGGCAGGGAGCGCATGGGCTCAGGATCGAAGGGCGTGGTCTCGATGAGGAACGACGAGCCGCTGCCCACCCTTCGCTTCAGCCCGGCCGGCGTGTCGACGGCCACGATCCTCCCGCGGTCGATGATGGCCACCCGGTCGCACAGCTCCTCGGCCTCCCTCATATAATGGGTGGTGAGCAGCATCGTCCGGCCGCTGCGTTCGCGCACCCATTCGCGAAGGTAGTTCCGTATGGCGATGCTTGTCGAGACGTCCAGACCAAGCGTCGGCTCGTCCAGGAAGATCAGCTCGGGGTCGGTGGCGAACCCCCTGATGATGTTCATCTTCTGCCGCTGCCCGGTGGAGACGGTGCGAAGCTTGGCATCCGCCTTATCCTGCAGGCCGAACGCCTCCAGCAGCGAATCGATGCGCTCCCTAGCCACCTTCCCGGGGACGCCGTAGAACTGGGTGAACATCCACAGGTTCTCGCGGATCGTCAATAGTCCATAGCCGGAGATCTCCCCGCCCGAGACCATGTTGATGCGCTTCCTGATCTGCTTGGCGTCGGCGTCGACGTCATGACCGAGAACGCTGGCGGTGCCGGAGGACGGAAGAAGAAGAGTGCACAGGATCTTGATCAGAGTGGTCTTGCCAGCCCCATTGGGGCCAAGGAGGCCGAATAGCTCGCCCTCTTCCACTGTCAGATCGACGTTATCGAGGGCGAGCGTATTCCCGCGTCCGGAGAACACCCTGCTCAGGGAGCGGACCTCTATGGCTGGGGCCACCCTGGCAGGTAGTGATTGTCTTAATAAAAACGATACGCTTAGTGTTCCATGTTCTGCCAGTAGGTGGTGACGTACCCGGCAACACGGTTGCGCATGGTGGTCGACTCTACATTGGTCAGCTTGGATACCAGTATCTTGTTGTTCTCGAAGTCGTCATTGAACACCGAGGGGTACTTCTGAACGAGCTCGAGAGCGATCCTCTTGATGTAAGTGGAGCGGATATTTCCCATGAGTTCACCTGGGCTAGGAGATTGGTTAAGGTGATAGTCTATTTAATCCTTTTCTGGGACCGCCTCCCCCTCGTTCGAAAGCAACCAGCCAGGCTACCGCAGCTCGGTGCGGGGCCGGCCGCACGTCATCTTGCCCTCCGGGCACCGCCCCCTCGAGACGCACGGCGGTCCCGCCTTGGAGAATATCAACGGCGATGCCTCCCTGGCGAGGCGAAGCATCTCGTCGGCCACGGCGCGGAGCTCCCACTGCGCCCGGTTGCAGCATCTGAGCTCGAAGAAGTGCCACAGCTCCCTGGCGTTCATCGTGACAGTGATGTTGGTGGTGCAGGCGTTCGGCAGCACATACCGGGCGTCCTCCTTGGGCACCCGCTCGCTGAGGAACCGGTACTCCTCCCAGATGTGCTCCATCAGCTCCCGGAACCGCCGCGCCGCCTCCTCGTCCCGGGCGATGCTGTCCGGCAGGACATAATCAGCGTCCTCCATGCTGACATACCGTTGGGACTGCTGGGAGAACGATGCCAGACGATGGCGCACCAGCTGATGCGTGAGAGCGCGGCTGGCGCCTTCGATCGAGAACGTGAACGAAGCGTGCTCGATGACCGAATGGTGCCCTGATGCAAGCGGGTTGCCAAGCCATCTTTGACCCTTCTTCTCGTCCCAATCATCCATCAGCTCGCTGGCCGGCTTATCGGAGTAGCAGGAATGGGCCGCCGAGGCACAGAGCCTCTCGGCGTCCTTGGTGTAGGAAAGGAGGGTGACGCGCACGCCACCCCATTGGCGAGCGGAATTAAAACATCACCGTCCCGGGAACTGGAAGTGGAACGTGGCCTGGGCGTTGCCCGCCCCGCCTCCTTCCCGCTCGGCCGGCTGGCCCATGAGCTCTCTGAGGCGCACCACCCGCATGTCGTCCCGCCCCAGCAGGCGGACGATCCCCTCCACGTGACCGTCGCCCACCACCGCCACCACCGACGGAGCCTGCGAGGCGGCGGCGTCGATGCGCTGGGCCATGACCACGTTGCGCTCGTCGATGAGCACACGCTTCATGGTGGGGAACTGCCTTGCCATCTCCTCCAGGTAGCGGTCCTCGTTCTCCTGGAAGTTGCCCAGCTCCCTCTCCACCGTGCGGCGGCTGAGGAACAGCGAGCTGAAGGCCGACAGCATCAAACGGACCTTCTCGGAGGGAGGCATCTCCTTCCACAGGCGGCGGAACAGGCTGGCGGCGTCGGCGTCGATCATCCGCACCTCGGCGCCGATGTCGCGGGCGGCGTCCACGGCGGCCAGCATCTCCGCTCCCGCCTCGCCGCCGTAGCCCCTGGCCAGGCGCTTCTGGAACACCGACAGCAGGCGGTATGGCAGGGGAACGTCAGCACGCTCCCTCGGCGGGTTGATGAGCGCTCGGTAGCGCGGGGGGTCCAGCTCGACGCACACCACGTCAGGCCGCTCCGCCTCGATGAGGCTGCGCACCTGGGCGGAGATGTCGAACACGTGGCCAACCCCTAGCAGGACGATCATCAACGAATCATCACAGACCATAATCAATAAGGTTTGGGTGCCGCTCGACCGCTGGCCGGGCGTCGGGGGCCGGCACCCCCTTGGCGGCGGGCGGAGAGACCTGTCGGCCGGGCTGCCTCGCGGCGGCGAGCGATCAGGCCCCTTTCCTGGCCGCCGCACCTCCGCCGTGCGTTCGCAGGCGGACCAGCATCACGGCGATGAACACCGCCCCCATCAGGATGACGATGGTCGCCCCGGGAGGAGTGTCCATGGCGATGGCCGCAAAGGAGCCTGCCGCGGTCAGGACCAGGGACACCGTCACGGCCGACAGCATCATGCTCTTGAGGCTGTCGGTGAACGTGCCCGCTATCGCCGCCGGGATGGTGAGCATGGCGATGGCCAATATGACGCCCACCAGCTGGATCAGGGCGATTATGGTGAAGGCTATGAGGGCCAGCAGGATGAAGTTGATGAGAGGAACGTTGAGGCCGGAGATGCGGGCGTGCTCCTCGTCAAAGGTGAGTATCTGCAGGTCCCTGAAGAGGAAGAACACCACAACATAGATCGCCACCAGGATGGCCAGCATCATCCACAACGTCTCCTCGCTGATGAGGAGGATGCTGCCGAAGAGGATGCTCTCGGGCGATATCAGGGAGACCTTCCGGGGATCGACCAGGCTATAGAACAGCACGCCCAGCGCCATGCCGATGACCCACAGGACGCCGATGACCGAGTCCTCACGCACGCTCAGCCGGGTCCATCCCATGCTCAGGATCACCGCGGCCCCGAGGGCAAAGAGGGCCGCTCCGAGCATGGGGTCGAACCATAACCAGCCCAGGGCGCTCTGCAGCAGGAAGGCCAGGCCGATGCCTCCGAAGGTGGAGTGGGCGATGGCATCGCTCATGAAGACCACCCGCCGGACCACCACGAAGGTGCCCACCACTCCGCAGACCAGACTGGCCAGGATGCCTGCCAGGAACATCCTGTTGATGAACGAGTAGTAGCCGCTGAAGGACACCAGGGCAAGTATGACCAGGATGGTGGCGGCGGCGATGACGGCAAGGACCTTCTCTTCATGTCTCATAAGATCGACACTTCCTCAGTGATTCCGAAGCATGCGGTGGGGCACATCCCCATGGGCGATGAGGTCCACCGGGCAGCTGTATCCCTTCTGCAGCATCTCCGGCGTTATGACCGGCTCGTCGTGGGTGACGATGGTGCGGTTGATGCAGGCAAGCTTGTTGACGTGCGTTGTGATCATGCCCACGTCGTGGCTCACCAGCAGGATCGTCATCTCCTTGTTGAGCTCGGAGAACAGGGCGAAGATGCTCTCCTGCCCCTCCGGGTCCACGCTGGCGGTGGGCTCGTCGAGGAGCAGGATCTTCGGCCTGGAGGCCAGCGCCCGGGCGATGAACACCCTCTGCCGCTGGCCGCCCGATAGCTTCCCGATGTTCCGCTCGCGATGATCGAGCATGTTCACGGCGTCGAGGGCTTCCTCGGCCGCCCTCCGGTCCTCGGAGGAATACCATGGCGAAATCCCCCGCCTGGACCGCCGCCCCATCAGGGCCACGTCCCAGACCGAGATCGGATACACCTTGTCATAGTCGGCGTACTGCGGCAGATACCCGATGTGCCGCCTCCCCTCCTCGGGAGGAAGCCCCATGATCCTGACCGCACCCTTCATGGGAGCTATCAGCCCCAGGATGACCTTGAGCAGGGTGGACTTGCCCCCGCCGTTAGGGCCGATGATGCCGTAGAAGTCGCCTTCCTCGACCTCGAGGGTGATGGCCTCGATCGTCGGCCGCCCATCGTATCCTGCGGTGACGTCGCGCAATGATATCGCGGGCTCATCCATTGCCGATCGCGATCTCTTCGCGCCCCTCTCCTGGAACGAGTGCTCCGCGCCCATATCATGTCCCCTGCTTGCTGAATCCCTTGGCCATCTCCTGGGCCAGGTAAAGCAGTTCAGCCTCGATGTCGGTGGAAAGCGGGTCCGCCCGGGCCACCTCCCCGTTGATCTCGTCGGCGATCACCTGGGCGCCTCTGGAGTCGATCTGCGGGGATACGAAGATCACGTGAATGTTCTGCTGCTTGGCCTGATCTATGATCTTCGAGATGCCCACCGGACCCGGCTCCTGCCCTTCCTGCTCAATGGCGGTCTGGACCAGGCCGTATTCGTGGGCGAAGTAGCCCCAGGCCGGATGGAACACCATGAACTTCATTCCCCGGTAGTCAGCCAGCATCGCGCTGATGTTCTCATGGAGCGAGTCCATCCGCTCCTCGTAGGCCTGGAGGTTCTGCTCATAATCCCCTGAATGATCTGGGTCGACCGCCACCAGTCCATCGAACACGTTCCTGGCCATCTGCTTCAGGTTCGGCGGGGAGAGCCAGATGTGGGGGTCGTTCCCCTCATGCTGATGCCCGTCCGCTTCACCATCGTGATCTGGGGCCCCCTGCTCGATGAGGGTCATGTTCCTCGAGCAGTCCACAATGGCCATGCCCCGGTTGACCTCCCTCAGGGTGCTCATTCTGGTCAGTTCGAACTCGACCCCCGAACCGACCTCGAAATAGACATCCGCCGAAGATACCGCCCTGATCTGCCCAGAGGTCGGCTCATAGGTGTGCGGATCCTGCCCGGCGGGCACCATGAGGGTCACGCTGACATGGTCCCCTCCGATGGCCTCCACCATCGCCTGCTGGGGGGCGATGGTCACCACGGCATCGATCCGGTCCCCCAAGGAAGGCGGACCGTTCAACAGGCCAGATGCCAGCAGCGCCACCGCCATCAGCATGGCAACGGCCGCCACTGCGAGGATCGTCTTGGATAGGGGTCTCATGTAACGAGATAACGGAGAACATTGTTAATAATTAAACTTATTCTTATTAACAAACGCTGTCATTTCCGCCATGTTCCTATTAATTTCAACATAATATCTTATATCGTAGACATGAATGACATGTTACATGCCCGTTGTTAGCGTTTCCCTGACCGAAAGGAACCTTGAGACCCTGGACATGCTCCAGAAGGCCTATGGGCTGACCGGGCGGAGCGAGGCCGTCCGCGTATGCATTCGTTCCGCCGAGGCCGAGGTCAGAGAGCGCGGCACCCTGCAAGGGGACGTGGAAGGGGTCCTCATCACGATACACCTGGCCGAAGGCGTTGACGAGAACAGGCACGAGTACCAGGAGATCATTACCACGCAGGTCCATTCCCATCTCAAGAACGGAAAATGCCTCAATGTCTTCCTGGTCCGAGGGCAGGCGGCCATGGTCAAGTCGATGCTCGCCGAGCTGCAGGGCAGCGAGCAGATGGAGTATGTCAAGTTCATCCAATCGTGAGCGCGGAGGCCTTAGCGGCTACGGGCGCCGGCCGAAACACGCGGAGGCATGCGCCATCGGACATCCTTCATCTTCCAGATGGGTCGTCTCCGCAAGCTAAATCAACAAGGTCCGGTTCTTATCCATCATGAAACCGCGGTGGGGCCTGGTCGCCTTCGACATGGACGGGGTGCTGGTTAACTATGCCTCCTCCTGGACATGGGTGCACGATCATTTCAAGATCGACAACGGGGAGACGCTGCAGGCGTACATCCAGGGCCGCATAGATGACAGGGAGTTCATGCGCCAGGATATCAGGAGATGGCTCGACGCGAAGGCGGACATCTGCCGCAGCGACCTGGAGACCATCCTGGACCCCGTGCCGATCATAGAGGGCATCTCACAGACGGTCGACGCCCTGCGCGCCGCGGGCGCCAAGGTGGTCATCGTCAGCGGCGGCCTGGACCTGACCGCCGGACGCATCGCCCGCGAGCACGGCTTCGACGGCTACCTGGCCAACAGCGTGGAGTGCGGCCCCGACGGCGCCCTCACCGGGGAGGGCGTCCTCAGGGTCGACCTGACCGACAAGGGCGCGGCGCTGCGCCAGTTCCAGAAGGAGTACGGCGTGGACGAGATGGGCACGGTCTCGATCGGCAACAGCTTCGTGGACGTATCCATGTTCGCCCTGTCAGGCCTGTCGATAGCGTTCAACCCCATCGACGAGCACGTCAAGAAGAGCGCCAACGTGGTGGTGAGCGCCGGAGACCTGCGGAACGTGCTGCCGCACATCCTCGATTAGTCCCGGTACCCGTGCTGGCCGATGAGCGGCACGAACACCACGCCGCCCAGGCCGGTGCGCTCCAGCCTGTCGCCTTGGCGGGTGACCAGCGTCAGGTCCTGGTATCCCTGTCCCCCTACCGGAACGAGCATCCGGCCGCCGTCGGCCAATTGCTCCTCCAGCGGCCTGGGCACTTCAGGCGCGGCCGCCGCCACGGTGATGCGGTCGTATGGCGCATGCTCCGGCAGCCCCATGGAGCCATCGGCGATGACCACTTCCACGACGTCATCGTAGCTCAGCCGCTCGATCGCCTCCGCCGCCTTTCGCCCCAGCGATTCCAGGCGCTCCACCGTGTACACCTTCCCGCCGGGGCGGACCATCTCGCCCATCAGCGCGGCGTGGTAGCCGGAGCCGGCCCCGATCTCCAGAACGTTGTGGCCAGGGCGCAGCTCAAGCGCCTGCAGCATGATCCCCACCATGTGCGGCGCCGATATGGTCTGCCCCATGCCGATCGGCAGGGGCGAGTCCACGTACGCCTGGTCTCGCAGCTCGGAGGGCAGGAACTCGTGCCTGGGGACGCGCTCCATGGCCTCCAGCACCCTTTCGTCGGTCACAACGCCATGGCTCTTGAGCCCCTTGACCAGCCTGCTCCGCTCCGCTTCGTACATGGATCAGGCGTTGGTGGTGCGGACCGCCTTGGTGTAGATGCGCACGATGTCCCTGGCCGGCACCCCGCCCCGGCGGACGGTCCCGTCCTTGGAGCGGATGTTGTGGATGACCACGTTATCGCGGCCCACGGTCATGAGGTCGCCCACGAAGAACTCCTCCTCCGGAAGAGCCTCGACCTGGGCGGCCAGGGTGCGGCTGTGCTTGTTCACCGATATTTTCACGATCACCTTGTCGAACTTCTTGGCCCACAGGGTGTCGACGTTCTCCACCGCGCAGTGCTCCACCCTCCGGCCGTCGCACTCGATGGCCGTTATCAGGAGATGGCTGTCTCCCAGATAAACCTCGTCGTTGACGGAGACCATGTCGCCTGAGATCAGCTCGATCTGCTCTTTCCTGGAGTCTCCCAGCTCGGAGACTATTATGGGCACCATGACCTGCTCAGGCTCCCTTACCACGGTAACGTAAACGTGCCCGCATTCCTGGCACTTCACGGTGGCCTCCATGACCTCCTGTTTCTTTCCCAACTTGCCCTTCAGAACCTCATGCACCGCATGCTCGTCGCAGTTGGGACAATCCAGGTAGATAGCGTTTGGCACCGACATTTGCATCCGGCTATCCATGAACCTGTCCGAAAAATAAAACTATCGCTCGCGGCGGGACGGGAACGGTTGCCCATGGCCCGGAACTATCATGTCCCCGGCGCGGCAGATCCGCTCCATGCTGGACAGCGCCAGCTCGGGGTCGATGTTGATGCCTGGCGGCAGCCACCGTTCGTGGTTGTCCCTCGTCGGGATGGCATCCCCCGCCATCACATACACGGCGTCAGGGGCGCGAACCACCACGCTCATGCTTCCTCTGGTATGTCCAGGCGTGTGCATGAGCGAGACGCCGGGGGCCAGCTCGATGTCGTCGGACACCGGCTCGATCCCCCTGCCCGGCCGCTCCTCCACCCGGGCCAGCCTTCTGGCCCCGGGGAACAGGTCCAGGTTGCCCATGTGATCGTGGTGAAGGTGGGTGAGCACGACGACGTCCACCTGCGATGGCCGTACGCCAGCCCGCTCCAGGCCGTCCAGCAGCATGGAGCGGCGTTCGATGCTGGAAGTATCCACCAGGACGATCCTGTCCGACAGGATGAGGGTGGCCGACGAATGCGCCTCCACGATCCGCTTCCCGTCCCGGATCAGCAGCCCAGCCACCGCCGGGACGATGCGGTTCATCGCACCACCATCTCGTATCCGCAGGGACACGTCATCCTTCCGTCGCGGTACTTCATCTTGCCCGCGCACTGCGGGCATTGGGCATGCTCGGCGAAATACTCCAGCCAGGCCTTCCTCACATCGGGGTGCTCCTCCGCGCGGATCGCTTCCAGCGCATTCGTGAGGGCGGGCGTGGCGGCGAGCGGCTCCAGCGCGGCGATGTCGGTCGGTTTGAAAGCGGCCGTGCGGCGGGCCGCTTCCCTCCTCCCCACGGCAGCGGCCACCATGACGCCCACGATGAACCCGGCCAGGTGGGCCTCCCAGGCCACCCCGCTGTTCGAGAGCCCGGCGTACTGCACCACCGACAGGATGAGCCAGCTGAGGCCGGCCAGCCACACCGGCACCCTGGGCAGGAAGAGGAAGCCCAGGATCATGGGTATCTGGTCCCGGGGATACAGGAGCAGGAGGGCGCCCATGAGGCCCGATATCGCTCCCGAGGCGCCCAGGACCAGCGTGCGAGGCTGGCCTGCCAGCACCAGGCCCATGATCAGCGTGCCGGCCACGCCGGCGACGAAGTACACCGCAGCGAAGCGGGCCTTGCCGATGCGCTGTTCCAGCGGCGTGCCCAGCAGGAACAGGAAGAGCATGTTCCCCAGCAGGTGTGCCACGAAGTCGGCGTGCAGGAACATCGAGGTGAAGAGGGTGTAGAGGCGGCCGTTGGTCAGGTCCTCGGGACGGAAGGCCAGCTCCTGCACCACCGGCGACGATACGGGAAGATAGGCATACGGCGCGCTGAGGATCTCCACGAAGAAGATCAAAAGGTTGCCGAGAAGCAGCACCGGCGTGAGGTCCGAACGCTTCCTGGCGCCGAAGACCAGGGTGGCGGCGATGATGGCTATGACCGCATAGGAGGCGGGCTCCATGGGCGTGCATGCGTACCCACGCTTAAAGCTGATTTGGTCCCGCTCGCACCCCCTGAGCTTAAGAGGTGCGGACGTCATGAGGTGCGAGGATGCGCTATCGCCAGGAGCTCGACATCATCGAATGCCAGGAGGTATACCCTCCATCGGAGGACACGTTCCTTTTGCTGGATGCCCTCGCCGTGGGGGGGAACGAGACCGTCCTGGAGATGGGCCCCGGCACCGGCTTGATAACGTGCCACCTGGCCGCCTGCGCCTCATCGGTCGTGGCCGCCGACCTCAACCCGCTGGCGGTGAGATGCACCGAGGCGAACCTTGCACGGAACGGGCTGCCCGGAGACGTAAGAGAGAGCGATCTGTTCGCTAACGTCCCGGAGCGGTTCGACGTCATCGTCTTCAACCCTCCCTACTGCCCCGGGACCGACGACGACCGGCTGGCCCTCGCATGGGCCGGGGGGCCGGACGGCGTCGGGGTGACGGCCCGCTTCCTGGACGAGGCCCCTGGGCATCTGCTCCCCGGCGGAAGGATCGTTCTGCTGCTGTCGACCGAGATGGAGCCGAACGCCCTTAACGATGCGCTCGCGCCGTTCCACCGCGTCGAGCTGAAGCGCCGGCGGCTGTTCTTCGAGGAGCTGTGGGTCGAGGAGCTTCGCCCATCAGCGGGCCATGATGGCCCATGAGCCGCCAATGATGCCGAGGATGGAGCCGATGACGAAGCCCCCGGCCGCCAGGACGAGCGCTACTACCGAGAACATGACCGCGATGGCGCCGTACGTCACTCGCCGGGAAGGAACGCTGCGGATGCCGTAAGCGGCCCATACGATGACCGCGCCGATGATCGCCACCAGCGCGCCGAGCCCCATGGTGCTGGTGATCAGCCTCGGCCCCGCCATGATGATCATTACGCCCTCGATCAGCACCAGCAGGCCTCCGGCCATGGAGAGCCAGAAGGGCATGCTGGCCAGGCGCGATGAGATCGCGTGCGTGGATGCCTCACCGCCGGCCGGTCCGTCACGCATGGTCAGACCATGGGAGCGGACCGGACAAGAACCTTGCCAGGGCTCACGACAGTAGCTTCTGCAACTCCTCCCTGAGCAGTTCGCTGGCCGTTTTACCGTCCAGGCGGCCGCGCAGCTCGGCCATGACCGGCCCCATCAGGGGCCCGGCGGCCGCCTTGCCCTTCTCCCGCACGAACGCCTCTCGTTCGCGCACCACGCGGGCGACGATCTCCCTGGCCTCTTCCACGCTCATCGCCGAAAGGCCCAGCGCCTTCACCGCATCGTCGACGGACATCCCCTCGGCCATCTTCCTCAGCACGTCGGGCACCGCTTCCTTGGCAAACGTTCCGGCGGACACCCCGGCGAAGGCAGACTTGAGGGAGGCCTCGTCCAGACGGGAGACGTCCACATCCCGCTCCAGCTCGGCCAGGGTGGAAGTGAGCGTTCTTGCCGCCAGTGCCGCCAGCTCGCGGTCGGCGGCGATCTCCTCGAACACGTCGTCCCAGCCTTCCCTCACGAGCTGCCGGGCCTGCTGCTCATGGATCCCGTATTCGGCGGCGATCCGTCCGGTGCGCACCTCGGGAAGCTCCGGGAGGTTCGCCAGTATGGTTTCCATGCGCCCCGCCGGCACGGGTATGGGCGGAACGTCCGTCTCGGGGTACATCCTGGCAGCGCCTGGAAGAGGGCGGGAGTAGGCGGAGGAGCCGTCCGGCAGCGGATCCCTCGTCTCCTCGGGCACGCCGACCAGCGCCTCGTTGGCCCGGTCGATGGCGGCCTTGAGGGCATCGCGCGCTTTGGCCCCGGAGGCGGCGCACAGCACGAAGGCATCCTGCGGACCCAGCTCGAGGGCGTTCCGGACGGCGTCCACGTACTGCTGTTCGATGCCGTAGGCCGGCAGCTCATCCGAGTGGAATATTCCCTTCACTCCCCTGGTCCGGGCGCGCTGCGCCATCTCCGCTCCCAGACGCAGCTTCCCGTCCCCGGAGCGCAGCACTCCGGCGAAGCCAGGGAGCGTCGCGGCCAGCACCTTGCCGCCGCTCTTCAACGCTCCGGTGATGACCTTGGAGGTGCAGCCATCGAAGGTCGAGGTGAGATCAGCCGTTTCCACGGCCGCCGGGGCGACGTTCCTTTCCCGAAGGAGATCGCGTATGGCCAGGAGCGACCGCTGCCTCTCCATCTCCTTCTCCACGTATACGGGCAACATGCGCAGCTCCTGCACTCCCTTGATCTCCACCCGGGCGCCTCCCGGGATGGAGATGTTGACGTCCTCCCGTATGGTCCCGATGCCCCTCTTGACCCGGCGGGTGGCGCGCATGATGGACCCGATGCGCTGAGCCACCTCCTTTACCTCCTCGGGCGAGTGCATGTCCGGAGCCGTGGCGATCTCTATGAGCGGGATGCCGAGGCGGTCCAGGCGGTAAGTGACCTCCGAACCGTTGGTCTCCACCTTTCGCGCGGCGTCCTCCTCCAGGCAGAAGGTGTCGACCGTGATGCGACGGCCGTTCACCTCCAGGAAGCCGCCCATGGCCACCATGGCCGTCCGCTGGAACCCCGAGGTGTTGGAGCCGTCGATGACCAGCTTGCGCATGAAGTGGATCTCGTCCACCGGCCTCGCTCCCAGGAGGGCGGCGACCGTCAGGACGACATCGACCGCCTCCGGACTGGCGTCGTGGGGGGGCTCCTCGTCCGCCTCCACCAGGCAGCTGGCCGACGGCGGGGCCTGATACCGGAACCGCATCTTCCTCTCCGCCTGCGCCAAAGCGGCGCGGTCGATCTCACCCATCTCCGACTGCGTCGGCCGGAGCCTGCGCTGGAATGCCGCTCCCTCCTCCTCGACGAGGCAGGAGGGGCAGCTGCAGAACAGCTTCCTGGTGTCCAGCTGCTGGTGGATCTCCAGGCCCACTGTGACATCGTGGCTCATTGCATCGCCCTCCTGTCGGTGATCTCGCCCCTGAGGTCGGCGGCCATCATCTTCCCGGCCTCCTCCGCGTCGTTCGTCTGGCCCAGCACCCACATCAGCTTGACATAGGCCGTCTCGGGCAGCATGTCCCCTCCAGGGACGACCCCAGCGGACAGCAGGTCCCTGCCGGTGGCGTAGACGTTCAGGTTCACGCTTCCGTGAAGGCACTGTGAGGTCATGACCACTACGGTCCCGCCGGCCACCGCCCTGCGGATGGGCCCGATGAGCTCCGACGATACGTGGCCGAGACCGGAGCCGGCTATGACCATCCCTCGGCTCTTGGACAGTATGCTCTCGAACACCGAGGGGCTCATTCCCGGGTAGAACTGCACCAGCGACACGTCCTTCTCCATCTCCAGCCGAGGGACGACCTTGACGTCGGACTTCCGGCGGTACGGCGCCAGGTAGTCGATGCTTCCGCCGAAGTCCATCCTGGCCACCGGCGGGGCGTTGATGCTCTGGAAGGCGTCGCGGCGGGAGGTGTGCATCTTGCGGACCTTGGTGGCGCGGTGGACGGCCGCCGAGATGTCCGACGAGGTCTCGTGCATCAGCACCAGGACCTCCGCCGCGTCCGAGGCGGTGATGAAGCGGGCCGCGCTCAGCAGGTTGGTGTAGGCGTCCGATGACGGCCGGTCAGAGGAGCGTTGAGCTCCGACCACCACGACCGGCCTCGGGATGTCGCCAAGCATGAAGGACAGCGCGGCGGCGGTGTAGCTCATGGTGTCGGTCCCGTGCGGAACTATGACCCCCTCCACGCCGGAGTTCAAGCGGTCGGCGGCCACGCCGGCCAGCTGCTGCCAGTTCTCCACCGTCATGTTCTCCGAGAAGATGGAGTACACGGCCTCGGCGCGCACGTCGCATATGTCGGCGATCTCCGGCACGGTGGCCAGCAGGTCGCCGGCCGACAGGGCCGGGTGGACGGCCCCGGTGCGGTAGTCGACATACGATGCGATGGTGCCGCCGGTGCTCAGCACGGCCACCTGCGGAAGGCCCTTGCCATTGCTGAGCGGCCGGGGAACCCTCTCACGGACCTCGCCCTTGACGGCCACCGTCACGTTCGTCGAGGGCGTCACCAGCACGCCGACGTTGTATCCGCTCTTCATCTTGAGGACCAGAACATCGGGATGGCTGAACTCGTTATGAGGTATCAGGACGCCTGACAGTTCGCGGCCGTCGCTGGAGACCGTGAGGCGATCGCCCTCGGCGGCGCCTATGCCCTGTAGCAATGATAGAAGACGGGGTGAATAGCTCATGAATAGACCGAGCGCCAAATGCTGTTCTTCCTTAATTAAGAGTGTGCGCCCCTGGCACCATGTTCGGCGGACAAAAATGGAAAGGGGGAAAGAGGTTTTGGAAAGAGGTTTTTAGTCCTTCCTCGCCAGCAGCACCGCGCCG
>DAGU01000085.1:92269-93172 GCA_002498285.1 Methanomassiliicoccus sp. UBA386 | reverse complement strand
GTCCTCGGCCGCCTTGGCCGTGACCGTTATGGTCACCGCCACTTTATCGCTCGCCGTCTCGTTGTCCGGCCCGACCAGGTACAGCTCGCCGTGGTACGTGCCAGGCTGAGTGAAGTATATGGCGCACTCCATGGTGGCGTTCCACGGCGCCGCGTCATCGAAGGTCGCCTCGCAGTCGTAGTACTGCTGCCCCATGCCGTAGGCGCTGTAGGCATGCGCCATGGGCGCCGAGCCGAGCGTCAGACGCACGCCGCCATCGATCGGCTCGGGCGTCCTCGTGCCGGGATACATCGCGTTGGCGGGATCGCCGACGAAGTAATACCGGAGGTAGTGGGAGTAGCGCAGGTCCGAGGCCTCGGCGCCCTTGAGGTCCAGGCGCCACGAGAACACCGTCTCGTTCTGGTTCAGATGGCACGACGGCCCGCCCGGCTCCTTCACAAGGCTGTCGTTCAGCAGCTGCAGGTACCGCGGGGTGGCGTCGGCGGTGATGTCGAAGAAGTACGTCGTGTTCGTCTCCATCTCCACGTCCAGGCCGTTGGCGGCGACGTTGGTGAAGTACGGGCCCGCCGGCCTCTCGCGCACCTCGATGTCGATGGCGACGTCCTTCGCCACCCTGACGCATGTCGTGGCATCGTAGGCGGCCATGCTGATGACGTACTCTCCCGGCTTCAGGATGCTCATGTCGATGGGCAGCCACCACTCCGCGCTCTGCCTAGGGGTCCATGTGTAGCCCAGAAGCGTCTCGCCGTCCGGGCTGAGGTCGAGCACCGGCCCGAACGCGTACCCGTCACCGTCGCTCATGGCGATGTCGACGTTCCGGAACGGCGGCTGCCCGTGCTGCAGCGGCGCCTGGACCAGGACGTCGCTGCTGTTGGCCGGCGTGATGAAGATGAAGTTGGTGAC
>DAGU01000085.1:90802-92031 GCA_002498285.1 Methanomassiliicoccus sp. UBA386 | reverse complement strand
TCCGGACCAGGCTCCGGGGGCATGAGGGCCTCGTTCTCCGGAACGTCCGTCGGGCCCGGAGAGAGCGCCTCGTCGCTGAACCGGGGCGGCGGCGGGTCGTCCCTGATGCTCTCGATCAGTTCTGGAGGAACGTCGACCTTGGGCGGTTCGGTGACGCTGCCCGTCTGGTCCGCCGGCTGCAGCCCCAGCGCGTAGATCGCCCCGAAGAGGGCTCCGATGACGATCACCACCCCGAACATGATGGCCGTTTCCCTTTCCATGGTCCTCCGACGGTGTGCACGTCTGCACCGGGGGTATATATCGATAGCCGTGAACGGCGGGTACCAGAGAACTCTGGGCGTTCAGGGCGTCAAAGTGGGGCGCATCCCCGCCGCCGCTCGCATCGAGAACCAAAAAGGCGCCTTCTCTAAACTAGCGTTCAGATGTTCATCGCTCCACCCCACTGGCGGCCATGCCAGCGAGGTCTGGAGTCGATCAGGCGTTGGGTTCCGGCTCGGGCAATGGCTCTGGCGGCGGCTCATCCGGGCCAGGTTCCGGAACCGGGTCCGGCGCGAACATGCCAGCCAGCCCAGCCTCCCGGGCTGTATGTAGTACTAAATACGACTACTATTTTAGTTCAGATTAGCAGTAATTAGCACTTCGAGCGAATGCAGAGAGCGAGTGAGTTTTTCCAAGAGATCGATTAGGATTAGATGGTCATCGAGTTCTCGCTTGCATGGGCCATGAGCGCCATTCGTTCTTGAATCAGGCCCCGCCTTCGCGATTGCCTTAATCGCCCTCTATACCATCGCTATCATCAGTGTCGTTGGTTCGATTGGTATCATCTGGGGGCGGTCCAGGTTCGGGAACAGGCTCCGGTTCTGGCACGGGTTCAGGCTCCGGCACAGGCTCTGGCGTTGGCTCGGGAGCAGGGGTCACGGGCGTGGGCGCCGGCGCAGGGGGCGGCGTAGGCGTAGGTTCGGGCGTTGGCTCTGGAACGGGGGCCGGCTCGACGGCCGGTACAGGCTGCTCGGGAGCCGGACCATCGTCCGGAAGGATGGCGCCTCCGTCTCCATCCTCCGTGCCCATGCCGGCAAGATCGGCCACCACGAACCCGGCCACGATGGCCACGGCTACTCCAAGAACGATCCATGATTCCCTATCCATCCCATGCCCTCTGCCATGATATTCTGGATGCCGGACTATTTATCACGTGCGTTCGCTCCCGCGCCGCAGACCCGACATGACGG
>DAGU01000085.1:89603-90685 GCA_002498285.1 Methanomassiliicoccus sp. UBA386 | reverse complement strand
CGCTCGAGCATTGTTCCAGGGGCGGGAAAAGTCTAAAATAGGCAGCTCCGGATGGCGGGCCTATTGCCTCGAAGCGTCATGCGCCGAACGATATCGGAAGCGTCGCTCGCCAGCGTTGTTCCGCGTCCCCCGGGCAAGGGGGCGCCCGGAGGGTTCTGACATGAACCAGATCACATACGATCTACTGACCAAGATATGCGACAAGTGCGGCGGCCGCTGCTGCTACTTCGCCAAGCCGCCCCTGACCGAGGAACGCATCTCCATACTCCTGAAGAACGGCGCCACCTTTGACGACATCCTGTTCCACAGCTACCGCAAGCTGGACTGCAAGTCCACCGGCTTCTGCATCGGGTACGACAACGGCCGCTGCCGCTTCCAGGCCGTCAAGCCGGAGACGTGCGTCGCCGGCCCGTTCACGTTCGACATACGGAACGACATGCTGGAGGTGTACATCAAGCAGGAGCGCATCTGCGACCTGGTGACGTTCCTGAAGGAGAACCCCGACGTGTACAGGGAGCAGTACGAGCTGGCCCTGCAGAACATCGGGCACCTCGTCCGCTCGCTTCCCAAGGAGGAGCTGGCCGAGGTGCTGAAGGTGGAGGAGGATTCGACCGACAAGGTCGCCGAGGTGCCTCTCCGAGAGGTGTTCTCCCCTGACAGTGGGAACTGAGCACGAGTACTCCCTCAACGATGCCAACCTCGTCCCGCTGCCGATCGCCGACCGCGTGATCGAGGGCATCCACGGCTCGGTGGTCAACGAGTTCCGGTACGGCGGCGTCAACGTGAGCAAGGAGCTGCAGAAGCACGTCATCGAGCTCGTGCCGGCGACGCCGCACACCTCGCTGGCGAGCATGGAGCGCCAGCTGTACGGTGGCCTGATGCGCTTCTGCCAGGCGACCTCCGGACGCTACACGATGCTGGGCCTGGGCATGCATCCGTTCCTGACGCTCGACCAGACGGCGTGGTGGGACCATGAGGACCTCGAGATCTACGAGGAGTACGACCGATTGTTCTGCCTCCGCCAACACGGCTGGCTGAACATACAGGCGCTGCAGGTCAACGTACATTACGATAGCGAGGAG
>DAGU01000085.1:88051-89419 GCA_002498285.1 Methanomassiliicoccus sp. UBA386 | reverse complement strand
ATGGACAACCGGCTTCTTTACTACCGCCAGAACCAGAAGCGCGTGCCGCTCATCTGCAATAACATCATCCCGGAGCGGCTGGGCAGCATGAAGCAGCACGACGACATCCTCGGATCCATATACGCCGGGCTGAGGGGCATCGGCGGCCATGAGCTGTGCCGGGAATGGATCGACTCCCGCGGCGTCGTCATCCGGCCCCACCGCGAATGCCTCGAGCTGAAGGCGTGCGACGAGCAGGAGTGCCTGCGCTCCGACATGGCGGTGACCGCTTTCGTCCTCTCGCTCCTGCGAGCCGACCTCGAGCTGGAGGACGATCACGACTCGCTGCTGGACATGAACGAGGCGGCCATCCGCGGCGGCACCGCGTCCTGCCGTCCAGAGCTGCTGCGTTTGTACGATGCAGCGTTCGAAGCCGCCACCTGCGAGGAGCGCTCGTACCTGCCGTTAATAAGGAAGCGCATCGAGGAGGGCAGCGTGGCCGAGATCGTGACGGAACGCATGGCCGACGGGGAGGACGCATTGGAACTGTTCAGGGGCCTGGCGTCCTGCCTGAGCGAGAACCGGCCGCTGTGTCGTTCGGCCAGCGGCCTCACGGGTGGGCCAGGAAGTAGTAGTTGATCTTCTTGTCGAACTGCTCCGTCAGCTCCTTCCTGCTCAGCGGCTCTCCGCCCTCCAGCCAGTCCTCCATCACCGAGATCTGCAGGCCGATCTCCTTCGTCAGCAGGTCGTAGAGCTGCTCCGGCCGCACGCCGTAGTAATTGGCCGCCCCCCTTCCGTGCTCGAACACGATGTACGGGGCATGCGCCCTCAGCGTCCGCTTCCCGCCCTTGAGCATGAGGTACTCCGCGCCCTCGATGTCGATCTTGACGAAGCGCAGCGGCCGCTCAAACGGGTACAGCTCGTCCAGCGTCCTCGTCCGCACCTCGATCTCGCGGATGATCGGCTCGCCGAAATCGTAGTGCCGGCGGCGCAGGCCGCTGTAGCCGGTGTCGTTGGTCACCAGCTGAAAGGTCGACGTCCCGCTCACGTCGGAGAGGGCGCACTCATGCACTTCCACCTCAGGATACCGACCGGCGAGCTTGGCCGCCAGCTCCGGTATCGGCTCGAAGGCCATGTGCTCCCCCCGCGGCGCGAACTTAAGCATCTGCCTGACGAAGGTGCCCTCGTTGGCGCCGACGTCCAGGCAGTTGGAGTCCTGGCTCAGCACTCGGGACATGATCCTGGAGGTCTCCTTGTCGTAGATGAAGTTGCGGTCCTGATGGAGGTAGCCGTGCAGGGTGCTGTATGCGTTCCGGACGCCCATCTCGAAGGGCATGCCGGTGATGATGTCGTTGATAGCGTGCCTGATGGAACCACCGGCGGATTACA
>DAGU01000085.1:81094-87839 GCA_002498285.1 Methanomassiliicoccus sp. UBA386 | reverse complement strand
TCAAGCGGCCTCTATTCAGGCGCGCGATGGGCCGGAAGGAGCCCCAGCCTCATTCCCACGTCCTCGCAGGCCCGGACCCGCGCCGGTCGGATCCCCGGCATCGAGGGGTAGGGCAGGAAGTTCGACCACGAAGCGCGCCCCCTGCGTACTGTCCCCGTCGACGCGGTCCTCCACCCACACATCGCCGCTGTAATCTTCCACCAGCCTCTTGACGAGGTACAGCCCGAGGCCGCGGCTGACCGTCTTGGTCAGGCCCATGAGGGAGCGGTCGAAGATGGCGGCCTTCTTCTCGTCCGGTACGCCGGGGCCGTCGTCCTCGATCTCCACCCGGACCCTCTCCTCGCCATCGCGGACGACGCAGCCCAATCGCACGTCCACGTTAACCGCTCCTTCGGAATGCTTGATGGCGTTGCTCACGATGTTGGAGAACACCACGCTCAGAAGCTCGGTCGCCTGCACGAGGCAGCCGCATTCGCCGTGCAGCCTGATGGAGACGTCCCTCCCCGGCACGTCGCTATGGTCCTGGATCACCTGCTGGAGCATCGCCCTCACTTCCACCGGGCCGTCCCTCTCGCGGCCCGATTCGACCCTCTGCAGGTCCCACACGTTAGCGACCAGCTCGGTGCTGTTCCTCAGCTCGTCCAGCGGCTTGATGATGAGCCTCCGGTCCCTCTCCCCCAGCTGCAATCTCTCCTCGGCCAGCTGCAGGTACCCCATGGCCGCGGCGTTGTAGTTGCTTATATCGTGCGTCAGCAGGTCCACGTACATCTCCGCCCTGGACCTGGCCTCGTCCAGCTCCCTCTCCAGCTCCCTACGGGCGGTGATATCGATGATGGTGACCACCGCGCCGATGATGTTCCCCCCGCGGTCGAGGATGGGAACGGCGGACGTCAGCAGCGTGCCCGGCGTGCCGTCGAACCGCTGGATATCGACCTCCTCGTCGATGATGCGCTCGCCCCGGAAGGCGCGGGCGACGGACCATTCCTCCTTCTTGAGGCGCTCCGGCGACCCTGCCAGGCGGCCCACGTACCTCTCAAGCCGCCCCGCCCCGGAGGAATTCTCCATATTCCATATCTGGAACCAGCGATTGTTGGCGGCCACAACCTCGCCGGTGGAGCCGAGCATCATGATACCCACTGGCAAGGTGTCGAAGACGGCCCGCAGGCGGGCCCGCTCCTCATCGATGCGCCGCCGCGAGCGCTCCTGCGCGGTCGTATCGACGATCACGCCGTCGATCCACTCCATGGCGCCGTCCTCGGAGCGATGGGGCTTTATCGTCAGCATGACGTTCACGGGCTTGCCGTTCTTGCGGACGAGCACATACTTCATGCCCTTGATGGCGCCGCCCCGGTCCAGGCGCGCCATCATCATCCTCCATTGCCTCGGATGGGAGCAGAGGTCGGTCGGCCTGCGGGAGAGCAGGTCCTCCACGTCGTCGTACCCCATCATCTGGGCCATGGCCGGGTTGACCTGCACGAACCTCCCGTCGCCGTCGGGGGAGGCGCGGAAGATGCCCACGTCCACGTTCTCTAGCAGGGTCCGGTACTTCTCCTCGCTCTGCCCCAGCGCCTGGTTGGCCCGTTCAAGTTCGGCGATGTGCTCCTGCAGCTGAGGATAGTAGCTCTTCCTCTGCCCGCTGGCCCCCAGGCCGATGATCCTCTCCCGGAGGTCGGCCATCTTCTCTTCCTGCTCACAGCGCCCGCTCATACAGCACCTCGATGTCCTTGCGCCCCGCCGGCCTCGGATTTGTGGCCAGGCACGGGTCATGGATGGCGTTCTCGGCCAGGCGCGGGATGTCCCCCCTGCTGAGGCCGCACTCTTTCAGGCTGCGGTCGGCGCCCAGCTCCTCAAACATCCCCTTCAGGCGGCCGATCAGGGACCCCTCTCCCCCGGCGGTGCCGAACATGCTCCTCTCCAGTTCGTCGTATCTCTCGCGGGCGCAGGGGTAGTTGAACCCTATCACATGTTCGAGCAGCGCGCCCCCCGCATCGCCATGGGTCGAGTCGTACAGGCCTCCGATGGCGTGGGCCATGGCGTGGAGGAGCCCCACGCTGGCATTGGAGAGGGCCAGGCCAGCATAGAGGGAGGCGAGCATCATGCGCTCCCTCGCTCCCACGTCCGCGGGGCGGCGGTGCACCGCCGGCAGATTGTCGGCGATGAGCCTGGCCGCCTCCCTCGCTAGGAGGTCGGTTAGGGGCGAGGAGGCGTTGGACACGTACGATTCGAACGCGTGCGCTAGCGCGTCCATGCCGGTGGAGATGGTCAAGTCGGCGTCCATGGACATGGTCGTTTGCGGATCGAGGACCGACAGGTCGGGGATAAGGAGCCGGCTGATGATGACCATCTTCTTTCTTCTCTCCACGTCGGTTATGACGGCGAAGGGCGACACGTCGGCCGAGGAGCCCGCCGTGGTCGGCACGCATATCAGCGGCGGTCCCGGAACGCGGACCATGTCCACCCCCTCCAGCTCCCTGAGGTCCCTTCCGCTGGTCGCCACTATCCCGATGCACTTGGCGCAGTCCATGGGGCTGCCGCCCCCCACCGCCACGATGAGGTCGCAACCCTCGTCCAGATAGCGCCGCGATCCGCTCACCACGTCCTCGATGCGCGGGTTGGCCGCCACGCGGTCGAAGGAAGCATGCTCCAGGCCGCTCCGCTCCAGCGACCTCTCCACCGCTCCGGTCCATCCCGCGTCCCGCACCCCGCGGTCGCTGACGACAAGGACGCGCCGGCGGGAGAGGTTGGACGCATGCTGCCCCACCAGCTCCAATGAGCCGCTGCCGAAGATGGTCTCAGGGGAGGCGAACTTCCTGATTGGCAAACGCACATCGTTCAGAATCAGCACCCTCAGTCGGACAGGTTAACTATGATTACAGAATTGAAATATCTTCCGGAAGAGAATGGTCACGCTTCGTATCTGAGCCGCATGTTCACCCCGCCAGTGTTGGTGTTAAGCGTGACCTCGAAGTTCGAATCGCTGGCATAGTTCTCCGACCTCAGGTCCTGGTCGGTCCCGTTGAAGCCGACGCGCTCCTCCACCGAGACGCCGCCCACCGAGGTCGACGTCATCACGTGCGCCGACGTGTTGCCGGCCAGGTTCATCCTGAGGTCCACCCCGCCGGTGTTGGCCGTGGCCCTCATGGTGAGATTGCCTCCCAGCCCCTCCGTCTGGGTCACGGTGGCGCGCACCCCGCCGGTGTTGGTGTTCAAGACCACCGATGCATTGTCGCCGACCGCCACGTTGCTCCATATCAGATCGATCCCGCCCGTCGTGGCCTCCATCGCCATAGGCCCGTCCAGCGTGACGTTGTCAGCCATGTTGGCCCTCAGGCCGCCGGTGGTCACAGTGAGGTCCATGGACGTCAGGAACGCGCCGTCCGTGGCCTCTACATCCATGCCGCCTACGCCGGCGGACACGCTCAGCGCGGTGCGCAGCTGCTTGGAGACAAGGACCGTGCAGTTGATGTCGCTGCCGAAGAAGGGCATGAAGGATCCACCTAGGGTGATGCCGGCGTTGACGATCAGCGTATCACCCTCCGTGCGCTCCTCCCAGGTGATGTTCACCGGCTCCTGCGGGCCCAGGAGGCCGGAGCGCTGGTTGCCGCTGACGCTCATCGACACTGCGACGTCCGCATCGTCCACGAACCTGACCGTCACCTCGGCCATGTCCACATCGATGTTCAGCTGAAGCGCCTCCACCCCCTGCCCGATGGCCGCCTCCCGGGTCTCGTCCACCGTGGCGCTGCGGAAGGGGATGAGCAGCAGCGCCGCCACGATGATGATCACTATAAGGATGACAATGGCCGCCAGGATGACGCCGATGATCCCTCTGCGATCGCCGCCGAGGCGCTTCATGATGAAGCAACGGCAAGGCCTAGATAATAAATGATTTGGCCGGCCACCCCGGCAGCGGCGGCGCGGGAGCGTGGTCGAACGGAGGCCAAGCAATGGCGATCATCCATCAAATCAGAGAAGAATGGAACGAGTTTCCCGGCGTCAGGCCGGGGAAGGGATTGGCCGCCCCTGAGCGGTCCAAGCTGCCTCAGGGAGTGTGACTGAGTGGGGCGGCCGGGCTAGAGGATTTACCAGACCCTGGACCTCACCGTCTTGTTCCGGTTCAGGATCAGCATGGTGATGCCGAAGTAGAACAGGAACACGGCGACGAAGGCAGGCAGGGCCTCGATGGTAGCAAGCCGGTCGTAGGTGATCCACATGGCGCCGATGACGGCGATCATGCTTCCCCAGAACAGGCTGTACACCGAGTCATTGCCCCAGCGGCCGGTGGTCCGGGCGCCCCGGAGGTAGGAGAAGGCGCCGAGGGCCATTCCATATATGCCGATCTCAAGCATGATGACCGGTATCATGAGGTATATGCTTTCCCTGACAACGTAGAAAGCGATCAGCAGTGCGAAGCCGATCGCTATAGTGATAACACCAACGGCCTGGCCGTCGATGTTCCTAATGTCGAATGTCTTCCCATCCTGAGACATGCTTATCGAATCGTCATCCAATTATATAAACATTGTCAGCTTTGTGTCTGACGCTTGTACCATTTATGTCAGACCTGCGGTGACATCCGGAACATGCCCCGCATTCGGCGGCAGGTCGTCTGGTTTGGACCTGGAAAACGGGATATGGAAACCTTTATTATTAGGTTGCTCCAAAGTTAGTACGGGGTGTACTGGACGGTAATAAAAATACTTCCTGTGATAGCATCGGCTCTTCTCATCTCGATCGTCCTGTTCACCCCCGCCTCCGCCGACGCCGGCGAGGTGCTCCTCCCTTCCGGAGGGTCGCACTCATGGCAGATCGCCCTTGACCGCGAGACCAGGATCTCATACGATGTCAGGGCCGAGGCCGGTGAAAGGATCAATCTTTTCCTCATGAGCGCTGCCGATCACGGCCGCTTCGAGATGGGTGAGATGTTCACGTACATCGCCGAAGGCTCCTTCATCTCCGTGACCGGGGCATCGGCCGCCCTGGTGCTGCTGCCCGGGACCTATTATCTGGTGGCCATGACACCGGGTGCGGAGGGCGCTCCGGCAAGCGACGTCCTGCTATCGTTCAACATCAGCGTGGAGAAGACATCGGCCTCGGAGGGCCTGAGGATCATCATGGCCCTCGGCGCGGTTGTCATACTGTCCCTGGTGGCCATCATGGGGCTGGACGTGCTGCATCAAAGGAAGGCCAGGGAGGAGGAGCGGGAGCGCCGCTGAGGCCGGCACTTTCGGGACGCCCCTGCCCCCGTTCTTATACCTGGAGGGGCCGTCGGGCGCCGAGAAGGGATGAAGTGGAAGAGCCATATTTCCATAGCTAAGGCGATTGCCCTGGAGATGGGCCTGCCCGAGGAGCTGGAGCGAGGGCTGTGCAACGGCTCGGTGGAGCCGGACCGGCGGCCGGACGCCGCCTTCCGGGAGCAGGGGCGGGGCCTGCGCATCGTCCGGGCGCCCCATCACGACCCGCCGGCAGGCACCATCATGGCGTACCTGTGGAGGGCCCGCAAGGCATACCTGATCGGCAACGACTACTGGGCGGTCAAGAACCTGGGCCGGGCGCTGCACTATGTCCAGGACAAGAGCGTCTCCCCCGGCAGGGGGTTCCGCCGGCACGACGCCAGGGAGGAGTACGTAGCGGACCTGACGCCTCCCAGGGAGGCGGTGGTGGCCGGCATAGAGGTCGCCGAATGCTCGCCCCGTTTTGTCCGACGGTGCATAGCCGAGGTCAGGCCGGAGAAGCGGCCGGACGAGATCATGTTCCAGGCCACGCTGTATTCCGCCGCCATCACCGCCTCGGTCCTGGGCCCGCCGGACCCCGAGGACGTGCTGCTTGATCGTTATCGAAGAGCGGTGAAAGCCCACCGCCTCCGCCCCGCGCTCGGCGGCGCTGCCGCGGCCGCCTCGGTCACCGCCGCGTTCGCCGGGCTGCATCCCGGAGTGGCCGCGGCCGGAGGACTGGCCGCTGCCGTGATAATTGCCGACCCGGCATACCGGCGGGTGTGCAGGGAGGCCGAGTGGTTCGGCCTGGATGCTCACAGGCCGTAGGGCCGGCCTTCCTCCGGCACGATGACCTCGATGCCGTCGTCGGCCAGGCAGGCGAAGGACTCCGGTGCTTCGGTGTGAACGGGCATCACCGCGCGCGGGCGGATCGCGCGCACGAGCCGGAGCACTTCTGACGCGGATATGTGGCCCGAGGCGTGGTATCCCGGCACTTTAACCGGCACCTCCCGCCCGGCCACCGTGGCCATCCGGTACCCGACCGGGGTCATGTTCAGCCGGTGCAGCCAGTTGGACAGCCGCCTGAAGTCGATCTGCTGCTCCTCGCTGAACGCCTCCGACGAGGAATAGATGTACGTGCCTCCGCCGGCCCGGATGTCCAGCATGCGGCCCAGGTCCCAGAAGGAGAAGCTGAGGATGAAGGACGAGGGGGCGTCGGAGATCTCGTCCGCCTGGACCATGCGGCTGGAGTGCCGCCCTCTGATCTCCTCCTGGTAGCGCTCCTCCCGCGTTCGCAGCTCCTCGTATATGCGGATGCCGTCCAGGCGGTCCACGCCGTCGGCCTGGCGCATCGCATCCAGCAGATGCGCGTCCTTTGGTAGGATAACCAGCTCCCGGCCGGTCGAGGAGGCGATGCGGCGAAAGATCTCCAGCCGTTCCACGTTGCGCGGTCCGAAGTCGGCGATCACCAGCCCCCGCTCCTCCGCCACCGCTCGAAGGCAGTTCTCTTCGACCAGCTCCTCCGATTCCCG
>DAGU01000085.1:78510-80845 GCA_002498285.1 Methanomassiliicoccus sp. UBA386 | reverse complement strand
GACCCAGCCGGCGTCGGTGTTCACCGCGAAGGCGGCGGCGCCATATACCGAATGGTCCACCGGGAAGCTCTGGACCTCCATCACGTCCTCGAGCCGCCCGATGTTTCCAGGCACGTACGCCGTCCGCCCCGAGCGGCGCGAGGACGGCGTCGAGGAGTACAGCTCCCGCAGGCCGCCGGGGCACTCGCCGGTCAGCAGCAGGTCCCGCCCCACGTACGTCCTGGTGGAGGAGACGCACCGCGGCTCGTCCTTGGCCGGCTCCCTCGTAGATGAGTAGGGGCAGTCGTACTGCACATCGCCCTTGTTGCAGTCGCGGAGCGATTTGAGGATGGCCGCCGACATGGGGGTGCAGGCGAACGGGATGCTCGTGTCCAGAAGAGATGCGTGGCCCACGTGGTCCATATGGGCGTGCGAGATCAGAACGGCGTCCACCGCCACCCTTCGGGCGATGGAGCGGTCCACGTCCTCTGGCATGAGGTCGTGGCGGTAGCATGTCAGATGGGGAACGATCCCCATGGCCAGCAGGTCATGGATGCCCCGGTTCGAGCGAGGGCGGAGGAACTCCTCGTAGTAATGTCCGAGCTTCGAGTAGCTCATCCCGAAGTCGAAGAAGACGCCGCGCTCCCGCCCTCGATCGTCCTCGAACGAGAGATGGACCTTGTTCCCGCCGATGCGGTCTGCCCCGTCAAAGACGGTTACTTCCGCCATGCCCTTCGGGGGAAGGGCCTGAGCCTAGTAAATGGTTGGCCCCCGGTTCACATGGGTTCGCCCGCTGCCATGGCCTCGTTGAGCGCCCGCATCATCTCCCCGATGCCGCCCACGCCGGCGAGGGGGGCCCGCACCCTCTTTCCCTGAAAGACGTCCTCCACCAGCAGAATGAAGCGTCTGCCGCCGAGGGCCACGATCACATCGTAGTCGTCCAGCATCCTGCGGCGGACGTGCTCGCGGAGCTGGGCGACCGCCAGCGGCTGCGTCTCCGGGCGATACAGGCACCGGCCGTGCGGATGCCGGATGACCTCGTATGGCCACATGAACCCATGGCAGGGGTCCAGGATGCACCAGGCGCCGCGGTAGAATCGTTCGGCGTACGCCTGGCACTTGCGCGAGAACCCTCCCGTGTACGCCCGCCCGGCCCGCACCGGGAACTCCGGGGAGGCGTCCCACGCCCGCCTTTCCGACGGGGTGGCCACGCACAGCGTCCGTGGCCCGATCGGCCGCATGTATTCGAACGCGATGCGCCCGCCCGGCACATCGTTGGAGGAGATGAACGAAGGTAGGGACGTCACGCGGTCCCACGTGGTCTCATCCTATTTAACATGGTCGAGGGGCCGGCCGAACCTCGCCAATGTGGCGTCGATTATTATCGACAGTGGTTTATTGGGCCAATTAGCTTTATCAATCTTCAGACCAATATTCTTCCTGAGCAACATGGTCGCACTTGTCAAGGACTATATGATCCGGAAGCGAGAGGTGGTCTCCCCGGATGACTCGGTGCAGAGCGCGATCGAACTAATGGTCGAACATGACCAGGGCAGTGTCATCGTGGTGGATCCCGATGACAAGGTGGTGGGCATATTCACCGAACGCGACGTGCTGCGGCGATATCTTACCAGCCAGGATAAGTTCCTCTACCTGAAGGTGTCGGAGGTGATGAGCAAGCCGGTGACGACCGTCTCGACCGAGACGCCGGTCGCCGAGGCCTTGGCCATCATGAACCGGAAGAACATAAGGCGCCTTCCGGTGGTGGACGGGACCGGCCGCATGATCGGCTTCGTCTCCTGGATGGAGATGTTCAAGAACCTCCCGATCACGTGAGGGCCGCGCCCCCCTTTTTCCTTTGATAAACTGGCCGGCGCGTTCCGGCAATCATTTTTTACGTCATCCTGCGCATATCATCACGACCGCGCGCCCGCGGGCCGCGGGGAGTTGAAACCATGGCTAAGAAAGGCTTCATGACCGACATTGAGAAGGACACCGTAGAGAATAACGACTTCCGCAAGGTGCTTTACACCAGCAAGTTCAGCCAGCTGGTGCTGATGAGCCTGAAGCCCGGGGAGGATATCGGGATGGAGGTCCACGACGATGTCGACCAGTTCTTCCGCTTCGAGGAGGGCGAGGGCAAGGTCATCATCGACGACACCACCTACCGGGTGAAGGACGGCAGCGCCGTGGTGGTGCCGAGGGGGGCCAGACACAACGTTGTCAACACCTCCAAGGACGCCAGCCTGAAGCTCTACACCATCTACTCGCCCCCTGAGCACCGGGACGGGGTGAACCACAAGACCAAGGCGGACGCCGAGGCCGACGACGAGCACTTCGACGGCAAGACGTCGGA
>DAGU01000085.1:67157-78360 GCA_002498285.1 Methanomassiliicoccus sp. UBA386 | reverse complement strand
GGAAAGGGTTTCAGTCATCCAGGGTGGACAGGTCGCCCAGCGGCTGGCCCAGCTCCTTTGCCTTCAGCACCCGCCGCATGATCTTGCCCGAGCGGGTCTTTGGAAGCGACTCGACGAACTCGATCTCCCGGGGATAGGCATAGTAGGCCAGCCTTGTCTTGACGAACTTGGTGATATCCTCCTTCAGCTCCTCGGTGGGCTTATAGCCCGGCCGGAGGGTGATGAAGGCCTTCACGATCTCGCCCCTCAGCTCGTCCGGCTTTCCGATCACGCCCGCCTCCGCCACCGCCGAGTGCTCGATGAGGGCCGACTCCACCTCGAACGGTCCAAGGCGCTCGCCGGAGGTCTTGATGACGTCATCGGCGCGGCCCATGAACCAGAAGTAGCCGTCCTCGTCGCGGTAGGCCTGGTCGCCCGCGATGTACCAGCCCGGGATGCGGAAGTACTCCTTGAAGCGAGGCGTGTTGCGGTAGATGCCCAGCATCATGGACGGCCAGCCTGGCCGAAGCGCAAGGTAGCCCTCGGTCCCGGGCGGGACCTCGTTCCCCTCCTCGTCCACCACTCCCGCGATGACCCCCGGGATGGGCTTCCCCATGGAGCCGGGGCGGATGGTCATGCACGGGTAGTTGCATATGAGGTGGGCGCCCGTCTCGGTCTGCCACCACGTGTCGTGTATGCGCCTGTTCATCGTCCGCATGGCCCAGCGGACCACCTCGGCGTTCAGCGGCTCCCCGACCGAGCATATGTGGCGCACCCTCTCCAGGTCAAACTCCTTGACCAGGTCGTCGCCCGCCCGCATCAGCATGCGAAGCGCCGTCGGAGCGGTGTACCACACGGTGACGCCGTAGCGCTGCAGGATATCATACCAGGTCCGGGCGTCGAAGCGGCCCTCATAGGAAACGATCGACGTGCCCAGATACCACGGCCCGAAGATGCCGTACGACGTGCCGGTGACCCATCCGGGGTCGGCGGTGCACCAGTAGGTGTCCTCCTCCCTGAGGTCGAGAACCCATCGGGAGGTGATGCACTGCTGCACCATTGCGCGATGGCCGAGCAGCACGCCCTTGGGCTTGCCGGTGGAGCCGGACGTGTAGTGTATGATATAGGGGTCGGTGGGCGCCATGTTGATCGCCTGGAAATTGGGGTCTCCTGACTCCAGGAGATCATCGAAGCTGACGCAGTTCTCATCCATGTCCCCCGATGCGCCCACGATGACGATCTTCCGGAGATCGGCCAGATCGTCCAGTATTGGCAGCAGCCGCTCATACAGGTACTGCGAGGTGATGATGATGTTGGTGCCCGAGTCGAGGGCGCGGTCCTTTACCGCTTCAGGCCCCAGGGCCGAGAACAGGGGGCCGGCTATGCCCCCCATCTTGACGATGCCCATCATGGCCATGTACAGCTCGGACGTCCGGTCCAGGTAGACGAAGATGCGGTCTCCCTTCTTGGCTCCCAGCTTGGTCAGGCCGCTGGCGACCCGGCTGCTGATACGGGACAACTCCCCGAAGGTGTACTTCTGCACCTCTCTCTCGGCGTTGATCGAGTACAGGGCGATCTTGTTCTTCCTCCAGTTCAGGGCGTGTCGGTCTATCGCCTCATACGCGACGTTGTAGACCGAGCCCTTGGACCAGTCGAACTCCTTGTCCACGGACGCCCAGGTGAACTCCTTGCTGGCGACCTCGTAGTCCTGGAGATTTCCGGCTGATGTTGGCGGTATGTAACCCTCCATTCCATACGCTCCTGTTCGTACGGAAAAGATGAATTGTAGGTCAATATAAAGGTTTATCGAAGTTCAACTACGACGATTGTGGATTTAATGTGAATTGTCCCGACGGTGTTACGATTAGCATCGGTCAAGGGGCCGAAAAGGACCTGGATTTATTGCGATGAACGAAACAATGGCCCCGGGGCCGGCGGCCGGCAGGATGCTGAGCGTCCGCCGGCGAGGCGACGGGGGGAGCGAAGGTCTCCACTGCGTTCCGCGACGACCCCGACAGGGATTTATCCCCCCGAGAGGCTGTCAGGGGCATGAGCTCCATGACCTTCGCCCAGAGGGTCCTGTCCCGTGCCAGCGGAAGGAACGTGGCGACCGGCGACATCGTGCAGGCCAAGGTGGACCTGGCCATGTCGCATGAGAACTCCGCCCTGGTCCTGTCTTCATTCCGCGAGATCGGTGCGGAGAGGATATGGGACCCCTCCAAGGTGGTGGTCCTCTTCGATCACCGGGTCCCGGCCAACACCATCAAGACGGCCGAGTCGCACCGGGAGGTGCGCTCCTTCGCCCGAGGCGCCGGACTGCCCAACTTCTACGACATGGGCGAGGGGATATGCCATCAGGTGCTTCCTGAGAAGGGGCATGTGCGTCCGGACATGCTCATCGTTGGCTCCGACTCCCACACCACCACCTATGGGGCGCTGGGAGCGTTCTCCACCGGCATCGGCGCGACCGAGATGGCCTCGGTGTGGGCCACGGGAAAGATCTGGATGAGGGTGCCGGAGACGCTGCGCCTGCGCATACGGGGAAGGCTGGGGACGCGCGTGCGCTCCAAGGATGTCATACTGAACATCATCGGGCAGCTCGGCGCGGACGGGGCGGACTACCGATGCGTGGAGTTCACCGGCAGCACGGTGGACGCGATGTCCATCGCATCGCGCATGGTGCTGAGCAACATGAGCATAGAGATGGGCGCCAAGGCCGGCGTGTGCTTTCCCGATGCCACCACCGACAGGTGGCTGGCCGCCCGCGTTCCGGGATGGAGCGGCATAGCCGCCGATTACGGACAGAACGCTGTCCCGGAGGAGGAGGCGGAGTTCGACGTCTCCTCCCTGGCCCCGCAGGTGGCATGCCCGCACCAGGTCGACAACGTCTGCGATGTGACCGAGGTCGAGGGGACGAGGATCGACCAGGCCGTCCTGGGCTCGTGCACCAACGGCCGGCTGGAGGACCTGGAGGCGGCCGAGGCGGTGCTGCGCGGCCGCAAGGTCCATCGGGACGTGCGGTTCATCGTGGTGCCGGCCTCCCGGGAGATCTACATCGAGGCGGCGGAGCGCGGCATGCTCGCCTCATTGGCATCGTCCGGGGCGGTGATAGTCAACCCGGGCTGCGGGCCCTGCCTGGGCGGACACCAGGGGCTCCTGGCCGCGGGGGAGAGATGCATCTCAACGACCAATCGCAACTTCCGGGGACGGATGGGCTCGCCCTCGGCCGAGGTGTTCCTGGCATCCCCGGACACGGTGGCGGCCAGCGCTATAAGGGGAGAGATATCGGACCCCCGGAGGCTGTGAGATGGCAAGCGGAAGAGTGTGGAAGTACGGGGACCACGTCAACACGGACCTGATCATTCCCGGAAGGTACCTGGATGATTACAACGCGGCCAGCCTGGCCGCCCATGCCATGGAGGACATCGACCCCTCCTTCGCATCGTCGGTGAGGGAGGGAGACATCATCGTGGCCGGCAGGAACTTCGGCTGCGGCTCGTCGAGGGAGCAGGCGCCCCTGGCGCTGAAGGCTGCCGGCATCGGCGCCGTGGTGGCCAGGTCGTTCGCCCGCATCTTCTACCGCAACTGCATCAACGTCGGCCTGCCGGTCATCATGTGCGACGCGGCGGGCATGTTCAATACGGGCGACAGGGCGGAGATCGACCTCGCTGCCGGCACCATGCGAAATCTCGACACCGGCGGCTGCGTGCGCTTCGACCCGCTGCCCGACTTCCTGCTGGAGGTCCTTGAGGAGGGCGGCCTGGTGCCCTACATGAAGGGCCGCCTCGGACGATAGGTCATCTCTGGCGCCACCGGCCCGCCGGCACCGTGATCTCGAAGCGGGCGCCCTCGCCAGGCTTGCCGTTCTCGCGGACGTGCATCCCGGACGTCTCCAGGATCTCCCGCGCCAGGTGGAGTCCCAGGCCGCCTCCCTTGCCGTACCCCATATCGAATATGCGCTCCTTTTCTTCGGGGGCCACGCCGATGCCGTTGTCCCGGTACACGATGCTGACGCTCTCTTCCTCCACCTCGTACCCTATGTCCGCCTTGGTGGCATGGACGCCATGCCTCACCGTGTTGTCCAGCAGGATGCTGAACACCCTGTAGAGCAGGGGATCGGCCAGCAGCTCAATGGCATCCAGGTTGGTGTTCACCTCAAGCTCGCTTCCCAGGCCCAGCTCCCTTCCCCTTGACACGACCTTCCGGGCCGTCTGCCACCGCGGGGCCTCCTTCCCCAGGTCATGATAGTCCCTGGCGAAGCGCAGCTGCCGCTCGATGGACGCCCCCGCCGAGGCGATCCTTTGGCCGTACTCCTCGCATGACGATTCCTCCGCCCGCCCGCGGGCCAACAGCTCGCCGTAGCCGCGGATGATGGTCAGCTGGTTGAGGATGTCATGCCGGGTGACCGACGCCAGCAGCGACAGCTTCACGTTGACCTCGCGCAGCCGTTCGCTGGCCATCCTCTCTTCGGTGATATCTCGCAGTGTAAGCAGCTCGCTGGTCAGCGAGCCCCCGCTGTCCAGGATGGGGGTGGCCCTGACCTGATAGATCGAATCGCCCCCCGGCAGGGACAGGTCCACCGTCTTTCCGCCCCGCGCCTCCTCCAGCCGCTCCGCCAGTTCAGGCGAGAGGACGGACAGCGGCATGGCGTACGTCTCCCTCTCGCTCCTTCCCACTCGCTTGAGCAGCAGGTCGTTCACGAACAGCATCCGGCCCCCAGGGTCGATGACGACGATGCCGTCGTCCACCGCATTGATGATACCCTCGAGGGCCAGGGGGACGACGTCGAACAGCTCGAACTTGAAGGAGCCGATGAACAGCAGCGCCACCGCGGCGGTGAAGCCGACCACGAAGTAGTACGTCAGCGATACGGGGACCTCGGGAAGGCCGAACGCCAGCGCCACGATGGGAATGAGCGACGCCACCAGCACCGGCATGATCTGGCGGCGATGCATTCTCGAAGAGCGAAGGTAGGCGTACGCCAGGGCGAGCACGCAGATGAGCAGCAGTCCCAGGGAGTAGGCGGAATAGACGGCGAACCCTACGCCATAGGTATGGTCGAAGGCGGAGAACGGCTCATCGGGCAGCCCCACGCTGGTGTAGAAAAGATTGTGAAGATCGTTCGTCCACACCAGCACGAGGGCGAGCGCCGGCACGATGAACAAGAGCGACAGGGCGCTTCGCCGTTTGATCTCCCTCCGGCCCAGAAAGGTATAGGTGTACATCAGGAAGATGGGCGGGAGCGATACGTTCACGATGTACTCCAGACCGTTCCAGAACAGCTTTCCCTCCAGGGTGTTGGATGAAAGCTCCATCCAGTAGGTCGCCGACAGGAAGGCCAGGGACAGGCACATCAGGATGAAGAGCTTCCGCACCCTCCTTACGCTCCTCCGCCAGGCGATTCCCGCCAGCGTCAGGGACACCACTATGGCGGCGGCCAGGGGGAGGGAGAGGAGGAAGGCGTCGGCCATGATATGAGAGTCAATGCTCGATACATATAGAGCTGTGGGAATGGGAGCGCCGGCAGAGCCAATGGACCGGCAAAGGTTAAGAGCAACCTCCAACATCCAAGTAGCATCCAAAACCCTAGTCACAACCACAAACTAGGATAATGGTGATGCCAAAGAACGAGAAGATCTGCATGACGTTGAGACACCTGGCCGTCGATCCGGCACCTTACCAAAGGTTTATAAGTGAACTGTTAATATCAGGCCACTCCCGCATGGTGAAAGTATGAAATATACTAGATTTGAGAAGGCGCGCATTATCGGGGCCCGTTCGCTGCAGGTATCCTTGGGAGCGCCGGTTCTGATCGATATACCAGAGGGCACGATCGACCCAGTTGCTATCGCCATGCTTGAATTTGAAAGGGACGTGCTCCCGATCACGGTTAAGAGAGACGAGTGAGGGTTATTTTATGAGCGAGGAAATCAAGACCGAGCTTCTGGTGCCCGAGGATGTGTATCTAACCTCCGGCGTCCACATCGGTACCCAGCAGAAGAGCGCCGACATGAAGAAGTTCATCTTCAAGGTCAGGTCGGACGGCCTCTACGTCATGGATGTAAAGCAGACCGACGCCCGCATCAGGGCCACCGCCAAGTTCCTGGCCCGCTTCAAGCCGGAGAACATACTGGTCTCCTCGGCCAGGCAGTACGGTCAGAAGCCGGCCAAGATGTTCGGCAAGACCCTGGGGGCCAAGGTGTTCGCCGGACGTTTCGTCCCTGGCACTCTCACCAACCCTGCCCTTCCCGAGTACCTCGAGCCCGAGGTCCTTCTGGTCACCGATCCCGCGGCCGACCAGCAGGCGGTCGCCGAGGCCGTCAACGTGGGCATTCCCATCGTGGCGCTGTGCGATGCCAACAACGAGACCAAGAACATCGATCTCGTCATTCCCACGAACAACAAGGGGCGCCGCGCCCTGGCCTGCGTCTACTGGCTGCTCACCCGCGAGATCCTCAAGGAGCAGGGCATCCTGGTCAATGACGAGGACTACAAGCTCACCATGGACGACTTCGAAGCGAGCCTGTGAGGCAGCCCCGTCAAACCATATCAAACCCCTTTCCACGTTTTTCATATATTCCGCCATCAGGCAGCGGCCGGCATGCTGGCCAGGTCAGCGGCAAACATTGAAATAAGCAACGAATCGATTTCTCATCCATGACCGTCCGACACCCCGCTGTGGCAGGGCAGTTCTACCCCAACAGCGAGACGCAGGTGCGTGCCGAGGTCGAGGCCGCGTTCCGCTCCCCCCTCGGCCCAGGGGAGGCGCCCCAGGTCGCGAAGGGGGGGAAACGGAGCATCGTCGGCGCCATGGTGCCTCATGCGGGATGGATGTACTCCGGCCCGGTGGCCGCCCATGTGTACGCCGCCCTGGCCCGCGACGGCCTTCCCGAGACGTTCATCATCATCGGGCCGAACCATCATGGCGCCGGAGCACCGGTAGCCACCACCACGATGGACTTCGCCACGCCCCTGGGAACGGCCGCCATCGACCAGGAGATCGTCGGCCGCCTGGGACACATCGTGGTCGATGATCCGATGGCCCATCGCTTCGAGCACTCCATCGAGGTCCAGATACCCTTCCTGCAGTATCTGGCCGAGGACGTCAGGTTCGTACCCATATCGATGGCCGCGCAGGACCCTCAGACGGCGGCCGAGACCGCGGCCGAGATCCGGGCCGCCGTGGCCGACAAGGACGTGGTCGTTCTGGCATCGTCGGACATGAGCCACTACGTCCCGGCCGAGGTGGCGAGGAAGAAGGACCAGGCGGTCATCGACAGGATCCTTGCCCTGGACGCCCCGGGCGTATATGAGGAGGTCTCCCGCCTCGATGTCTCGATGTGCGGCTACGGGCCGGTCATGACCATGATCATGGCCTGCGGGGGCTCAAGCGCTGAACTGCTGAAGTATGCCAGCTCCGGGGACGTCGCGCCCATGCGCGAGGTCGTCGGCTACGCCGGCGTCGTGGTCAGGAGGTGAACATGCCCGACGGATATGCCTGCCCGCGCTGCGGGACCGTCCCGGCTGCGGGAGAGCGGTTCTGCCCTCGATGCGGGTACGACCTCGCGGCGCCGCGCCGGACGCCCACCTCGGACGAGGCCAGGAGACGGGCGGTCGAACTGTCGGCGGGTCGGAACGTGTCGGACGAGATCCTGACGCCGCTGTGGATACTGGTGCCCCTCCTGGCGGTGGTGGCGGCCTTCGCGGCCGGCATGGCCCTGTTCTTCGTCGACCCCTCGCTCGGTGGCTACGTCGTGCTCGTCGGCTCCATCGCGGCGCTGGCCCTGTTCATATATCTGAACTACAAGCTCATCGACCGGATGAACAAGCACATGGCGCGAGAGGCCGCCCTGCGCCGGGCGCTGATCGAGCATGCATGGGCCCGGGGCCAGGAGCGGGGAACGGCCGCGGCGGTGCAGCCGTACGTATCGGCGATGGAGAGCATCGACCAGGGAGCGCGCATCAGCGATGTGCCCCGATCCACCCTGTGGTCGCTTGCCATTCTCATCCCCTTAGCCGGCATCGTGCTGTACTTCTACATGCTGTACTTCCTCAGCAAGTTCGCCTTCGAACACGACGATCGCTGGCACGCCTTCGCCTACAATGTCCATCTGGCCTCGGCGGCCAATGGGGTCAATGTCCCTCCGCCGGTCCCGCGGTTCCCCCAGGACCGGAGCTTTGTGCTGTATCTCGTGATCACCATCATCTTCAGCCCCTTCCTGATATACTGGTACCTCAAACTGATCGAGGACACCAATGGTCACTTCAGGGAGCAGTGGGCCTTCGAGGACGGGTTCCGGGCGGCCACCGAGGGAGCGAAATAAAAAAAGGGAAGGGGGCCGGAGGCCGTTCAGATGCGCTTCATCCGGTTGATGGTCGGTTCGTAGATGAGGCCCTTGTCCAGGAGGGAGTTGTTGATCTCCTCCAGCTCATCCTCCAGGATGCCGAGCTTGGCCGCCTCCTTGATCAGATCGGGAAGGCTGGCGCCCTTCTTGTTGACGTCCAGCTTCTCGATGAGCTTGAGGACGACCTCCTCCTTCTCTCCGTCGTCGATCTCCTCGTCGTCGATCTCCTCCGGGCCGGCAGGCATGTCCCGTGGCAGGGGTAGGTCGAAGCCGCGGTCCGGAAGCAGCTGCTCCAGCGCCTCCAGCACCGTCCCGCGGAAGCGGTTGACGTCGGGGTCCTGGTAATGCTCGGCGGCGCGCACCACGCCATCGGCCAGGGGGGCCGGGAAGCCCAGGTTGACAAGGCCCTCCACGGTGGGCGTCTCCATCTGCATGGCCTCTTCCATGGCGTCGATACGGCGCAGCGTGGCCCTGACGGTCTCAAGGAGCCAATTGTCCTTGATATGCTCGTCCACCGTCAGCACCTTCTCCGCCCGGACCGACACGTAGAACTTCCCCTCGTCGGAGCTGTAGGTGCGGCTCTTGCCGATCACCGCCACGAAGGAGGGGGGCTCGATCTTGGCCAGTGCCGCGCTCGCCTCTGGAGCGTACTTGCCGGCGTAGACGTAGAAGCGGTCGGTGCCGTCGGAGACGGTGGCCCTCCAGTACGGGTCCTGGTCGGTGCCCAGGTTCTGCATGTCGGTCAGGATGCCGACGATGAACAACCGGTTGATCATCGCCCCCAGGGGGGTGATGACGTACGAAGGCGCCTTTTCGCCCTCGCCCTTGAACTCCAGGGTGGAGGCGTTGAACTCGGACGCGAACACGCGCCAGGCTGGTTCCCTCATCATCATTAGATCACCTCGATCTTGCTGAGAAGGGCCTCAGCCTCGCTCTTCACATCCACGGTGGCGAACCTCGCCTCGGTGACGGTCATGGACAGTCCGTAATCGTCCGACATGACCGTTCCACGCAGCACCAGCGGCTTGGCCAGCAGGCGCTCCTCGAAGCGCTGGGCGATGGCCTCGGTGTCCATGGACTCCCTGGCCTCGTCCAGCGCCTCCTTGAGGGTGATGCCGGTGAGCTCCTCGGAGACCTCCTTCTTCATGACGGCGGTCATGGCGGCGAAGCCGTCGTCCACGATGACCCTGATCCTCAGGTCGGGCACCTGCTGGACCTTGCCGTGGATCTGGCACACACCCTTGAGGACCACGCGGTGGCACTCCGGGCATCGGAATATGAGGCCGGTGCCCTTCTTTATGTCCACTATGGTCCCCTGGGTGGTCACGTCGAAGGCCCCTCCGTTCCGCTCGATGTCCTCGATGGTCCTCATGACCTCTCCGGACAGCTCCTCCGCCGACGGGAAGTCCATCTTGGGTCGGTCGACCTCAGCCCTCTCGCCGAAGCTCAGCCGGGGGATGCCCTTCCATCCCTTGACGTAGCCGTTGGAGACGGTGATGACCTCTCCCTCGCGGAGCTTGAAATCCTCCCACGCGGTGTACTCCACCCGCCCGGTCTCGTCGCCCAGGATGCCGCTGAACATCGTCTTCTTGCCCGAGGGGGTGTCGACCTCGCGGCTCTTCATGGAGAGGATCCGCCCGGTGATGGTGACGTTGTTCATAGTGTCCCGGAGCCCGCTGACCTTGACGGTCTGGGGAGCGGAACGTCCGCCGGAGGAGGGCACGCTGACCCCCTCCGGAACGACGACCTCCTCCTGGGGGCGCTCCTCGACCACCACGCGGTTCCCCAGATGGAGCTCGGGCTGCCCGTTCCATTCCCTGGTGTAGGCGTAGCGGATAAGATAGTTGGTGTCCGGCTTGAGGTCTGCCTTGGTGAGGTCCCAGACCGTGAATCTTATCGTGGCGCCTGCCTCGTCGGCCAGAACCCCGCTCTGTATGGTCTTGGGCTGTCCGGAGACGGTGATCTCCCTGGTGGTCGACGACATCACGCGTCCCAGGACGTCAACGCTCCCCTCGTTCAGGCCAAGGTTCGCCAGGGACTTCCTGTCGCCCTTGGTCAGGGCGTTGGGGTCGCCGCCGTACTTGCGCACGATATGGCGCCTCGACGCCTCCAGGGACATGCGGTAGACGTTGAGATAATTATCCAGGTCGCGCTCGATATCCTGTTCCTTCGCTCTTCCTTCCAGCACCCTGGCGATCTCTTTCACATGGGGTGCGAGCTCTTCCTTGTTCATCATGTCCTAACCTCGCTTGATGAGTTCCTGTGTCTCCTAACGCCTTTGTTATTAAAAGGATATTACCCGGTGGTCCGAAAGTGAAGATTGCGCTCCTCTCGCCTGCAGCTTCCCGGACCCTCCGGCTGACGGCTCGAGGCGGCAGCCATCCGGCGGGGGCGGTTCTGTTTTAATTGCTCAATTGAGCAAAAAATACATATACTATTGCTCACGTTCGCAACAATGTGAGATGCAGACGAGGCCGATACCGGTGCGCCAGGCGCATAGAGAACATTCCTGTCGTTACCTACTACGAGCCAGCAGGGGCCAAACCGCCGTCGGCGGAGGTCGTGGAACTGTCCTACGTCGAGCTGGAGGCGATCAGGTTGATCGACCTAGAGAGGCTCACCCAGGAGCAGGCGGCGACCCGTATGGGGATATCCAGGAGAAGTTTCTGGAGCGACCTGGCTTCAGCCCGTTGGAAGATCGCTCACGCGCTGGTGAACGGTCATGCCATACGGATGGTGGGAGGGGCCCGTTCTGAAAGCTCAACAGGAAATGGAAACAAAGGAGACCAAGAAGATGCCAAGATGTGATAGGACCGGGCCCAGGGGCGAAGGCCCCAGGACGGGAAGAGGAGCAGGATGTTGTGAAGGAGCCAGTACAC
>DAGU01000085.1:61676-67056 GCA_002498285.1 Methanomassiliicoccus sp. UBA386 | reverse complement strand
GGGGGCGCGTACCGGGGCCTGGGAAGGGGGAGGGCCGGCCGAGGATGCGGGCGCCCTCGCCGCATGAGGGGAAGGGCCAGCTGGCTGTATGGTCCGTGGGCCGAACGGTCGGAGCCCTCGCCCGAAACGACCAGCGACAGGGCCAGCCTGGAGGACCTGGCAAGGTCCCTGAAGGCGGAGCTGGAAGAGGTCCGCGCCCGACTGAACGATCTGCCGGAGTGATCCGGCGTTCTCTTATTTTTCGGACGTCGGCGCGTTTCCTCGCCGATTCGGCGCAATCATATGATACCTCATATGGTGTTCATTGTTCAATGACCAATGTTATCGATGCGAGCACGGGCCTCACCGTTGAACTGCGCACCGCCATAGAAGGGGCGGCCGCCGATGCGGGCGTGGCGCTGGTCGGCTTTGCCGACCTCGGCTCCCTGAAGGGCTTGCCCGTGGGCGACCCTTCAACGCTCGGCTTCCGAAGCGCGATATCCCTCGCGGTGGAGATGCCTGAGGACGCCGTCAGGAGCGCCGAGGGGTCCCCCAGCATCCGTCTCAGGGAGGCCTATAAGCAGAACAACAAGTGCCTGAAGCAGGCCTCCGCATCCATCGCCGCCCTGCTGCAGGAAGCCGGATTCCAGGCCCGGACGGTCGATCCGGCGCAGAGGGTCGTTCCCGAGGAACTACTAGGTCCGATATCCCACAAGGCCGTGGCGCTCCGCGCCGGGCTGGGATGGATCGGAAGGAACGGGCTTCTCATCACCGAGAGGTTCGGCCCCCGGGTGAGGTTGGGAACGGTGCTGACCGATATGCCGGTGGCGGGGCCGGGCAAAATTCCCGTGAATCAATGCGGAGACTGCACCGCCTGCATAGATCGCTGCCCCACCCGTTCGCTGAAGCGCTCCTCCTTCCCGGAGCATCCGTCAAGCAGGGATGAGATCATGGACTGGGCCAAGTGTGGCCGGTACGAGGCGGCGCTCATCGGGGACGGCTCGAAGCCGGAGAAGGCCTGCGGGCGCTGCATCGTCAATTGCCTCCATTCCTTCCCGGGACGTTAGGCGCGTCCCGAGGGCAATGGTCGGGGGAGGTCAGGCCTCCGTTGCCGTTAAGGCGCGGACGCCTGACCGGAAAAGCGGTCCTCCTCACTCGGTGAAGGTCTCGCCCTTCTCGAACCTTTCCTTGAGGGCGGAGATCAGCAGCTCACGGTTCCGGCGGAGGTGGCTCTCGTACCACGCCTTCACGACCTCTCCGAGGGCCTCGTGCAGCTCGTCCATGTCCACCTCGCCCAGGGGCATATCGTAGATGACGAACTGGCCGAACATCCTCTTCCAGCCGGCATACTTGTAGTAGTGCTCGCCCTCGCAGTACTCGAACACCATGCGGAGGCGCATCGTAAGCTCGTCGTTATAGTACCACGCCTTCAGGGAGTCGCCCATGCGGCCCTGCTCTTGGGTGCGGTCGACCAGCTGAATGTTCTTGACCCCGGCGTAGTCGAAGTCCTCTCTCATAGCGTACTTCTCGGGAATGGAGGTCGGCTCGGAGAACACGCTCCTGGTCGGCTCCATGGTTAGATGAACATCGATCTTTCCGAACCTGGCCTGTATCCTGGCAAAGTCCTCTATAAGCGTCCGGTTGACCTTTCCGCGCTGGGCGTTGAGCTCCTCTACATCCTTTACGATGTTCTGGGTCTTTTCCTCCAGCTCGGCGTCCAGGTCGGCGAACCAATCGCCCTTGTCTGCATTTCCCTTCGGCGCCATATGAATCCCTGGGGGTTAATCAGCTATCCCACTTAAAAATATTCCTCACCGCAAAAAATTCTGGATACCGATCGCATGCCGCTCGCCGCCCCCTGCCGGCGCAGGAGCAGCGGGGTTCTCATGCTGAATCGGACCGCTTGTTTTATCAACCTACTGCTAAATCAGGAGTCACCATGGTGCTGTCGGGGTTGATGGATTTCCTGATCAACATATCTCACGATCCCATCCTCTACAGCATAGTCTTCTTCATTTACACGCTCGCCGCCACCATCATACTGCCGATACCGGTGGAGGCCGGCCTGTTCCTGAGCCCGACCACGCCTCTGGCCCTCAAGGCGCTCGTACTGGGGCTCGGCAAGGCGGCGGGCGCGTCGCTGGTGTTCAAGCTAGGCGATAAGCTGGAGAGCCCCCTTGACCGCATCACCTCCAAATGGAGGATAGTCCGAGGGTTCACCAATCTGATGCAGCGGTTCGTGGCCAAGACCCGCTACTTCGGACTTTATCTCATTCTCAGCATACCCCTTATGGTGGACACCGTGCCCATCTACATCTTCGCGGTTTTCAACCAGAAGGGGGTCATGAACCTGCAGCACTTCGCCCTGACCAACTTCCTGGCCGGCATCACTCGGGCGGCGATAGTTTACTGGGCGGCCTATCAGTTTGGAATACAGCTCACCGAGCCTATCCCGACACCGTAAGGCAGAAAGATTTATGAGAGAGTTTCAAAATCATATGTTATGGTTCCAAAGAGAAGGATCGAAGAGATCCTCAAGGACTACGATCCCGAAGACCTTACCATAGCGACCCTCTGTTCTCATTCCTCACTGCAGATATTCAATGGAGCCAAGAAGGAGGGGTTCAAGACCCTTGGCATCCATGTCAACCAGAAGGTGAAGTTCTACGACGCCTTCCCTCTGGCCAAGCCGGACGAGTTCCTGCACTTCGACTCCTACGACGAATTCGTGGACCGCGCCGAGGAGCTGAGGGAGCGCAACGTCATCATCGTGCCCCATGGCTCCTTCGTGGAATACATGGGCACGGACAGGTTCGAGAGGATGGAGGTCCCCACCTTCGGCAACCGGGCGGTGCTGAAGTGGGAGGAGGACCGCGACACCCAGCGCCAGTGGCTGGAGTCCGCTGGCATACATATGCCCCGGCGCATTCCGGACGCCAAGGACATCAAGGAACCGGTCCTGGTCAAGTACAACGGCGCCAAGGGCGGCAGGGGCTTCTTCATCGCCAAGGACTATATGGAGTTCAAGATGGGCATCGACCTAAGCCAGGAGTCGTACACTATCCAGGAGTACATCCTGGGGACGCGCTATTATCTGCATTACTTCTATTCGCCCCTCCGCACCCAGGGATATCGCGTGGGGGAAGGCTCGCTGGAGCTCATGTCCATGGACCGCAGGGACGAGTCCAACATCGACGAGCTGTACAAGCTCGGGGCGACGGAGGAGCTGAAGAAGCACGGCATGTTCCCCTCCCTGGTGGTCACCGGGAACATACCAGTGGTCATCCGTGAGTCGCTGCTCAGCAAGGTGCTGGAGATGGGCGAGAACGTCATCCTGAAGAGCTACGAGCTGTTCGGCGGCCTCATCGGCCCGTTCTGCCTGGAGAGCATCGTCACCGACAAGCTGGACTTCAAGGTGTTCGAGATCTCCTGCCGCATCGTGGCGGGAACGAACCCCTTCGTCAGCGGCTCCCCCTACTATGACCTGGTGGAGCCAGGCATGAGCACGGGGCAGCGCATCGCCCGGGAGATCAAGGATGCGGCCAGGGCGGGCAAGCTGGACCGGGTCCTGTCGTGATGCTGCACCTGATCCTTGCCGAGGCGGAGCTGGAGCTCGTTCCGGTGCCAGCGCGCGCCGGCACGGACATCCCGGTCCTGGACGCTTATTTCCACCGTGAGCTGGCGGACGCCCTTCCCGACGGCCGGCGCCGCGGAAGGCCCGACATCGTGCATCAGGCGCTGTCCCTGTGCCAGGGCTCGCGCCTCAACCGGGCGGGAATGCTGCGCACCTATGTTCATACCAGGGACGACATGGTCATCGAGGTCGAGGCGTCGGCCCGGGTGCCGCCCAACCAGGTGGAGTTCCTCATGCTCATGGGCCGTCTGCTCGACGGGCGCGATGTTGATGGGTATAAGGCTATAGGAATGACGTTGCGCTCCCTGCTTGACCGACTGGACGTTCCGGTCGTCGCCATGAGCCCGGACGGCGAGGACGTTCAGCTGGCCGGCGTCATGAGCGAGCATGAGGACCTTGCGGTGGTGGTGGGGGCGTTCCCATGCGGCGACTACCGCGGGCCAGTGTACGAGCTGGCCGACGTCGCCATATCGCTTGGCAAGGAGCTTCTGACCGTGCCGGCGGTGGTGTCCGAGGTGTTGTGCGCGGCGTCCAAGATCCATCGGCCGCGCTAGGATCGTCGGCCGTGCCCGTTCTATAAAAGTCGCCTGGCGAAGGCCCCCGCCGGGGCATCGAACCGGTTTCGCAAAATCTAGATACTAAGGGATGCCAGGTCATTGCGGTGATAGGTTGAGCTACGCTCGATTGTTGACCGTAAGGATAAGGCCAGGGCGGAAGGAGGAAGCGATCGAGATCATCGACGACTTCGGCAAGCAGCCAGCCGAGGGCTTCGAAGGCATGTTGACGCTCCTGCCAACAGACGACCCCGACAGGGTCACCTTCATCACCATGTGGGACTCCGAGCGGTCTATGCTGAACAGCCAGAGGGATGTGGTCCCAAAGGCCGTCGAGCTCCTTGGAGACCTTGTGATAGGAAAGGTGGAGATACGCAACCATCAGGTCCGCGAGATGCGGACGCAGAAAGCGCTGGTGCGCGCCTAGGGGAGCAAGGCCGCCTGAGGCGCGGACGGCCCGAGGCCCCGGCCGTCCGCCGCTCCCTCAGGAAGGAACTTACCAGCCTCGGCCCTGCAGGCGCTCCTCGGGAGCGATGGAAGCCGCATCGATGCCCCTCATGGCGGCCCCCAGTCCCTTCGATACCTCGGCGATGACCTTCGGGTCGTCGAAGTGGGCGACCGCCTCCACGATGGCCTTGGCCCGAGGTCCGGGATCGGCCGATTTAAAGATGCCCGAGCCGACGAACACGCCGTCGGATCCGAGCTGCATCATGAGGGCGGCGTCGGCCGGAGTGGCGATGCCCCCCGCGGCGTAGTTGACCACAGGGATCCTCTGTATGCGGGCCACCTCCTCGACCAGGTAGAACGGCGCCTCGATCTCCCGGGCAATGGCCATGAGCTCGGCCTCATCCTTGCCCTTCAGCTCGCGGACCTTGGCCATGATGGTCCTCTGGTGGCGGACCGCCTCGATGACGTCGCCGGTGCCCGCCTCGCCCTTGGTGCGGACCATGGCCGCGCCCTCGTCGATGCGCCGGAGCGCCTCGCCCAGGTTCCTGGCGCCGCACACGAAGGGAACGGTGAAGTCCTTCTTGATCACGTGGTAGAACGGATCGGCCGGCGTAAGGACCTCCGACTCGTCGATCATGTCCACGCCGAGGGACTGCAGGACCTGCGCCTCGACGATGTGGCCGATGCGGCACTTGGCCATCACCGGTATGCTGACCGCGTCGATGATCTGCTCGATCATGGCAGGGTCGGACATGCGGGCCACCCC
>DAGU01000085.1:61276-61468 GCA_002498285.1 Methanomassiliicoccus sp. UBA386 | reverse complement strand
ATGCTCGCCTGCTCTGCATTGGTGACGTCCATGACCACGCCCCCCTGCTGCATCTTGGCGAACCCTCTCTTCACTAGGTCATTCCCGCAGCGGAGCTTGGTCATATCCAGTTCGAAGGGCATCTCTACTCACCGGGCTGGTTAACCCCCTGCTGTATTTTAGGTTTTTCTAAGTTACCGAACGTAGGCTAGA
>DAGU01000085.1:60778-61105 GCA_002498285.1 Methanomassiliicoccus sp. UBA386 | reverse complement strand
TGGGAGCGTCAACGTGACCATGGACGCCGCGTCCGCCGATCGCTATATGTCCGGCGACGGCGCTCGCCTGCGACCGATGCAACTGACCGTCCTCGTCGACGACTCCCCCGGGCTTGGCCTCCTGCATGAGCACGGCCTCTCCCTTCACGTCGAGGCCAACGGGACGAGGTTCCTGTTCGACCTGGGCCAGACGTCCCGCTTCGCTCAAAATGCCGAACGCCTTGGCGTGGATCTCTCGGCCGCCGCCCTGGTGATCATCTCCCACGGCCACTATGATCACGGCGGGGGCCTGGCGCGCTTCCTGGAGATGAACCGCGCCGCTCCCGT
>DAGU01000085.1:60110-60439 GCA_002498285.1 Methanomassiliicoccus sp. UBA386 | reverse complement strand
ACGGCATGACGGTCATCACCGGCTGCGGGCATTCCGGCATCGCCAACATGCTCCTCGCGGCCCAGGAGCGCTTCCCCGGGCGTTCTCTAAAGGCAGTAGTGGGCGGGCTCCATCTGCTGGACGGCAAGGGGCCCGGCGGACCGGCCGTGGACGAGGAAGGGGTCGAGGCGCTCCTCCGGGCGCTGGCCGGTCATGAGCGCGCTCGAGTGGTCACCGGCCACTGCACCGGGGAGGGCGCCATGGCCCTCCTGGGGGAAAGGCTGGGAGGGCGTCTGGTGAGGATGAGCACCGGGATGAGGATGGAGCTGTGAGGGCCGCAGCGTTCCAGC
>DAGU01000085.1:58282-59962 GCA_002498285.1 Methanomassiliicoccus sp. UBA386 | reverse complement strand
CCACGGAAAAGCGGAGCACAAAGAATTTATTACATACCCTTGTCATGCCAGGACCGATGGCCGCCAAGCGCATGGACAGTGTGCCCGAATCAGGGACCGTAAGGATCGCCAATATCGTGAGCAAGCTGAAGCAGGACGGCATCAACGACATAATCTCATTCTCCATGGGGGAGCCGGACTTCTCAACGCCGGACAATATCACCGATGCCTGCAAGGCCTCCCTGGACCGTCATTTCACTCATTATACCCCATCGGCGGGGATACCGGAGCTGCGCAGGGCGGTGGCTGAACGCTCCCGGGCCCAGAACGGGATCCCATGCGCCCCGGCCAACGTAATCATCACTCCGGCCAAGCAGGCCATCTTCATGGGCATGCTCTCCCTGGTGGACGAGGGGGACGAGGTCATTCTGCCCGACCCCTGCTGGGGCACCTACGAGGCCTGCGTACGGCTGGCCGGCGGAGTGCCAAGGTACGTGAGCTCGCAGTCGGGGACAGAGTTCCGCATGACCCCAGAGGCGGTCGCCGAGGCCATCGGCCCCAAGACCAGGATGATCGTGCTGAACACGCCGTGCAACCCCACCGGGGCGGTCATGAACAGGGAGGAGATCCGGGGCATTGCCGATCTCGCCAAGGACCATGACCTCATGGTGTTGAGCGACGAGGTGTACGAGCGGATCATATTCGAGGGGGAGCACACCTCCATCGCCTCCCTGGACGGGATGTTCGACCGCACCATCACCGTGAACGGGGTCTCCAAATCATATGCCATGACCGGCTGGAGGCTGGGCTGGGCCGTTGCTCCCGTTTCTGTGATAAAGCACCTCAACACCCTGCAGACGCATTCCCTGACGTGCTGCGTCTCCTTCGTGCAGGAGGCGGTGGTGGAGGCGCTGAACGGCCCCCAGGGGTCGGTGGCCGACATGGTAGATGAGTTCCGCGCCCGGCGCGAGCTCGTCATGAGATGCCTGGCCGAGATACCCACGCTGAACTGCAACACCCCTCACGGGGCGTTCTACCTGTTCCCTACCTTCGACCACAAGATGTCCTCGGTGGACATGGCCGCCTACCTGCTGGAGGAGGCGCACGTGGCGGTCACGCCCGGCTCGGTGTTCGGGCCGTCGGGAGAGGGCAGGATACGCATCTCATACGCCTGCTCCCGCAAGGACATCGTGGACGGCATGAGCCGCATAAAGGACGCCTTGGCCAAGCTGTAGGCCTGATGTCTCGATGCCACAGGAGCTAACGCCTAGCGGTCCTGCGGCGGCAGCATGTCGGGTATGCCGCCCGAGATCGGATACGTGGCGTGGCAGCGGGGGCAGGTGAGCGAGCCCTCCTCGATCTCCCCTCCCTCCGTTCTTGTTTCCTTCAGTTCAAGGGGATGATGCCGGCAGGCCGGGCAGGCCAGAATATCAAGGAGCTGTCTCTTCATGGTCGGTGAACCCCCCTCGGGATATATTTCTCTTTCATCCCTAGGTCCGCCTTCTGACGACGGGGGAGTAGAAATCCTTATTATTGGGCCAGGAGGTCCCATCCGCCACGATAGAGGGGTCCCCATGAACGTCATCGACCTTAGGAGCGACACTGTAACGCTGCCCACCCAAGAGATGCTGGAATCGATAATGCAGGCGCGGTTGGGGGACGACGTTTCGGGAGAGGACCCCACCGTCAACGAGCTCCAGG
>DAGU01000085.1:57910-58074 GCA_002498285.1 Methanomassiliicoccus sp. UBA386 | reverse complement strand
TGCCGCCGCGGCGACGAGGTCCTGGTGGAATCGGAGGCGCACATCTACTATTACGAGGTCGGCAACATGGCCTCGGTGGCCGGACTGGTGCCGAGGCTCATCAAGGGCGACCACGGCAGGTTCACGGGCGACCAGGTCCGGCGGGCCGCGAGGGGGCGGGACCT
>DAGU01000085.1:41282-57666 GCA_002498285.1 Methanomassiliicoccus sp. UBA386 | reverse complement strand
ATGAAGGTCCACATCGACGGCGCCCGGATATTCAACGCCGCGGTGGCCCTGGACGTTCCGGTGTCCGCCTACATGCGCCATGTCGATTCCATCCAGTTCTGCCTGTCCAAGGGGCTGAGCTGCCCCGTCGGCTCGCTGCTGGTCGGCTCCCATGAGTTCATCGATGCCGCCCGCAAGAACCGCAAGATGGTGGGGGGAGGCATGAGGCAGGCCGGCGTCATCGCCGCCCCGGGCATAGTGGCGCTCAACACCATGGTGCCCCGCCTGGCCGAGGACCACGCCAACGCCCGCCGCCTGGTCGACCACCTAGAGGTCCTGGACGAGATCGTCATCGACCGCGATTCGGTCCAGACCAACATCGTGGTGGCCGACATCTCGGCCACCGGCATGACCTCCGACGAGTTCGTGTCCAGAGCCAAGGGGAAGGGCCTGCTGGTCTCCAAGTTCGGAGAGGCCACTGTCCGCTTCGTCACCCACCGCGGCATCACCGCCGAGGATGTGGACCGGGCGGCCGCCATCGTGGAGTCGGTGCTCCCCGCCTGCCGTTCGGGCGCGTGCTCCATCTGAGCTGGGAAAAATGAGCTAAGGGGTTTGAGGCTACTTCTTTGCCTTCTTGGGAGCGGCCTTCTTGGCCGGGGCCTTGGCGGCCGGCTTCTTGGCGCCCTTGGCCGGGGCCTTGGGGGCAGCCTTCTTGGGAGCAGGCTCTTCCTCTGCCTCCTCCTCATCCTCCATGCCCTCTTCGATGACGAAGCACTCGCACTCCTCGTCGTCGCATTCCTCGGGCTCCAGGAAATCGAGCAGGAAGGCGCTCATCTCCTCGAGGATGATCTTGACCTTCTTGGCCTCTCCCTCGGAAAGAAGCTCGATCGCCACCTCGAGGTCTTCCTGCATGGCCGAGAGGTCGTCATCCAAGTCGTCTAGCATGGCGTAGAGATGGTCTATCTTGCTCACCATGAGGGTGCATATATACCACCACGAATTAAAAGTAGAGGTCGGCGCCCTGCCGCCATGTGCCAAAGCTCATATCATACCGTGCTATCACCTGTCACACTACCCGGGGCGTCCAGTGGTCTCCAGCGAGGGACGCGGCCGCCCCACGGCCGTCAAAGGAGAAATGAGATGGCATATCTGGACGAACATATGGAAACAATATCCCAGGAAGAGTTGGACGAACTGCAGTACAGGCTTCTAAAGTCCCAGGTCACCAGGCTCTATTCCTCCTCCCCCTTCTATCATGCCCGCATGCGCGAGGCGAAGGTCCTCCCGGACGACATCCGCTCCATGCAGGACATCGTCAAGCTGCCTTTCGTGCATAAGCAGGACCTGCGGGACAACTATCCGGAGGGCATGCTGTCGGTGCCCCGGAGGGACATAGTGCGCTTCCACGCCTCCTCCGGAACGACCGGCAAGCCCACCGTGGTGTGCTACACCAAGAAGGACATCGAGACGTGGGCCGAATCGCTGGCCCGAGGTCTGACGTCCATCGGGCTGGGGCCCGATGACGTGATCCAGGTGTCCAACACCTACGGGCTGTTCTCCGGGGGCCTGGGGTTCCACTACGCGAGCGAGCGCATCGGGGCGGCCGTGGTGCCGGCGTCGACCGGCAACACCGAACGCCAGATCGAGCTCATCCAGGACCTGGGGGTCACGGCCATGGCCGCCACCCCTTCCTACCTTCTCCATCTCGGCGAGGTGGCCGAGAAGATGGGAGTCAGCATAAAGAACGACACCAAGCTGAGGGTGGGGCTGCTGGGAGGCGAGCCATGGTCCACCAAGATGAGGGACCGCATAAGGGACCGGCTCGGCGTGAAGGGGATCAACTGCTACGGCAGCTCGGAGATGTACGGCCCCATGTTCACCGAGTGCTCCGAGCAGGACGGCATCCACCTGTGGGGGGACATCGCCTACGCCGAGGTCCTGGACCAGGAGACTGGCGAAAGGGTCGCGCCCGGAGAGAGGGGGGAGCTGGTCCTCACCATGCTGCAGAAGGAGGCGCTGCCGATGATACGCTACCGCGTCGGCGACATCACCGAGATCAACACCGAGCCCTGCGGCTGCGGCCGGACCCATCCGAGGATAAGGCGCATCTTCGGCCGGGTGGACGACATGCTCATCATCCGCGGCATCAACGTCTTCCCGTCCCAGGTGGAGCACACCCTCATGGGCATCCCCGAGGTGGGGGAGCACTTCCAGATCGAGGTGGACCGCAAGGGCGAGCTGGACACCATGCTGGTCCGGGTGGAGCTGAAGAAGGAGGCGTTCACCGACAACATCATCCAGCTGATGGAGCTCAGGGAGAGGATCGCCTACCGTCTCCGCGGGGCCCTCAACATAGGGGCGGCGGTGGAGCTGGTGGAGCCCGATACCCTGCAGCGCTTCGAGGGCAAGGCCAAGAGGGTGGTGGACAGGAGGGAGTTCTGATGTACGAGAAGTACCGGATCAAACAGCTATCGATATTCTCGGAGAACCGGCCGGGCCGGCTGGCCGCGATGGCCAGGGCCATGATGGACGAGGACGTGAGCATCTATGCCTTCTCCATCGCCGAGGGCGCCGGCTACGGGGTCATCAGGGCCCTGGTGGACCACCCGGAAAGGGCGTTCAAGAAGTTGTCTTCCCTGGGGATGACGGTGCGATACACTGACGTCCTGGCGGTGGAGATGGAGGACCGCCCGGGCGGACTGTACGAGGCGGTGAGCGCGCTGGCCGAGGCGGGCATCAACATCGAGTACTCCTACGCCTACTCGGGGAAGAGATGCGCCGTCCTCATCCTGAGGGTCGAGGACCCCGACGCGGCGGCGGAGAGGCTGCTGGCAAAAGGCGCGAGGCTGCTGGAGATCTCCCAGTTCACCTGACGGAAGGCCGTGATACGTGCTACCTTGCGTCTTGCTAGCATGGCACAATTAAAATATGCGTAGCCCATTGCCACGCCGGAGCGGGCGTCCGGCCACCGCGGCCAGCGCTCAGAACAGGAAGCCTTATCATGTTAGGATTAGAGGACCCCCAGATCGTACTTGCCTATGTGATGCTCATCGGTTCAGCGGTGGCGTGCATGGTGTATGGCTGGAAAAACCGGAACGAGGCGGACTGAGATGGCCGGACTAATGGGAAGCCCGCTGTTCTGGGCCTTTACCGCCATATATCTGTCGGTGGTCCTCTACCTTGGCTACCTCGGGTACAAACGCACCAAGGCGTCCGAGGACTTCATGCTGGCCGGCCGAAAGATCCACCCGTGGGTCATCGGCATATCCTACGGCGCTACCTTCATAAGCACCTCCGCCATCGTCGGGTTCGGCGGAACGGCCGCCGTATACGGCACCGGGCTCATCTGGCTGGCCTTCCTCAACATCGCGGTCGGCGTGCTTCTCGCATTCATCGTTTTCGGAAAGCCCACCAGGGCGCTGGGGCAGAAGCTCCGTGCGGCAACGTTCCCTGACCTGCTGGGCAAGCGGTTCGGCTCGCCCTTCATGCAGTACTCCACCGCCGCCCTGATCCTAACCGTCATGCCGCTCTACGCCGCGGCGGTGATGATCGGCGGCTCCCGCTTCATGGAGGCGGCCCTCGCCATCGACTACTCGGTCGCCCTGACTGTCTTCGCCATATTCACCTCTGCCTACGTCATCTTCGGCGGTCTCAAGGCGGTGATGTACACCGATGCCATGCAGGGACTCATCATGATCCTGGGGATGGCGACCCTGATGCTCCTGACGTTCTCGATGCTGGGCGGGCCGACCCAGGCGTTGAGCGATCTCACCGCGCTGCCTTCCCAGATGCCGGCCGAGATGCTGGAGGGCATGGTCAGCCGAGGCTTCACCGGATGGACGTCGATGCCCGAGGTGGGCTCCGAGTTCTGGCTGGTGTTGATCACCACCATCATCATGGGCGTGGGCCTGGGCGTTCTGGCGCAGCCGCAGCTGGTGGTCAGGTTCATGACCGCCGACGACACCAAGGCGCTCAACCGGGCCATCCCGCTGGGCGGCCTGTTCATCCTGGTGACCACCGGAGCTGCCTACACCGTGGGCCCGCTGACCAACCTGTACTTCTGGAATACCGCGGGCACCACGGCCCTGGGCGCCATGCCCAACGGCAACTCCGATCTCATCATGCCCACCTTCATCAATCAGTCGATGCCCGAGATGTTCGTGGTGGTGTTCATGCTGGTCCTGCTGTCGGCCGCCATGAGCACGCTCAGCGCCATCCTGCACACCATGGGCACCACCGCTGGCTTCGACCTGTGGAGGTACGTCAGGAAGTGGAGGGACAGATCGAACAAGCTCAGCCCGCCCTCCTTGAGGGCCAACCGCGCCGGCACCCTGATCATGCTGGTGATCAGCTTCGGCTGTGCCCTGGCCATGGACGAGAGCATCATCATGCGCGCCACCGCCATGTTCATGGGGCTGTGCGCCGCGGCGTTCATGCCCGCTTTCGTGCACGCGCTGTTCAGCAAGCGCCTGTCCGCCAGGGCGGCCAAGGCCTCCGTGGTCGTGGGAGCGGTGTCATGGTTCGCCTGGACGGCCTTCGTCCACATCAAGGAGTCGAGCGTCCTGGGCATAAGCCAGTCCCTGTTCGGCCGGCCCGCCCTCCTGGGCATGCCGTGGCAGGTGATGGACCCCATGGTCATCGCCCTGCCGCTGTCGGCAATCACGCTGGCCGCGGTCTGGTGGATGGACAAGGAGAGCGGGGCGGTGGAGGAGGCGGAGGCCGGTCCGGCGTGACCGGGCGGCCATCGTGTCGGCATGGACGCGGGGTCCCGCTGCGGATTCCGTTTCCCTTCATCCTTGTCACTACGCTTCTAGCACCCATTATCCTATATCCAAATATGCCGACGGTTCAGGCTCCACATGTTAAATAGTTGCTACTTGATGTCACAATTCGCCCGGAAGGGGGCTGGTGACATGCTCGCACTTCAATCCTCCAGATTGATTCCGATCCCTTCCGGCACTTTTCTATGCCCCTCAGGCGATGGTCCGTCCGGTCCAGGGAAAAAGTAAAATGGCCGACGCTTCCAACTGAGCCATATGTCTGAGAGGTTCCTTGTGATCATCAAGCTCCGTGAGGAATCGTATGGCGGCTCCTCCGAGGAAGCGGCCTTCATGCTGGTCGACCAGGTGATCCCGTCCCTGGAGACGATGGAGCGCATGGAGCGGGAGGGAAAGGTGACCGGCGGGTTCTTCGTTGGACAGACCGGCGGGATGTTCATCTTCAACGTGGAGGACGACATGGAGCTGGACAAGGTCCTGGCGTCCCTTCCGATCATGAACGTCTATGATATCGAGATCGCGCCCCTGCAGTCGATCGGCTCGGCGCTGGACCGGGACCGGCGCATAGTCGATGGGGTCAGGGCGGCGGCGGGCATCAATGTCCCCAGGTGACTTTATCTTCTCATTGTGATAAGGGGGGCGATATCATGGACTTCCTGGTGCTGATGAAGCTCTCTGAAGAGGGCATAGGGGAGACGGTAGAGGAGAACAGGGTTATTCTCGAGAAGCTCATCGTACCTAGCATAGAGGAGCTGGAGAAGATGGAGAAGAAGGGCATGATCAGGGGAGGCTTCTTCGAGGGGCAGAGGTCCGCCGCCTTCATCTTCTCCGTGTCGTCGGAAGAGGAGTTGGACGACATCCTGACCTCCCTTCCCAGCTCGGCCGTGTTCGGCATCGAATCGATACCGATCGAGAGCATCGGCGACGCCCTGGCGCGGGACCGCAAGGCCCTTGAGGGCCTGAAGAAGGCCTGATCGGCAGATCATCGGCGAGAGCCCAATGGAGCAAGGCGACGCCCGGGCCCTCGCCCGCCATGGGTCTGCAGGCTCGATCATCAACGTCTAATGGGTGAGGTTCGCTCCACGGGCGGCGCTTGCTGAGGCGCGGAGGCCCTGCGATGCGCAGACACAGCAAGGTTTATATTCGCTACTCCATGTTACCGTGAAATATCATGCTGGAAGCTGCAACGTCTGTCGCACCGGTTTTTTTATACAGCTCCGGGACAGGCCACATGCCGGGCATGGTTCAGGTCGCTTGTGGTTCGGGAAGCGGATGCGGAGGACGCCTGCAGACGTCCCCCCCTCTCCTGGCCTGAGCGGCCGAGAGTATCTTGGGGGATGTCTGTGAAACGCACATTGTTCACCGTAGGTCCGGTCGAGGTCCGCAAGGAGGTCCTCGACGCCATGACCCGGCCGATGATCACGCATCGGAGCAAGGATTACGAAAAACTGCAGGAAGGTATCGTGGAGAAGCTCCACAAGACCCTCGATACGGACATGCAGATCATCATGTCGCCTTCCTCGGCGTCCGGACTGCTGGAAGCGTGCGTTCGCAATGGCGTCAAGAACAAGATGTTGGGACTATCCAACGGCTCCTTCGGCGATCGCTGGCAGAGCATCGGGGAGGAGAACGGGAAGCAGGTCGTTAAGGTGAACGGCGAGTGGGGCAGGGCCCTCCGGCCGGACGACGTGCTGCCGCACCTGGACGCCTCGGTGGAGGCCATCACGGTTGTCGCCAACGAGTCCAGCACCGGCGTCCTCAATCCTATCAAGGACATCGCGAAGGCGGCCAGGGAGGAACACGACCCCTTGGTGTTCGTCGACGGCGTCACCGCCGTGTACGGCTCCGACCTGAGGATAAAGGACCTCGGCATCGACGCCCTGGTGTTCGGCACCCAGAAGGCCCTGGCGCTCCCGCCGGGCCTGGCCATTATGTTCCTGTCCGAACGCCTGCTGGAGAAGGCGAAGGAGGTGCCCGCCCGCGGCTACTACTTCGACCTGCTGCAGATGAAGAAGATGGCGGACAAGTACTATTCCCTGACCACTCCCCCGGTCTCCCTGCTGTACGCTCTCGACTTCCAGCTGGACCGCATCCTCGAGGAGGGGGTGCAGGCCCGGTACCGGAGGCACCGCGAGATGGGTGACCTGGTCCGTGCCTGGGCCAGCGAGCGCCTGGGCCTCTTCGCCGAGCCCGGCTACTACTCTGACACCATAACCGTCATCGACCGCAAGGGCCTCGATTTCTCCAAGCTCAACAAGGGGTTGAAGGAGAAGGGCTACGAGATCTCGAACGGCTATGGCGCCATCAAAGAAAGCACCTTCCGGATCGGCCACATGGGCGATCTGACCGTGGACGAGATCAAGGGCCTCCTGGAGGCCATGGACGAAGTTATGGAGGCAATGTAATGTTCAAACTGCTGGTAACTGACCCCCTATCGGAAGAAGGCCTGGAGATGCTGCGCAAGGGCGGGCAGGTCCAGGTGGACGTGCGGCCGAACATCCCCCACGAGGAGCTGCTGAGCATCCTGGGTGACTATGACGCGCTGGTCATCCGCTCCGGCACCAAGGTCACCGCCGACGTGGTGGAGGCGGGGAAGAACCTGAAGGTGATCGGCCGGGCCGGCGTGGGCGTGGACAACGTGGATGTCAAGGCGGCCACTCGCCGCGGCATACTGGTCATGAACACCCCGGCGGCCAACATCATCTCGGCCGCCGAGCACACCATGGCCATGATGCTCTCCCTGGCCAGGAACATCGTGTGGGCCGACGCGTCCCTGAAGAAGGGTGAATGGAAGCGCTCCAAGTTCACCGGGATCGAGCTGAACGGCAAGACCCTAGGCATCGTGGGCCTGGGCCGCGTGGGCGGCGAGGTGGCCAAGAGAGCCAAGAGCTTCCAGATGAAGCTCATCGGCTTCGACCCGTACATACCGCCCGAGGCGGCGGTGAAGCTGGGCGTGCGCCTCATGTCCCTCGAGCAGCTGGTGGAGGAGGCGGATATCATCACCATCCATGCCGCGTTGACCCCGACCACTCATCACCTCATCAGCCGGGAGCTCATCGCCAAGATGAAGCCCAACGCTCTCATAGTGAACGTCGCCCGGGGCGAGCTGATCGACGAGGAGGCGCTGTACGATGCGCTGCACGATAAGAAGATCGCAGGCGCAGCCCTGGACGTGTACGAGCATGAGCCGCCCACCGGCTCCAGGCTGCTGACCTTGGACAACGCCGTCCTCACTCCCCACCTCGGCGCGTCAACCAAGGAGGCGCAGGAGAAGGTGTCGGTGGAGATGGCTGAAGCGGTCAAGATGTTCCTCCTGGACAAGAAGATCACCAACGCCGTCAACGCCCCGGTCAGGGGGATGGACCCCAGGGTGCTCCCCTTCGTCTCGGTGGCCGAGCGCCTGGGCGCCTTCGCCGTGCAGCTCACCGACGCCCCCGTGGCCAAGGTCCAGGTGACCTACTCCGGCGACCTGGCGGCCATGGACACCAAGATGCTCACCGTATCCGCTCTGATGGGCGTGCTCTCCAACCTGTCCGGCGAACAGCCGAACATCATCAATGCCGAATCGATCGCCCGGGAGAAGGGCATCCAGGTCGTGGAGGTGAAATCGGAGGGGTCCGAGCGCTACGTCAACATGATCTCGGTGTCACTGCACTGCGGCAATGCTGAGCGGGCGGTCCGCGGCACGGCCTTCCCCGCTTCCGAGCCGAGGCTGCTGGGCATCGACAGCTTCGACTTGGACATGCCCCTTGACGGGGACTTCCTGCTCTCCATCCATGCCGATGTGCCGGGCATCGTGGGCCGCGTCGGCACCCTGCTGGGTAGCAGGGGGGTCAACATCGCCAGGATGGGCCTGGGGAGGGAGCAGAAGGGCGGGAAGGCCCTTCTACTGGTCTCGGTCGACAACCCCGTCGACGAGGCGGTCATCCGGGAGATGCGCTCCACCAAGGAGTTCCAGGAGATCAGGATGGTCCAGCTGTCCAAGCTGGGCGAGCGCGAATACCTGCAGATCTGAGATCTGCCCCTTCCCCTCTTTTTTATTATTTCTCTCGTCGCGCATCAACTGCCATGCCGGCATTGTCCTGCGAGCCGCCGGCCGTGCGCATCGGATATCGAAGGCGTTGGCGAGGAAATATACTTCAATTGATATACGCATCTGCTCCTGCTCGTTAACACGCTGAAGGGAAGCAATATGGGGAAGAACGGACCGAAGGGGGGCGATGGCCACCGGAACGATGACAACGGACGTGAGGCGCCTGGCACCGCGGACGAGGTCGTGAGGCTTGCGGAGGTGATGCTCCGCTCCTCGGAGGCCGCCATGGCCATGACCCTGGATGGCGCCATAGTCCTGTGGAACCATGGCGCGCGGCTGACGTTCGGACATGAGGAGGACAAGGTCGTAGGAACCCTTATCCGTACGCTCTTCGAACCGGGGGAGGAGGACAAGGTCTCGGACGCCCTGGAACTGATCCGGTGGGAGGGCACCGCGCCCCCCTTCGAGGCGGCGGTGCGCACCCGCGAGGGAGGGACCGTCCAGGCATCCATTCAAATGTCCCCCGTCACGGATGAGCGGGGGAGGACGGTGGGCGCCTCGCTGGTCGCCAGGGGTTTGACCGGGACAGGGGACCGTTCGAAGCCGGAAGGGACGGCGCAGAGCGAGCGCGGGCGCTTCCTGGAAATGGTGGACCAGCTGCCCTATTACATCATACTGATGACCACTGACCGCCGCATAGCGTTCGCCAACCGCGCGTTCGTGGAGAAGTTCGGAGAACCGGGCGGCAAGCGTTGCTATGAGCACCTCTTCGGCTCTTCACGGCCCTGCGAGAACTGCAGGTCGTTCGATGTGCTGAAGACCAACAGTCCGGTGGTGTGGGAGTGGACGGGCCCCAACGGCCGCATCTATGACGTATATGACTTCCCCTTCATCGATGAGGACGGCTCATCGATGGTGATGGAATCAGGCGTCGACATCACGGAGAAGAAGCTCGCCGACGATGCGCTCCGCAAGGCCGGCGAGTACAACCGGAGCCTCATCGAGGCCAGCCTGGACCCCATGCTCACCATCGGTCCGGACGGGAAGATCACCGATGCCAACACCGCCACCGCGAAGGTCACGGGGGTCAGTCTGGAGGACCTCATCGGGACCGACTTCTCTGACTACTTCACCGAGCCGGACAGGGCCAGGGCCGGCTATGAGACGGCCTTCCGAGAGGGCCTGGTACGAGACTATGAGCTGGAGATCCGGAGCACCGAGGGGCATGTCACGCCGGTGCTATACAACGCGTCGGTGTACCGGGACCACACTGGAATGATCATCGGAGTGTTCGCAGCGGCCCGGGACATCACCGCCCGCAGGCGCTTCGAGAACGAATTGAGGGAGCGCCGGCAGAAGGAGATGGAACGCCTGCTAGAGCTGGAAAAGTTCCAGCGGCTGACGGTGGGGCGGGAGCTCAAGATGGTGGAGCTCAAGAAGGAGATCGCCGAGCTCAAGAGAAAGATCGAGGCGCTTGAGGGCAGGGAGGGATGAAGGTAAACTCTCCGCACTCTCCCGCCGACCATGAGATGACCCTGCTCCAGGAGCGCCTGGATCTGCTGAGCAGAGAGCACCGGGGCACCCTGAGGGCGCTCGACAGCATCATCCTTGAGAGCGGGGAGCTCCGCCGGGTCAACGTGGCCGTCATGAACATCCTGGAGGACTTGGAGGAGGAGAAGCGCCGCTCGCTTGATGCCCAGAGCGCCCTCCTCAACATGCTGGAGGACATCGAGGAGGAGCGGAGCAAGGTCGAGAGGACGAGAGCGGTGCTGGAAGCTGTCAACAGAGAGCTGGAGGCCTTCTCCTACACGGTGTCGCACGACCTGCGCGCCCCCCTGCGGGCCATCAGTGGTTTCTCCCGCGCTATCGTTGAGGATTGCTCCGAAGCCCTGGACGAGGAGGGGAGGCGATACCTGGAGTTGATACAGGATAACGTGCACCGCATGGGCGTCCTCATCGACGGGCTCCTGGCGTTCTCCCGGATCGGCCGGCAGGGGATGAACACCTCCGATATAGATATGGACGCGATGGTAGACGAGGTGTTCCACGAGATCATGGCGCAGGAGCCGGGGCGGGACGTGCAGTTCGTTCACGCTCCGATGCCGCCGCTCAACGGGGACGCGCTGATGTTCCGCCAGGTCCTAGTGAACCTGCTGTCTAACGCCGTCAAGTTCACCCGGGGCTGCGAAAGGGCGGTGATCGAGGTCGGATACGCGGCGGACGTGGAGGGCGGAGCCTACTATGTCAGGGACAACGGAACGGGCTTTGACATGCAATATGCCGACAAGCTCTTCGGCGTCTTCGAGAGGCTGCACCTGGCAGAGGAGTTCGAAGGGAACGGCGTAGGGCTGGCGCTGGTGGAGCGCATCATAGCCCGCCATGGCGGAAGGGTATGGGCGACGAGCGTCCTGGGAGAGGGTTCGACGTTCTTCTTCACGACGTCGGGGGTCAAGATGGCATGATTGCCGCGAAGGATAACGAGATAATGCTGGTGGAGGACGACCCCAACGATGCCGAGCTCATAATGAGGGCGTTCAGAAAGGGAAAGCTGGCCACTAAGGTGGTCCACCTGAGGGACGGGGTGGAGGCGATGGACTACATGACGAACGCCCGCGGCGGCCTAGGGATGGCGCGCCTCCCCAAGGTCATCGTGCTGGACCTCAAACTGCCCAGACTGAACGGCCTGGAGGTGCTGCAGAGGCTGAAGTCCGATGCGCTCACCAAGGACGTCCCGGTGGTCATGCTGACCTCTTCGCAGGAGGAGAGCGACATCGCCAAGGCATACGCACTGGGGGCCAACAGCTATATCACGAAGCCCATCGAGTTCGACGCGTTCTCCAAGACGGTCATGGACATGGGCGCATACTGGCTGCGGCTGAACAGGACGAAGCGAAGGTATGAGGGTGACATGTGATGATAGTACGGAGCCCCCGCATCCTTATCCTGGAGGACAGCAGGTCAGACTATGAGCTGGCTCGGCGGGAGCTCATCCAGGGCGGCCTGGGACAGGAGATCGAATGGGCGAAGGACCGGGGATCGTTCCTTGAGGCGCTGGAGCGGACCGAGCCGGACATCGCCCTCCTGGACCACTCGCTGCCCGGCTTCGACGGCATCAGCGCCATGAGGCTGCTGCGCGAGAGGCTGCCCGACGTCCCCGCCATCATAGTGTCCGGTGCCATCGGGGAGGAGCGGGCCATCGAGACCATGAGGGCCGGCGCCACTGACTATGTCCTGAAGGACAACATCGAGCGCCTGGTCTCCGTAACGCGGAGGGCGCTCCATGAGGCTGACCAGCTTCGGGCGAGGAAGGAGGTGGAGAAGGAGCTCCAGGAGAGCAGGAAGCGGTACGAGCTACTGTTCTCGTCGAGCAACGAAGGCATATCCATGCATGAGCTGCTCCATGACGATGACGGCGTCCCGGTAGACTATCGCACCATCAACCTAAACCCTGCCTACGAGCGCATGATCGACCTGCCCAGGGAGGATGTGGTCGGCATCAACGCATCCGCCCTGTTCGGCCGCCCTCTTCATCTGGACTGGTACAGGAAGGTCATGGAGACCGGCGAGTCGGTCTCCTTCGAGGACACCGAGATCAGGCCCGGCAAGGTCCTGCTCATATCTGCCTTCCCCTTCGAGCCGATGAGGTTCGCCACCCTGGCGGTGGACATCACCTACCGCAAGGAGCTGGAGACGCAGCTGGAGGAGAGGGCGAGGGAGCTGGCGCGATCCAACTCCGAGCTGCAGCAGTTCGCGTACGTGGCATCGCATGACCTGCAGGAGCCGCTGAGGATGGTCACAGGGTATCTGGCCCTGCTGCAGAAGCGATGCAACGATCAGCTGGACGACCAGGCGAGGGAGTACGTCCGCTTCGCCGAGGAGGGGGCCGCCAGGGCCAGGAACCTGGTCAGGGACCTGTTGGAGTACAGCCGCGTGGGCTCGCGGCACAAGCCGCTGACGGAGGCGAACATGGAGCACCTGTGCGACCTGGCCTGCACGAACCTGAGGGAGCAGATCATGGAAGAGAGCGCCGTCATCGACCGCGGTCCCCTGCCCATTCTGCTGGTCGACGAGGTCCAGATGGTGGCGCTCCTCCAGAACCTCATAAACAATGCGATAAAGTTCCACGGCTCCAGCCCGCCGAGGGTGAACATCAGATGCCGCGAGGAGAGTGACGAATGGGTCTTCTGCGTGAGGGACAATGGCATCGGCATCGGCCCCCAGCATCAGGAGAGGATATTCGAGATATTCCAGAGGCTGCACGGCGTGGGCGAGTATCCCGGCTCAGGCATCGGACTGGCTATCTGCAAGAAGATCGTCGAGCGCCACGGCGGCTGCCTCTGGGTGGAGTCGTGCATCGGCGAAGGCTCCGCCTTCTTCTTCACCCTTCCCAAGTGCGGCCGCACATGACGGCGCCCTCAGTGGGAAGAAGGGCTCAGCGGCTCTTCTCCTCCACGCTCCAAACCTTCCGCTCGATGGCATTGCTCTCCCCCTCCCGGTCATCGATGCGTATGCTGGTGACGACCCGCGGGGACATGGAGCGGACCTTCCTATGGCATTCCGCGATGGCCCCCATCACGTCATCAAACTCTCCCTCGACGATGGTGCAGGTGGCGGTGAGCTCATGCCTCAGTCCGCTGGCCCGGACGATCTTCAGACACTCCGCCACGTACGGGCTGATGCTCTCCCCGGTCCCGACCGGTATGACGGCGAACTCGGCGATCATGACCAATTACCTCAAGTGATAATCAGCTGTCGCCCCTTCTTATATCCGCCGTTCGGAACATCATTCGTTTGAAGCCTAAGGTTAAGTACATAAGGGGGGAATTCTATAATATGATAATTATCAGTAAACCGATTTATATTCCCTGTTCCCAAGAATGTCACTACCTAGGCAACAGGCTAGAGAGTCAGAGGGGGAAAACAAGATGAGCAGGAAGGAAAAGGAAGTGTGCGACGGGACGCTGAACTTGGAAGAGCTTACAACCGCGATCCGGAACAGCTACAGTCGCGATATGCCGGACGAGGAGGCCGAGGCCATGGCGCGGCACGTGCTGAACTTCTTCGGATATTCCGAGAGGATCATCGACAACGTGCTCGAGCCAGAGGACAGGGATGCGTTCTACCAGCTCGAGGACAACGGCATACTCACCACCGAGAGGGAGGAGACCACCCTGTACGATGGGAGGGAATGGCGCATTCACTACTGGCTTTTCAGGAAGGACCGCATCAGGGAGCTCATAACCACCGAGTCCACCAGCATGGATGAGCTGGAGGGAGAATACAATCCCTACGAGGAGCTCGGTTCTGACGTGTGGAAGAGGTCGGCCTAAGGCCGCGCCGCCCCCGCCGATCTGGGCGGGCCGGTCGCGAGGGGCTCCCGCCAGGGGCGCCCCTCGCTCGTTCTATTTCTATCAAGGCCCCAAAGGATGCCGGCCTGTCGGCGATGGGCGCCAAGCAGACCTACGGCAATGCCCATGGGGCCGGCTGAGGGTGCCCTCCGCTGCCACCAGGTCGCTGCGGGCCGTCCCGAACTCCGCTCTGCCATGGCCGCTAACTCGCCCGCCATCCGGGCGGAGGGTGTGGAGGGCGCGATTCGAACGGGACGACATGCTCCGCCTTTCCCGCGCTCCGGCCGTCAGCATCGCGAGGGCGCAGGGGTCCAAGTGTGGCGGAGGGGACGGTCGACGCCGCTTCATGGAGCGCGCCGCTGGCCGCATCGAGCCGCCGGTGGGCCCGATCGCCGGACGGGTCCCGTTAGCGGTTCGGAGAGCCGAACGAAAGACCCATATAGATAATGGCTGTGGGATTAACGATGGAACTCTTCCCCTACTCCCCTCGCCCCTTCCAGGAGGAACTGGTGGATACCATCGCCTCCAGCGTCCGCTCCAGGGGGCATCTGGTCCTGGAGAGCGGCACCGGGACGGGTAAGACGGTATGCTCGCTGGCCGGGGTCTTGGGCACGGCGCTCGAGCGGGGGAAGAAGGTGCTGTACCTGACCCGGACCAACTCGCAGCAGTGCCAGGTCATGAGGGAGCTGCGCGAGATCTGTAAGCAGAGGCCATTGCTGGGCGTGGGCATCCAGGGCCGGCAGTCCACCTGCCCCCTCATACAGCGGGACCCTGAGCTGAAGGGCGGGACGCCGGAGGAGCTGTCCCGGCTATGCGCCGACAGGAAGTCGCGCTCCATGCAGGGAAAGGAGGGCGGGTGCAGGTTCTACGACGCCACCATATCCACGCCGTTCCAGGAGGTGGAGGCCTACTGCCGAAAGTACCTGCCGACGGTGGAGGAGTTCGCCCAGTACTGTGATGGCCGCGGCCTGTGCCCCCATGAGCTGGCCAAGGACCTTCTTCCCGGGGCCGATGTGGTCACCGCCCCCTACGCCTATTTCTTCATGCCCTTCATCAGGAACAACCTCCTTGACTGGATGAACATCCCCATCGAGGACCTGGTGGTCATAGTGGACGAGGCTCACAACCTTCCGGAGTATGCCCGGGAGGTCCGCTCGGTGTCGCTGTCCAGCCGCCTCCTCGATCTGGTAGCCAGGGAGGTCGATGATCACGGAGACCCCGAGGTCCTGGATGGCGTGAGCACCATGGACCTCGTGAACGTGCTCAGGGAGCGGCTGGACGCCGCGCTGGAGGAGTACATGATCGAGGACGATGGCCTGATACCGCCGTCGTATCTCGACGAAGCGCTCATGGCGGCGTTCACCACCACTTCCAACAACCTGATGGTCATGGCCAGGAACCTGATGGCCTTTGGAGAGTTCATCCGCGATGCCAAAAGGAAGGCGGGGCGGCTGCCCCGCTCCTACATGCACTCCCTGGGCGCCCACCTGCTGTTCTGGATCGACATGGACGAGGAGCACTACGTCAAGCTGGTGGTGGGAGGGGACAACCCCGCCTTCGAGGCGTACTGCCTGGACCCGTCGATCGCCGCCCGCCCCCTGCTGGACTGCCATGCCACGGTGCACATGTCCGGCACGCTGGTCCCCCTGAACGAGTACCGTGACTCCCTCGGCCTGCCGGCCGACAGCCGCATGTGCCTGTTCCCCTCGCCATTTCCCCCCAAGAATAGGGGAGTGTTCCACTTGGAGGATGTGACCACCAAGTACGAGGAGATGATAAAGGACGAGGGCATGGTGGCCCGGATGGAGGACCATGCGGTGGCGCTGTGCAACGTCATGGACCGCAACACCGTAGTGTTCTTCCCGTCATACCAGCTCATGGACCGCTTCATCGAGGATGGGGTGCTGAAGCGCATCCGCCGGAAGGTGCACCTGGAGCGCAGGGGCATGCCGCAGAGCGACCTGATGAACGCGGTGGAGCAGTTCAAGTCGTCGGAGAACGGCGCGGTACTGTTCGCCGTGATGGGCGGACGGGTCAGCGAAGGGGTCGACTTCCCGGACCGCGAGCTGGAGGTGGCGATCCTGGCCGGCATACCGTATCCGAAGCCCACCGCCCGGCAGAGGGCGCTGCTCCACTACTACGAGGTCAAGTTCGGCCGCGGGTGGGAGTACACCGTCAAGGCGCCGGTCACCCGCAAGCTGTTGCAGGCGGTGGGCCGCCTCATACGCGATGAGAACGACGTGGGG
>DAGU01000085.1:23450-41102 GCA_002498285.1 Methanomassiliicoccus sp. UBA386 | reverse complement strand
CCCGTTAACGACGTCATCAACTTCTTCAAGGCCATGGGGCGCTGAGGTCCGCCGGACCGGTGTACGACACCGCCCCTGCGTCATTAAATACCGAAGCGTTTTCTCCGGTAGGAACACCCATGACCGACCACCCAGTCACTCGGACCGTGATGATCGATCGCACCGCCAATCCTGCGCCCCTCGGCCTGATGGGCTTTGGGATGACCACCATATTGCTCAACCTGCACAACGCCGGCATCATCGCCTTGGGCGGGGCCATCCTGGCACTAGGCATCTTCTACGGCGGCCTGGCCCAGGTCCTGGCGGGCCTCATGGAATGGAGGAAGGGAAACACCTTCGGCACCACGGCGTTCACCTCCTACGGCTTCTTCTGGCTCTCCCTAGTGGCCATCTGGCTGCTCCCCGCCCTGGGGCTGTGGGAGGCGGAGAGCAAGCAGGCCATGGCGTTCTACCTGGCCCTGTGGGGCGTTTTCACCGCCTACATGTTCGTGGCCACCCTCCGGACCAACCGGGGCCTGCAGTTCGTGTTCCTCACCCTGGCCCTTCTCTTCTTCGGGCTGGCCGCCGGGGACGCCACCGGCATGGCCTCGTTGACCGTGGCGTCCGGCTATCTGGGCATCGTGTGCGGCGCCAGCGCGGTCTACGTCGCCATGGCCGAGGTGCTGAACGAGTGCTACGGCCGCACGGTGCTGCCCCTGTGGCCCGCGGCCGCGGGCAAGGACGCTCCCGCCGCGGCGGAGTGATCTCACCTCCCCTTCCGGCCGTAGGCTAGGCTGCCCTTCCGGCAGGCGTCGACGCACCTGCCGCACAGGTAGCACTCGCTCATGCTTCCATCGGGAACGGGCTGCTCCGTCGGGCAGACACGTACGCATCGCCCGCAGTCGCTGCATCCCGGCTGCCGACGCAGGCGAAGCACGCTTCGTCGGGATGCCACCTCAGAAATGGCCCCGAAGGGGCACAGCAGTCGGCACCAGGGGCGGTACACCACCGCCGAGGCCGCCAGGACCGCAACGAACGCGACGGTCGCCGCCAGGGCGAACTGCAGGCCGTAGAACCGGAACGGGTTGGCCGACAGAACGAAGGGCGCGGCCACGGCCGCGGCGGCCATGAGCGCCGTGAAGGCCCCCCGGACCGTCCGGGGGCGGAAGCGGGTAATGTCGACCTTCCGCTCCGTGACCCTGGACATCAGCTCCTGGGCCGCCCCCAGGGGGCAGGCGTGGCCGCAGAACAGCCGGCCAGAGACGAGCGCGATGGCGGTCAGCAACAACAGGCCGACCAGCGGGACGACGGGGACCTGTCCGACGGAGAGGCCGCGGAAGACCTGAAGATATTGTGTCACCGGGTCGGGGACACCCCCTAGCAACAGGCCCCCTACGATCGCCGTGGAGGCGGCCGCCCCGATCGCTGCTTTCCGTCCTGCCATCCCTCTGTTGAGGAGGAAGGCCATCACTATCATGACGGTGAAAGCGTAACCGAGGCCGAGAAACATCGAGTTCGGCATCATGCCTGCGCCACTCGACGGGGCATTCTTTAAGCTATTGTCACTAGATGAGGGTGTCAGGGTTCCATATGCACTTCGAAGAGCACACCCTGGAAGTACTGCGCGCCCTTGGACTAACGCACTACGGGGCCAAGGCCTACTATGTCCTTACCGCCCTTGGCCCGCTGGGAGCGGCGGCGCTGGCCCAGGAGGCCGGCATCCCGCGCTCCAAGGTGTACGAGGTCATGGGACGGCTGGTGAGGGAGGGGTGGGCCACCGCCGTCGACACCCGCCCGCTGCAGTACCGCGCCCGGGACCCCCGGGAGGTGCTGGGGGCCAGGCGGGAGAGCCTGGTGGCCGAGGTGGACGCGGCCTCGCTGGAGCTGTCGAGCATGTTCAACCGGGCCGTGGAAAGAGAGCCCCCGAACGCCTGGATGGTGCGGGGCGAGGAGAAGATAGTCTCCCGGGCGAGCGACCTGCTGGAGCGGGCCAGGGAGGAGGTGCTCTTCCTCGGAGCGTTGTACCTCCCGGGCGAGCTGGAAGCACTGGAGCGCCTGGTCCCGGAGGCCCGCCGGCGCGGCGTGACCGTCCGGGCGCTGGTCCGGGAGAGCATCACCACCGAGCATGGCGAGGTCGTTCTGGCTCAGAGGCTTCGCCTCCTAACGCCGGATGTGAAGGTCATGCCCACCCCGGTGATCAAGTTCATCATCGCCGACCGGAGGGAGATCATGATCATGTTCTCCCTCGTCACCGGCGAGGTGGCCGACCTGACCAATGCCTTGGCCATATGGATGCCCAGGACGGAGGTGGCCGAGCTGATGCGCAGCAACTTCATGATGATGTGGGGCTCCGAAAGCCCATCACATCAGAACGGTCTTCCTGGTCGGTCGGGGGAGCTTCATCACCAGCACCCGCAGCGTTGAGGCGCCGGGGTTGCGCAGGGTATGGGGGACCTCGGCCGGGCTCTCCACCAGGGTGTTCGGGCCGACCCTCTCGACCTCCTCCCCGATCTCCACCTCGCACTCGCCCTCCACGACGTAGAACGCCACATCCACCGGGGTGATGTGCCTCTTCAGCCCCTGGCCGGGCTGGATGGTCAGGTGGGTGATCTGCCCGTGGTCGTGATCGTAGATGGTCTTTGACTCCACTCCATGGGGGTTGGGCCTGGTCGACGCCTCGGACACCTTGGTGATGATCATAGTCCCTTGGAGGCCCCGGCGGGGACATAAGGATGTCGCCGTCCCGCCGTTGCCAAAAATAATCTAGTGGTTAGCAGATTGGCCTCCCCCATGGACATCCTGACTGCGGCCCTCATGGGGCTGGTGCTGTTCATCCCCGCGTTGGTGCCCAACTCCGCCGCGGCCCTCTTCGGAGGCGGGACGCCGGTCGACTTCAACCGCACCTGGAGGGGCAAGAGGCTGCTGGGCGACGGAAAGACCTGGCGGGGGCTGTTCGGCGGCGTCGGCTCCGGCATATTGATCGGCCTGCTGATGCTGGCCATCGCGCACCTGGTCGGCTCCGAGGACGGCTTCGGCTATGGCGTCTTCCCGCAGAGCGTGGGCGTCGTGGTCTGTCTCGCCGCCGGCTCCCTGCTGGGCGACATGGCGGGAGCGTTCATAAAGCGCCGGCTGGGCATGGCCCGCGGTCAGAAGGCCCCCGGGCTGGACCAGTACGATTTCGTGGCGGGAGCGTTCCTGCTGACCCTGCTGGTGTACCCCTCATGGGTGATGTCCACATACGTCGAGGGGGAGGCGATAGCGGGACTAGTGGCACTGCTGGTCTTCGTCCCGCTGCTCCACCGCTCGGTCAACATACTCGGGTACAAGATGGGCACCAAGAAGGAGCCGTGGTGACATGGTGGCAAGGATAAAGAATGCATTGATCGACTGCGGGGCGCTGGCGTACGGCGATTTCACCCTGGCGTCCGGCAAGAAGAGCCCCTATTACATCGATATCAAGAAAGCAAGCACGGACCCCTACGTGCTTGAGGCGGTGGCCGACGAGATGGCCCGCCTGGTGCACATGGAGGGCATGAGGTTCGACCGCATCGCCGGCGTGGTCCTGGGCTCCATACCCCTGGCCGTGGCGCTGTCGCTGCGCACCAAGGTGCCGTACATCATGGTGCGCAAGGAGAAGAAGGACCACGGCACCGGGAAGCTGATCGAGGGAACGCTGCTCGAGGGCGAGAAGGTGCTGATGGTCGAGGACGTCATCACGTCGGCGGGCTCGGTCGCCGAGGCCATATCGACCGTCCGCGCGGCCGGCGGGGATGTCTCCATGACCGTGTGCGTCGTGAACCGCCAGGAAGGCGGAGAGAAGCGGCTGGCCGACATGGGCGTGGGGCTGCGCTCCCTGGTCACGGCCGAGGAGCTGCTGAAGTGAGCGCTCCTCGCGACTGCGCCGCCTGCGGCCTGTGCGAGGGACGCCAGAACGTGGTGTGCCCGGACGGGGACCCCCTTTCGCCCGTGGCCTTCGTAGGGGAGGCTCCCGGCCAGAAGGAGGACGAGACCGGCCGGCCGTTCCAGGGCCGCTCCGGCAAGGTGCTGGACGCCCTGCTGGAAGAGGAAGGCGTCTCCCGCTCGTCCATATACATCACCAACACCGTGAAGTGCCGGCCCCCCGGCAACCGCGTGCCTACCAAGGAGGAGATGGCGGCCTGCCTGCCCTACCTTGAGGAGGAGCTCCAGGGCCGCCGCCTGATCGTGGCGCTTGGCCGGACGGCCGCCAGGGACCTGCTGCGCCGTGAGGTCAAGCTGTCGGAGGAAGTGAACAAGGTGACCAAGGTCACCGTCAGGGGAAGGGAGATCGACATGGTGCTGACGTACCATCCGGCGGCGTCGTTCTACAACACCCGGGCCAAGGACGCTCTGCGGGAGACGATCAGGATCGCAAGGACTTATCTCGAGGGCCGCGGAAGCGCTTCCTCCACAGGAACCTGAAGTTCTTCCAGCCATCCTGCCAGGAGGACAGCTTGACCTCGCCCACGCGGCGGCGGTAGCGTATCATGACCTCCTTGGAGCGGAGCTTGCGGAACGCCTCGATCTTGATCTCCTCGGAGAAGGGCATGCCGTCGGCCTCCACCCTTATCTTGGACAGCGCCTCGCGGCGGAACACCCACATCCCGCTCTGCGAATCCCTTATGATCCGTCCGAACAGCAGGCGGGTGGTGAACGACAGCGCCAGGTTGCCGATCTTGTGCATGGTGCTCATCGCCCCTTCCTCCATGTGGCCGAAGCGGTCGGTGGTGATGAACTCCAGGTTCTCTTCGTAGAGCATCTCCATCAGCGGGATTATGCTCTCGGCGGGATAGGTGCAGTCGCCGTCCATGGTGGCGATGACCTCCCCCCGGGCCTGGGCGAACCCCGTCTTGTACGCTCGCCCGTACCCGCGGCGTGCCTCTTCCACCACCACCGCGCCCTTGGAACGGGCGATCTCCCGCGTACGGTCCCGGGACATGCCGTCCACCACGACGACCTCATACTCCACTTTGCCCTCCAGGGCGGCGGACAGCTCGTCCATCACCTGGCCGATGCACTCCTCCTCGTTGAGGGTAGGTATGACAACGCTCAGCTTCAAAAGGACCCTCCCTAAATCCAGACCAGGTTAATTAATATGTTCCCCTTCGGACCCTGGCTAGTTGGCCGGGCCCCTTCGCCTCTCCCCGATCGGGTCCTTGGCGAGTTTGAACCCCACGTAGCCAAGGAGCGCCACCGCCAGCCTGGTAAGGGCCCAGAAGCTCATCTTCTGCTGGAACATCTTGATCGGGTCATACTTACCCCAAAGGTTGCCGTGCTTCATGGTCAGCTGCTTCCTTCCCGCCCCGTTCCAGAAGGCCTGTTTGTAGAACCCGTACACCGTGGACTTGGTCCTCCGGTACACGATGGCGTTCGGATTGTACATTATCCGGTATCCGGCATCGACGGCGCGGTAGTTGAGGTCGATGTCCTCGGCGGTGATGAACCAGTTGTCGAAGCCCCCCACCTTGTCGATGACCTCGCGGCGGAACGCCTCGTTGGCCGATGGATACGAGACGTCGAAGCCCTTGTGCTGCAGCTCCACCCGGTCCAGGTCCTCCCACGCCTTCAGGCCGATCATGATGGAGCGGCCAGCCACGATGTCCGCGCCGGCCCGGAAGCTCTTCCTCATCTCCTTCAGCCAGTTGGGGTTGGCCAGATCATCGCCGCCGGTGAAGGCCACGACCTCCCCGGTGGACTTCGATATGCCGTAGTTGGTGCTCTCCCCCCGGCGCCCGGGCATGATGTGGAGATGGACGAAGGGATACCGATCGACGTATCTCTGAGCGATCTCCCGCGTGCGGTCCTCGGAGCCGGCGTCCACCACGATGACCTCTATGGGCCCCTCCTGTATGACCACGGAGTCCAGCAGGTCGGCGATGTACCGCTCCTCGTTCTTGACGTTCAGGACCACGCTGATGAGCATCTGGAAAGGTATGGAGCAAAGAAATAAAAAAGGTTCGAGGTCCGATCGGCCCCCATCCGGCAGCAGGGCGAGGTGAACGGCGCCGGCGCACGGGCTGATTGAGCAAACACTTATGCCCAAAGAGAAGATTCATAGCCCGCAATGAAGCTCTTGGCCACCTACCATTCCATCGTCGATTGCGATATCGGCGAAGGCACCGTCGTCAGGGACTACGTCAACCTGTATGGCTGCAGGATCGGGAGAGACTGCAAGATCGCCGCCTATGTGGAGGCGCAGAGGGGGGTGGTCATCGGCGACCGGTGCAAGATCGAGGCGTTCGCCTTCATCCCGTCGGGCGTCACCATCGGCAACGAGGTGTTCGTCGGACCTCACGTATGCTTTACCAATGATCTGCATCCACGCGCGGTGGGCGATTGGAACATCACGCCCACGGTGGTGGAGGACGGGGCGTCCATAGGCGCTGGCTCGGTCATCGTGTGCGGCGTCACCATTGGCGAGGGCGCCATGGTAGGAGCTGGCTCGGTGGTCACTAGGGACGTTCCGGCAGGGGCGACCGTGGTGGGCAACCCGGCGCGGCCGATCCGGAGGGCATGAAATGGCCAGGATACCGCTGGCGCGCCCTGTCATCTCCGAGGAGATGGTCCAGGCCATGGCCCAGGCCCTGCGCGACGAGCGCCTGGTCATGGGCGAGAGCGTGTTCCGCTTCGAGGATGAGTTCGCCCGGTACGTCGGGACCGATCATGCCGTTTCCGTATCGTCCGGCACTGACGCGCTCACCCTGGCCATGCTGGCGATGAACGTGAGGGCCAGAGAGGTGATAACCACGCCGTTCTCGTTCGTGGCCACGGCCACGTCCGTCGTCCACGCCGGCGCCACGCCGATATTCGCCGATGTCCTGGCCGACGGGAATATCGACCCGTCCGAGGTGATGCCTACCAGGGATACCGCCGCCGTCCTGCCGGTCCATCTGTACGGCAACCCCGCCCGCATGGACGAGATCGCCGAGGCGGCGCCCAACGTCAGGATCATCGAGGACGCCTGCCAGGCCCATGGAGCGTCGTACAAGGGAAGGAAGTGCGGCGCCATCGGCGACGCTGGCTGCTTCTCGTTCTACACGACCAAGAACATGACCGTGGGCGGCGACGGGGGCATGGTCACGACGAACGATGAGCGGCTGGCCAACGACCTGCGGAAGCTGCGCGACTGCGGTCGCGTGTCGCGGTACGAGCACGACGTCTTCGGCTTCACGTCGCGATTGAACACGGCCAACGCCGCCTTCGGCCGCGTGCAGCTTCGGCACCTCGATGAGTGGAACGAGCGGCGCAGGGCGCTGGCAAGGCGCTACTCCGAGCGTCTCAAGGACGTCATGGAGATCAAGCTGCCGACGCTCGGCACCAGGGACGCGGTCCCGGTGTTCCATCTGTTCGTCGTCAGGTGCGACGACCGAGACTCGCTTGCCAGATATCTGGGGGAGAACGGCGTGGAGACCGCCGTCCACTACCCGATACCGATCCATCTCCAGCCGGCGTACCGCGACGCCTATGGCTTCGCCCGGGGCAGCTATCCGGCCAGCGAGAGGATGGCCGACACCGCGCTATCGCTTCCCCTGTTCCCTGAGATGGAGGAGGGGCAGGTGGACGAGGTGTGCCGGCTAGTGATCGAACATTATGGAGGAAAGGGATGAGGCATTTCAACGTCGCCGTTCTAGGCGTGGGCTACTGGGGAAAGAAGATCGTGGACGAGTACAACAACATCCCCGGAGTGAACGTCCGGGCGGTGTCTGACCAGTTGGACAGGAACCTGGAGTTCTGCCGGGACCGGTACGGGGTGGAGAACCTGTTCCACGACTACCGCGAGGTTCTCGAGGATCCGGCGATCACGGCGGTGAACGTGGCCCTGCCCAACTCCCTGCACTATCAGGCCACCAAGGATGCCCTGGAGGCCGGCAAGCACGTTCTGGTGGAGAAGCCGATCGCCCTCAGCTCGGCCGAAGGGAAGGAGCTGGTGGACATGGCCGAGGAGATGAACCTGACGCTGTCGGTCGGACACATCTACCGCTTCAACAACGCCATGAACGAGGTGCGGAGACTGGCTCGCTCCAACTTCTTCGGGCGGACCTTCTTCATGAACCTGATGTGGATGAACCTGGAGCCCCTCTACCCTGACCGTGACGTCATCGTGGACCTGGCTCCCCACACCTTCGATATCGCCAACTTCATCTTCGACGCCTGGCCATGCAAGATCTCATGCACCGGGGCAGCCTATCGGCGGGAGACCATGGAGGAGACGGCGTTCATCTCCTCGGAGATGCCCGACGGCACCATGGCGCATGCGACATTGTCCTGGCTGACGCCCAGGAAGGTCCGCCAGGTGGAGATCGTGGGGGAGAATCGCTCCGCCCTCATCGATGCGGTGACGCAGGAGGTCACAGTGTACGAATCCGGGTACACGTACCGGCTGGGAGTAGAGCGCAACAACACGATCCAGACGGAGCTGGTGCACTTCCTGCAGTCGATCGGCGATCCCCTCACGGAGACGAGGAACTCCGGCTCCATCGGCGTCCGCACCGTGGAGATGATCGAAGGGGCCAAGCGCTCCCTGGCCGAGGGTCGCCGCGTCGAGGTGCCCCAGGAGCAATGAGATGGGCGCGAGCGTCCTGATGCTCGTCACCAACGGCTTCCGCCCCGATCCGCGCGTGGCCAAGGAGGCCGAGGCGCTGGCCCAGGATGGACACGACGTCACGGTGCTGGCATGGGACCGTGAGCGCTCCTTCCCAGAGCGGGATGAGCACCGGGGAGCCCACATAGTCCGCCTGAGGACCGGCCGGGCCGGCTCCATGCTCTCGTTCCTCGTCAACTACCCGCTCTTCTTCGTCCGCGGCCTGATGGCCGCGCTGCGCCGCGACGACGACATCGTCCACAGCCACGACTTCGACACCCTGCCGCTCGGCTTCCTGATATCATGGATGAAGCGCATCCCCCTGGTGTTCGACGCCCACGAGAACTACGCCCAGATGATAGCGATCGACGCGCCCCCCGCCGTTCCCCGCCTGGTGCTCTGGCTGGAAGGCGTCCTGACCCGAAGGGCCGACCTGGTCATCACCGTCAGCGAGGTGCACGCCGCCCATATGCGGCCCAATGCCCGCCACGGCGTGGTACTGGTCGAGAACTGCATCAACATGCCGGATGACATACCGGAGCCGCGGCCGGAGGGACGGGAGCTGCGGCTACTGTACGTCGGAACGCTGGAGCCGATGCGGTACATCCTCGAGTCCATCGACGCCATCCGCGGCCTCGGCGGCTGCGTGTACGAGCTGGCCGGATGGGGCCGCCTGGAGGAGGAGGTCCGAAAGCGCACCGACGGGCAGGTCCGCTTCCTGGGCTTCCTGCAGCATCGCGACATGCTCCGGAAGATGGCGTCCAGCGACGTGGTCATCTGCCTGCTGGATCCCTCCAACCAGAACTATGTGGGCAACTCGCCCACCAAGATCTACGAGGCCATGGCGGTGGGCGTGCCCGTTCTTACGACCGGAGGGACCACGAGCGGGGATCTCGTCAGCAGGGAAGGCTGCGGCCTGGTGATCGACTGGAGCGAGGAGAACTACCTCCGCGCCATCGAGGCGCTGCGCGACCCGCGGCGGCGGCAGGAGTTCGGCAGGGCGGGCAGGGCGGCCGCGGAGCGGGAGTACAACTGGGACAACATGAAGCGTCGCCTGCTCGATGGCTACCGCCAGGCGCTGCGTTCACGCTAGCGCGGCCTCCGGCCGCCTCGGCACGGAGGAGATGAGGTGCCTGGGCGCCATGATGATGTACGCCATGAGCCGCATCTGGTGCAGGAACTGCCTGGGATCCCTATATCTCACTGACAGCCGGACGGCGTTGCCCGGCGTCTCCAGCAAGGTGTCGATGTACCACCTCAGCGCCTTCGATACCGGCATGCGCCCGGTGCGGCCGAGGTTGAGGATCCCGGCCGCGTTCCATCCGCCCTTGCGGGCCAGGTCCTCGCGGGGATGGAAGTGGTCCACGAACGGGCGGGACACGACCCAGCGATAGCCGGAATCGAGCACCCTCTGGGTGATCAACCAGTCCTCCCAGGTGTCCATGTTCTCCAGGTTTATGCCCTCGATGAGCGAGCGCCTTATCAGGGTGGCGGAGGTCAGCCCCCGGTCGCCCGGCCTGAGGTCGAAGGTGTCTCCGCCGTTGAACCTCCTCTCGTAGCCGTCGGTGAGCATGTCCCGGTGCGGCTCGTGCACCGAGCGCACCGCCCCCTGCACGGCGCCCACGCTCCGGTTGGCCTTGTCCATGACCTCCTCGATGAATCCATCCGGGAGCGAGATATCATCGTCCACGAAGGCCACCCATTCCGTGTCGCTCTCCTCGATGCCCTTCATGCGGGCCGACCCAAGCGAGCGCGTGTCGGTCAGCACGGTCGCTCCGTGGCGTCGCGCGATGTCCACCGTGCCATCCTCCGAACTGCGGTCCACCACTATGATGCGGCTCGGCCTCAGGTTCCTCTCGACCCCTTCCAGCGACCTTTCCAGTCTGGCCGCGGAGTTCCAGGTGGGGATTATGGCCGATACCTCTCCGGCTCCCTCGGGACGTGTGTCATTGGGCGTCGTGGATGGCATGAACGCACGTTCGCCACCTGTGGGACTTAATCCTTTTCCGCCATCATTGCGGCGGGACTGCGAAGGGGTGGCAGGGTCGGCGGCCTTGCCGGGCATCCTCCCGCTTCGGCCCCGCGGCGCTGCTGGTCGTTGTTGTTGAATCGTGCGCATGCAATAATTATTATATATGCCGCTTCGTATTCCATTCTCTCGTCCGACACGCGTCGGACCTTTACGATGGGATGCGACTAAGGGCATAGCGCGTCTGGTGCCCATTTTCGTCTCCTCCGCGTTCGGAGGCAAGATGTATCTCAGGCAGATAGAGCTGGAGAACTTCAAATCGTTCGGGAAGAAGCTGGCGGTGCCCCTGCTGGAAGGCTACACCGCGGTGACGGGCCCCAACGGATCAGGCAAATCGAACATATCTGATGCCATACTTTTCGTTCTGGGGCCCAAGAGCTCCAGGGCCATACGCGCCGGGAAGCTCTCCGACCTCATATTCAACGGCGGCAAGGACCGTTCGCCGGCCAGCTACTGCAAGGTGTCCCTGGTGTTCGACAACCGGGACCGCATGATGCCCGTGGACGAGGACCTGGTCCGCCTGACCCGCCTGATCAGGATGTCCCAGGACCGCGAGAGCTACACCTCGACATTCTACGTGAACGACAAGCGCTCGTCCCTGGGGGAGTTCGACATCCTGCTCAGCAACGCCCGCATCAGCGCGGACGGCTACAACTTCGTCCAGCAGGGGGATATCACCAGGATCACCACCATGTCCAACCTGGAGAGGCGCCGCATCTTCGACGACATCTCCGGGATCTCCAAGTTCGACGAGGAGATCACCAAGGCCCGCGCCGAGCGGGACGAGGCCGACGCCAACATCGAACGCATCTCGATCATACTGACCGAGCTGGAGAGGCAGCTGGGTCAGCTGGAGCAGGAGAAGGAGGTGGCGCTGACCTACCTCCGCATGAAGGAGCGCCTGACGCTCTCGAGGGCGCAGATGGCCTACCGGCGGAGGGAGAGCTCCGAGGCCGAGGCGGTGGCTCTGCAGGGCCAGATAGAGAACTACGAGCGCACCATCCAGCAGCTCAGGGACCGGCGTCTGGAGATCGCCGATCGCATCAGGGGCCTCGATGCCCGGATGATCGAGACGGAGAAAGAGCTGCGGGACAAGGGGGGCCGGGAGTTCCAGGAGCTGCGGGAGAAGATCGACGACCTGCGCATCAAGGTGGCTAAGGCAGAGGACCGCGCGGCCCAGGCGCTGCAGTCGGCCGAGGAGGCCGAGGAAATGGCCGCCCTCAAGAAGGCCGAGCGCGAGGAGCTGCTGCGCTCCGCCGAAGCGATCGCCATGGAGAGGAGCGAAGCGTCCGACCGCCTGAAGGAGGTCGACGGGCAGCTGGGGTCGAGCAACATGGAGCTGGCCGACCTACAGGCCCAGCTGAGCGACTGCGACGAGGAGCTGGCCGCCCTGGAGAAGGAGCTGTCCGCCCAGGACCGCGACGTGCGTCAGAAGGAGGACGAGCTGAACCGCCTGCGCATGGAGAGGGAGCGCCTGGAGGGCCGCCGGGACCGGCTCGTGGAAGAGCTGGCCGATCTCGACCGAGGAATGGAAGGTCTGGAGGTCGAGGTCCTGGACGCCGACGGCCAGATCAAGGAGCTGAAGGACTCCGACCGGGGCTCCGCAAAGGAGCTTAAGGAGCTGCAGGAGAGCTACCTCCAGAAGAAGAGCGCCGAGGCCCGGATGTCCCGGGAGGCTGAGGAGCTGGAGCAGGCCATCCGCTCGCTGGGGCGGGAGCAGTCGCGCCTCAAGGCGGAGGAGGAGGCCGCCGGCGACATCGCGAGGGGATATAACCGCGCGGTCCGAGGCATACTGGAAGCACGCGACTCCATGGCCATCCGCGGCGTCCGCGGAACCATCGCCGAACTGGCCGAGGTCGACGAGAAGTATGCCACCGCCATGAACATCGCCGCCGGGGGCCGGATGCAGGCCATCGTGGTGGACGATGACGGCGTGGCCGCCGAGTGCATCCAGCACCTCAAGAGGAACGGGCTCGGAAGGGCCACCTTCCTGCCGCTCAACAAGATGCTGGACGGGCGCCCCAGGGGAAAGGCCATCCTGGCGGCCAAGGAGGCGGTGGGCTTCGCCATCGACCTGGTGAGCTTCGATGAGAGGTACCGGGCGGCGTTCTGGTACGTGTTCGGCGACACCGTGGTGGTCGACACCCTGGACCAGGCGCGCCGGCTGATGGGCGGCGTCCGGCTGGTCACCATGGGGGGCGAGTTGCTGGAGGCCTCCGGGGCCATGGTGGGCGGGAAGGCGGATGCATCTGGCCCCAGGTTCGGCGCCGCTTCCAAGGGAAAACTGGAAGAGGTCGCCGCCAGGCTCAACCAGGCCGTCCTGGCCGCCGAGCAGCTGGACACAGAGCTCGGGGCCGTAAGGAAGGATATGGCGGCCCTGCACGAGCGCATACGGGAATTGTCGGGCGCGGGCGGCGCGTCCGGAGTGACGCTGAAAGCACTGGAGTCCCGCCGGCAGGAGCTGCGCGGCAAGCTCGACAAGGCCCGCGGGGAGCGCGCCTCGAAGGCCGATGAACTGCAGGCCGCGGTGAGGTCCGTGGCCGATGCCGACGCCGCGCTCGCTCGCGGAAAGAAGGAGCTGGACGCGCTGATCTCGAAGAGGGACGCCGGCCGGGCCAGGCTGGAGCAGCTTGCCCCCGCTGAACTGTCCCTCCGCCTGAAACAGCTGCAGTCCGACGTCGTCTCGCTGACCGGCGCGGCCGCCGAGCTGCGGACGACGGTGCAGACGCTGGAGGCCAGGCTGCAGATGGGCAGCGAGAGGGCTTCCGCCCTGCAGGCGGAGGGGGCCCAGCTGGCCGAGAAGGCGGAGCGCCTGCGCGCCGAGTCAAGGACGGTGGGCGAGGAAGGCATCAAGGCCAAGACCGAGCTGGCCGCCCTGCGCCGCATCGAAGCATCGATGGGCACCGAGATCAACCAGCTGCGTGAGAGGAAGGAGGCCCTGTTCCGCGAGAAGACCGAGCTGGAGGGCGAGCGCGACCGCCAGCAGAACAGGGTGGAGACTACCACCGACATCATCGTGGGGTTGCGCACCCGCATCGGGCAGTGCCATGACAAGGTCCGCGAGCTCACCGATGAGCTGAGCCAGTACGGCGTCGAGGTGACGTCGCCGGTGCCGTCCTTCGACACGCTGAGGGATGCCATCCGGCAGCTGGAGGCCGCCATCGAGGGAATGGGGGCGGTCAACCTCCGCGCGGTCGAGGACTACGAGGAGAAGGCCAAGCGCCATGCCGACCTGGGTGCGGAGACGCAGCGCCTGGAAGCCCAGCGGAGCGACCTGATGCGGCTGGAATCGGACCTCGACGAGAAGAAGAAAGTGTCCCTGTTCCAGGTCTACGAGGCGGTCAACGAGAACTTCCGCCGCTGCTACGCCGAGCTGTCGCAGGGAGGAGAGGCGGAACTGGTCCTGGAGAACCCGGAGCAGCCGTTCGAGGGCGGGCTCATCATGAAGGCAAAGCCCCGCCAGGGAAAGGCCTTGAGGCTGGAGGCGCTCAGCGGAGGGGAGAAGTCCCTGGCCGCCCTGGCATTCATCTTCGCCCTGCAGGAGTACCAGCCGTCGCCGTTCTACCTCCTCGACGAGGTGGACATGTTCCTGGACGGGATCAACGCTGACATGGTGGCCAGGAGGGTGCAGAAGTCCTCCAAGACCGCCCAGTTCGTGCAGATCTCCCTCAGGAAGATCACTCTGACCAAGGCCGACCACATAATCGGCGTGACCAAGCAGGACGGGGGCATCAGCCACGTCATCATCCGTCCGAACATATCGGACATCAAGGACGTTCAGGAAGAGCTCAACATACCGGACGAGCAGACGGAGGAAGGGATTCAATGATGGGATGCGCAGGGGCGGAGAAGGTGCTGGAGCACCTGATGTTCCACAAGGCCATGATCGACGAGGACGACCAGGCGGTCAAGATCGACCACTACGTGTCGGTGCTGGAGGAGGGCGAGTCAGCCCTGGCACCCAGGGACCCCCTGGACCGCTCCCTGGAGACGGTCTTCGAACTGGTGCTGAGCAACGACCTCGATCCCTGGGACATCGACCTCATGAAGTTCGCACGCCTCTACGCCGAGAAGGTGAGGGAGGAGGACGTCAACTTCGTCATTGCCGGCCGCCTCATGCTGATGGCCTGGTCCATCCTGCGCATGCAGAGCGAGGGGGTGCTGCAGCGCTCCGAGCGGAGAGAGGAAGAGCTGGAATGCTGGGACCCTGATTTCTTTGACATGATCGATGAGGAGCCCAGGGCCCGGCTGTGCATGCCCGAGGAGGTGGACCTGGACGAGGTGGTGCGCCACAAGGGCTTCCGCCCCGTGACGCTGGTGGAGCTGCTGGACGCCTTCGAGGACGCCAGCCGCGAGCAGGAGATGAACGACCGCAGGGAAAGGGCGAGAGCGGCCAACCGCGCCAAGATGGACCGGTTCGACACCAAGGCCCACAACGACGACATGGAGCGGGACGTCGAAGAGGTGTGGCAGCGCATCCTGCGATGCGGACCCGGGGCCGTCCGGCTGGAGGACATCTGGAACGGCGGGAGGGAGGATCTCGTGATGGTGTTCACATCCCTCCTGTTCCTGGCCCGCGGCGGGAAGATAGCGGTGTGGCAGGACGACCTTCCCTTCGGACCGATATCGCTGGAGGTCAGGATGGACTGGGACATCGGCACCATTGAGGATGTGGCCCCTGCGCCGGTGCCGGCCGCCAAGGACCGCGAAGCGGTGATGTGAAGTGAAGGTCGATCCAGCCAGGATCGTCGAGGCGGTGCTGTTCTCGGCCTCCAAACCGGTCAAGGTCTCGGAGATCGAGCTGCAGACCCAGCTGGATGGGGGCACCGTGCGCAGGGCGCTAAAGAAGCTCGCCGCCCAGTACGATGAGATGGGCTCCAGCGTGGAGGTGGCCAGAACGGGGGCTGGATACTCGCTCATCCTCCGCGAAGAGTACAGGCCGTTCGGGCGCCAGTTCGCTCCCAAAGAGGTTCCCGACGAGGTCCTGAGGACGGCGGCCTGGATCGCATATCATCAACCGGTGCTGCAGAGCGATCTGAACCGGTCGCTGGGCTCCCGCGTCTACGAGGACGTCAGGACGCTCGTCCAGCTGGGCATGGTCCACGCCCGGAGGAAGGGGCAGACGCTGGAGCTGACGACCACCAAGCGCTTCTCGGAATACTTCGGCATAGAGGGGACCAGCCGGACCGCGGTCAAGAGGTGGATGGAGGAGAGGGCCAAGGGATGAGAGGGGGGGACATCGACGAGACGTACGGAAGGCAGGCCCGCACCTACAATGGAGCGAGGAGCTTCCTTCCCTCGTGGGCCAAGAAGGGCGCCATCATCGCCCTGGCCGGCCTGATGCTTGCGTTCCTTGGCTCCTTCGACACATCGCCGTATTGGACAGGGTTCCTGCAGACCACCGGGTCCATGCTCACCGCCGCAGGCCTGTTCATGGTCATGTACTCCCTTCTCCTTGAATGATGGCCAGCATATCGCTGCCGGCTCACAAAGGTTTAAATTCGGATGCCACAATCCCTTCAATAGTGATTATTTATGGTCCTGCCACTCGCACTTCTCGAAAAGTCCATGGATCACCGGATCTCGCTGCTTCTTAAGGACAGCCGCGTGCTGGAAGGAAAGCTTGCCGGCTACGATGACTACATGAACATGGTCTTAGAGGACACCGAGGAGCGCACCTCCGAGCAGACCCGCCGCCTGGGCACCGTGGTGCTGCGCGGCAACAACGTGGTCAGCATCTCACCTCTCTGATGGCGCTGTGAACGCATGAAGGCGCTCATACTGGCTGGCGGGCTGGGCACCCGCCTTCGCCCACTGACCTTCTCCATGCCCAAGCCCGTCGTCCCCCTGGCGGGACGCCCCATGGTCCGCCACATCATCGACCCCCTGCCCCAGGAGGTGGACACGGTCATCCTGGCCGTTTCCTATATGAAGGACTATCTGGAACGGTACTTCCAAGAGAACGATGTAGGCCGCGAGATAGTCCTGGTCAATGAGGACGAGCCGCTGGGCACCGGGGGCGCCCTCAAGAACGTCTCCCGGTGGCTGGACGACACCTTCTTCGCGTTCAACGGCGACGTGATATGCTCGTTGGACCTCAGGGCGATGCTGGAGGCCCACAGGAAGCGCCGCGGCATCGGGACCATGGCGCTGTGGTCGGTGGACGACCCATCGGCCTTCGGGGTGGTCGCCACCGATGGCTCGGGACGGATAACGATGTTCCAGGAAAAGCCGGCTCCCGGGGAGGAGGCGTCGAACAGCATCAACGCCGGCGCGTACATATTCGAGCCGGAGCTGCTGGACCACATCCCCGACGGGGTCGTCTCGTTGGAAAGGGAGGTGTTCCCCCACGTGCTGCACCGCGGCCTTTACGGTCATGCTTTCAAGGGATACTGGGTGGATGCCGGCACCCGGGAAAGCTTCCTCCGCGCCCAGCGCATATTGCTGGATGCAAGCGGGGGCAGGGTGGCATGCCCGGTGCGCCGCCTGGCCGGCGTGCACGTTGTGGGAAGCAATCTGATAGAGGCCACCCATGTGGAGCCGAGCACCATCGGCCCCAATGTCTACCTGGAGGGGGGGGCCCGGGTCGGCCGCGGAGCGGTCATCTCCGACAGCCTGGTCATGGCTGGCGCGGTCATCGGCCGCGGAGCGACGATCTCGGGCAGCATGATCGGCCCGGGAGCGGTGGTGGAGGACGGCGCGGTCATATCGGACACCATTCTGGCATAGGAGCCGGCGTCCAGGTTAATTTATTAAAGGAATCCCCTTTACGGAGCTGACTGGTCTACATGGGTTCGGGCGACGGTCTGCTTGAGTTCGTATCCGGAAAAGGCTTCAGGAAAGGTTGGACCACGTTCAACATAGCCTTCTTCCTGTTCTTCATCATCCTCCCTACTGTATTTATTCTGACCTATGCGGTGACCGACTGGTCGGAAATACGGGACCACGTGCTCAACGACCCGGCCATCATGGACCTCATCATCGGCGCGGTGGTGGTGTCCTTCGAGATCGCCGCCATAGTCACCGTCATCGACTTCGTGGCGGG
>DAGU01000085.1:4416-23255 GCA_002498285.1 Methanomassiliicoccus sp. UBA386 | reverse complement strand
CCCACTGCCGCGCTGGGCTTCTCGGCGGCCATATTCTGGGCTGCCACGCCCAACCCGCCGCCGTTCTCCCTGGCCGTGATCTCCTCGCCCATGGTGCTGATCATCCTGCTGCATGTGGTGTTCTCATACCCCTACATGGTCCGGTCGCTGACAGCCATCCTGGGCGGCATCGATGAGACGTACGAGACGGCGGGGAGGACCCTGGGGGCCAGCCGCCTCACCGCCGTCCGCACAATCACCCTGCCGCTGTTCCGCGCCGGACTGGTGACCGGCGCCATCCTGTGCTTCGCCCGCTCCCTGAGCGAGACGGGCGGCACCATCATCGCGCTGGCCACCCTTTACGGACGCCGGATGGTGGAGGGGGACTTCCATACTGGACCAACCCTCATAGGCCTGTGGAAGGATGCCTCGGTGTCCGATGCCTCGCTTCTTCCCGCCCTCTCCTTCGTCAGCATCCTCCTCATCATCCTGGCCCTGGTGCTGCTGCTGGTGCTCAAGTTCGTAATCATGAAGGTGCGGCTGCCGATGCGCAAGGTATGGCCCACCCCCGAGAAGCTGTTGAGCAGAGGATTGTTCCCCAAGCTCAAGGACTCCTCGGCCCTGTTGTTCCTATTCCTCATGGTTCTCGTTCCCTCGTTCTTCATCTTCACCTACGTTCTGACAGGCACTCCCTCACAGGCGGACTGGGCTCCCTTCGCCGACGCCCTGGTGACATCGTTCGTGATCGCTTCGGTGGTGACGCTGATCGACCTCGCGATGGGGATCCCCCTGGCATTGTACATAGCCAAGAACCGCTCGGGCAAACTGGCGCAGCTGCTGGATGTGCTCGTGAACGTTCCCCTCATCGTGCCCACGGCCGCGCTGGGCTTCTCACTGGGACTGTTCTGGAGCAACTTCGACCCCAACGCCTCGGCCCCCATGGCGCTTATCATCCTCGCGCACATAGCATTCACCTATCCCCTGGTGGTCCGCAATGTGGTTGGAGCGGTGGAGGGCATCGATCCCGCCTTCGAGGAGACGGCCCGCACCCTGGGCGCCACGCCCCTGCAGAGCTTCCGCAGGGTCCTGTTCCCCATGATCAAAAGCTCCATCCTGGCAGGGGCCATCATGGCCTTCACCAGGAGCCTGGGGGAGACCGGGGCCACGCTGGCCGTGGTGGCCAGTGCCAACACCGCGCCGGTATACATCGTGAACCTGGTGAACCAGCAATCCTACTACCTGGCGGCGATGGCCTGCATCGTCCTGATCATCATATCGTACATGTTCATGCTGCTGCTGCGTCGCTTCACGCGCGAGGAAGTGGTCTGATGCCGTCGGTGACGCTGCGGGGGATAGTGAAAAGGTATTCTGACGTCACGGCGGCCGATGGTCTCGAACTGACGGTGAACGACCGCGAGTACCTGTGCCTCCTGGGCCCCACCGGCGCGGGCAAGACCACCGCCCTGAGGGTGATCGCCGGGCTCACCGTGCCCGATGAGGGCGCGGTGCTGTTCGACGGGAAGGACGTCACCTCCCTGGAGCCGGAGAAGAGGAACGCCGTGCTGCTGTCGCAGACCTACTCGCTCTTTCCCACCATGACGGTGGCCGACAACGTGCTGTTCGGGCCCGACATAAGAAAGGTCTCCGGGGGGGACAAGGAGCAGATGCTGGTCTCGCTGCTGGACCTGGTCCGCCTGACCAGCAGGGCCGAGTCCTATCCCCGCGAGCTGTCGGGGGGGATGCAGCAGCGGTGCGCGCTGGCCAGGGCCATCGCCACCAGTCCGGACGTGCTTCTGCTGGACGAACCGCTGAGGGCGCTGGACGCCAGGCTTCGCATCGACCTCCGCAGGGAGCTGAAGTCCTTGGCCCGGACCCTGGGGCTGACGGTGGTGCACGTCACCCACGACCAGGACGAGGCCTTGATGATGGCCGACCGCATAGCCGTCATGCGGGCGGGAAGGATCGTGCAGGTGGGAACGCCCGAGGAAGTGTTCAACGAGCCCGCCTCGCCCTTCGTGGCGAACTTCGTCGGCCAGTCGAACTTCTTCACTGGAACGGTGGTGTGCTCCGGTCCGGACGGCGCGATGGTCGAGGACCGCTTGGGCCGGAGGGTCAAGGCCCGCCCTACCGACGTGCCGGAGGGGCAGAAGGCGGTGCTGGCCGTCAAGGTCGGCCAAACGCACATCGTCAAGTGGGAGGCGGCATCCCTCCACGGAAGGATCGAGAGGATGCTGTTCGAAGGACGGGCGGTCCACGTCGACGTGGACGTCGAGGGCGCGGGACGCTTCTCTTCCAAGGTCCCCGTGAGCTACCATGGCCGGTACAGGGTGGGCGACGAGGTGGGGATCGGATGGAACAGGAAAAAGGCCAAGATATTCCCCTATCCGGAGGATGGCCTGCAGAACGAGCTGAGGGTGGACTAATGCCATTGGTGGAGCTGAAGGGCGTTAGCAAGCGGTTCGGCAAGGTGGTCGCATCGTCCAACATAGACCTGAGGATCGAGGACGGCGAGTACGTCACCATCCTGGGGCCCTCGGGATGCGGCAAGACCACGCTGATCCGCATGATCGCTGGCATCCTGGAGCCGAGCGAGGGGAAGGTGCTCATAGGCGGCCGCGACATGGACGGAGTTCCCATCGAGGAGAGGGACATCGGGTACGTGTTCCAGAACATCGCATTGTTCCCTCACCTCAACGTCCTGGAGAACGTTTCCTACGGGCCGATCGCGAAGGATGCGGACCAGGAGGAGCAACGGAAGGTTCCGGCGCGATACCTGGGGCTGGTCAACCTCCTTGACCGCATGAAGATGTTCCCCTCCGCCCTGTCGGGGGGAGAGCAGCAGAAGGTGGCGCTGGCCCGGGCCCTGGCATCGGGGGCCCGCATCCTCCTACTGGACGAACCGCTGTCGGCACTGGATGCCAGGGTGAGGATGGACCTCAGGTACGAGCTGAGGCGCATCACGAAGGACCTCGGGCTCACGGTGCTGCACGTCACCCACGACCAGGAGGAGGCGATGACGGTGTCGGACCGCATCGTCCTCATGCGCAGAGGCCGCATCGTCGAGTCCAACACCCCAGAGATGATGTACCGGGCCCCGAAGGAGCTGTTCACGGCGAACTTCATAGGGGAGACCAACCTGCTGGACGGCGTGGTGGTGGCCAGCGGGGACGAGCGCACCCTGGTGGAGCTGAGGGACGGCTCGGTGATGGGGGCGCAGCCCAGCCAGTTCGAGCCAGGGGACGCGGTGGTCATCTCCGTTCGTCCAGAGTGCGTCCATGTAGCGGATGATGGCCTCAGCGCCATAGTGCGCTCCATGTCGTTCATGGGGACATACATCCGGATTACGGCGGAGGCCGACAGCGAGGACATTCTTGGCTTCGACGTCCGCGTTCCGAGGGGTAGGGATTTTAACATCGGGGACCATGTCCATCTGGGGTGGAGCATGGAGTCGGCATTGGTATATCCAAGGCCACCCGGAGGTATAGCGGAGGCGGTTAAGCTTGAATGATAGGAAGTCGTTACTGGAATGGTTCGGGGTCAGGAGAGAGTCGATGGTCAGGACCGGCATACGGAGCCACACCATCTCGGTGGGGGATGCCACCGCTGAGCTGAACAAGGCGGTCTCCGCGCTGTGCGGCAATGATAAGGAGGAGGCGATGGATGCGATCAAGCGCCTCCTAATGGCTGAGGACGAGGCCGACTCGCACGAGGCATCCATAAGCGCCGACCTCACCAAGGGGGACCTCGACGCCCGGGAGCGCGAGGACCTGCTGAGGCTGGTGCGGCGCATCGACTTCATCTCCGACTGGGCCAAGGAGTCGGCGCTCAACCTGCAGATGATGCTGGAGGCCGACGTCCACGTGCCCTGCGACCTATGGTCCCGCTATGCCGAGATGACCGACGCCCTGAACAAGGCCGCCAAGGCGCTGCTGATAAGCATCGAGAACCTGGGGGTCAACAACGACAAGGCGACGCAGAGCAGCCGGGAGGTCGAGAGGCTGGAGCATGTCATAGATGACCTGTACTTCTCCACCAAGAAAGCCATCCTTTTCTCCGACACCGATCCGCGGGCGGTGTTCCTCCTCCGGGACATGCTGCACGGGATAGAGAACTCGGCCGACAGCTGCAAGGACGTGGCCGACATGATATACATCCTGATAGTATCTGATTCCCGCAAGGTCAGGTAGATCGAATGGCTCAACGACTCTTCGGGACCAACGGGGTGCGCGGCATCGTGAACGAGGACATGAACGTCCAGCTGGCCATGGACCTGGGAAGGGCCATAGGCACCTTCATGGGCGGGCGCGTGGCCATCGGCAACGATCCCCGCACCTCTGCCGACATGATCAAGAGCGCGGTGTCCTGCGGCCTCATGGCGGCCGGCGCCGAGGTCATCGACATCGGGATGGTCCCCACTCCGGTGGTGCAGTTCCACGTCAAGGAGAACGGGCTGTCGGGCGGAGTAATGATCACCGCGTCCCACAATCCTCCGGAGTTCAATGGCATCAAGTGCGTCGATGCCGACGGGACCGAGATGCCGCGCCAAAAGGAGGAAGAGATCGAGCGCATCTACTTTCAGAGGAGTTTCCGTTCGCGGGACTGGGCGGGCGTGGGCACTCTGCGCCGCGCCACCGGGGCGGTAGGCCCCTACCTGCGCAGCGTGATGTCTCTGGTGGACGCGGACGCCATCCGCAGTGCTGGCCTCAATGCCGTGCTGGACTGCGCCAACGGGGCCGGTTCGGTCACCGCCCCCCGGCTGCTGGACGATCTGGACGTGAGGGCCGTGACGCTAAACTCCAATCCCCAGGGGACCTTCCCCGGGCATCCCAGCGAGCCGGTGGAGGCGCACCTGCAGGACCTCATCTCCCTAGTGAAGGCGTCCGGGGCCGATCTGGGAATTGCTCATGACGGCGACGCCGACCGCACCATATTCGTCGACGATAGGGGCCGATACCTCTATGGCGACCGTTCGCTGGCGATCGTCGCCGAGCATATGGTCCGCGAGAACGGCGGCGGCATCGTGGTGACGCCGGTGTCCTCGTCCATGGCCGTGGAGGACGCGGTCAAGCGGGCGGGCGGTGAGGTCGTATACACTCGGGTGGGCGCCCCCGTGGTGGCGAGGAAGATGATCGAGACGGGAGCGGTCTTCGGAGGCGAGGAGAACGGCGGCCTGATCTTCCCCCGTCATCAGTACTGCCGCGACGGCGCCATGACGGTGGCCAAGCTGCTGGAGATAATCGCCACCGAGGGGCCCCTCTCCGAACTGGTGGACCGCATCCCCCAGTACTGCCAGGACAAGCGCAAGATGACCTGTCCGGACGAGAGGAAGGAGACCGTGCTGAGCGGGCTGGTGGAGTACTATCGCGGCGAGCGGGTGGACACCACTGACGGCGTCAAGATCTGGTTCGAGGGCGGATGGACCCTCGTCCGCCCGTCGGGAACGGAGCCGCTGTTCCGCATATACACCGAGGCGCGGACCGAGAACGAGGCGGAGAAGCGCTCCTGCGATTGCCAGGCAGTGCTCGAGAGTCTCCTCGAGGAGCCATAAACTCTTTTCCACCGCTAGCGCGGGATGCCAGAAACGAAAATAGAAGCGATGCTCCCGCCGGATGGCGGAAGCGTTGCCGGGCGAGGCCCGGAAATGGATGGGCCCTTAGACCTTGGTGATCTTCCGCTTGCCCATTGCCACCATGTACAGGACCTCCTCGCCAGACTGCAGGGAGTCCTTGAGCTCGGGATCGACGGGCAGGGTGAAGTTCTCGAACGTCTCCAGGTCCATGATCTCGGCCTCGTCCCCCATGATGGCCAGGATCTGCCCCTTCCTCTTGTCGATCATGGGCACCTGGATCTTGTGCTTCACGGGATGGACGACACTCCTCTTCTTGCCGTCGAAGAGGCCCATGGCGTCGATGCGGCTCTTGGCCTCACCATGCTTTCCTGGCTTGGATGTGTCGATGGATAGGATCTTGCAGGGCTCATCGTCGATTAGCATATAGCGCCCAACCTTGAGCTCCCTGACCTCGGCCTGCGTCCACATAATGTATCGAAGGAGGAATTAGCCCCCCCATTATATATTTTATTGAACTCCCGGCCGAATACAGCTGAGGTATGATCGACGCGTTCGACGGCGGCCTCCTCGCCTTCCTGCTCCTCCCGGCAGGGAGGGCGGCGAGCGGCCCGGGGCGTCAACACCGATGTATAAGGGCCGTCAGAATGGCCCTCTAATCTCCGCGCCCATGGCGATGGCTTGCCCACGGTCCCCGCGCGGGCGCGCATGTCAGCGCCTTTTCCCCTTCTTCCCCGGACGGTCCCGGCGGCCTCCCTGCTGGCCCTCCTTGGGACGCTGCGGCTTCCGCGGCGGAGGCTCCGGATACTTCTCCTGGATCTCTTCGACCCGCCGGGCGATCTCCTCGTTCAGCGAGTCCCCCACGAACTCCCCGCCGTAGTAGTCCACCCGGGCCGCGATGGCCAGCTTGCCGCTCATTGCCCTTGCCACGTTGCCCCTCTGCCAGTAGGGGGCGCGGTGCACGGTGGGATGCTGGAACAGGATGCCGTGCTTGGGCGGCCTCTTCCCCTGGCGGAGATGCGCGAACAATGCTTTCTCGGCGCCCAGCACCTGTATGGTCCCCGACGGCAGGACCGCCAGGCGGCGAAGGCCTCCGGCCAGGGAGATCAGGCGGGCCCCAAGACTGGGCCCGACGATGGCCGATATGTTGGGAGCAACATCCTCCATCCTCCCGGCGATGTATGACTCCAGATGCTTCTTCTCGTCGTACAGGGAGGCCAGTGAGGCGGCGTATGTCCTCACCACTGCCAGGTCCTTCTCCTCCAGTTCAGCGCCGACCGACTCGAGCTCCAGGTCCAATGCGGCCAGCACCTCCTCCCGCAGCCCCTTCTGGGCGATCAGCTCGGCGTAGCGCTCCTCGCGCGCATAGTCGCTCAGCTCCGGGAAGTGAAGTCCGTACCACTCGTGGAGGCGCTCCGACATCAGGTTGATCATCTCGATGAGGTCGTCCATTCCCCGGACGGCCTGCAGGATGAAGCGGTCGGCCGGCAGCGGCTCCCTCGTACGTATCTTTCCGAGCTCCACCATGGCCTTCTGCCTCAGCTGCTGCGAGTAGCCGTAGTCCTCGGCGCGGATGAACGACGAGTCGAGGAACTCGGGCCTGCCCAGGCTGGACAGCCGGGGCTCGGCGACCTTCATGCGCTTCACCGCCAGCCCCTCCTCCTCGGGAAGAAGCTCCCCCCTCTGGACCTTGGCCAGCTTGGCGGCGATGGCCACCGGGTCCTTCTCGAACAGCACCTTCTTGACGATCCTCTCCCGATCGACGAGGAAGACCCCGAACCATTTGGTGACCAGTATCATTCAGTTACCTCAACGGCCTCTCGGCCTTCTACTTTGCCATTGAGAGGATGTGCTTGACCTCCTGCTCCGGCAGGTCTTTGACGTCGCCCGTCCTCTCGACCATGAGCTGCAGGCTGGCCATGTACTCCATGGTCTCCATGCGGTTGAACGCATCCTGCAGGTCCCTGCCGACCGCCAGGGCCCCATGGCTCTGCATGAGGCATGCCCTGGAGACGCCAAGCTGGCGCACCAGCTTGTCCGCCAGGTCGTCGGAGCCCGGCGTGCCGTACGCAACGATGGGGACGAAGTCGCCCAGCACCATCAGTCCTTCCGGGGTGAGAGCCGTCCTCAGCCGGCGGCCTAGGACGGCCAGGGCGGTGCACGACAGGGGATGGCAATGAATGATCGCCCCCACCTCCGGCCTTGAGCGATATATGCCGGAGTGGAACGGCGTCTCCATGGACGGCCGGCCGCCGCTGTGCTCCCCGGTCTCGATGTCCACGCGGATCATCTGCTCCGGAGCGAGCATGCCCTTGCACGTGCCGGATGGGGTGATCAACATGGTCCTCTCGTCCAGCCGGCAGCTGATGTTCCCCCCGCTGCCGAACGTGAGGCGGCGCTCGAAGGCCAGCCTGCCGGTGGCGGCCAGCTGCCTCCTGGCATCCTCCTCGTTCAAAGCCGCCCCGCCCCCTCCAGCCTGAACTTGCGCACCTTGCCGATCTCCGACGGCAGCAGCACGCCGGCCTCGGTGATGAAACCGGTGACGTACTTTGCCGGGGTCATGTCGAACGACGGGTTGAGGGCCGCCGAGCCCTTGGGCGCCAATCGGGTCCGTCCCATCATGGTGACCTCCTCCTCGGCCCGGTCCTCGATGACGATCTGCTCTCCCGATGTCAGGGAGAAGTCGAAGGTGGACAGGGGGGCGCACACGTAGAACGGTATGCCAAAGGTGTTGGCCAGGACGGCCTTGTCGAAGGTGCCTATCTTGTTGGCGAAATCCCCGTTGGCAGTTATGCGGTCGGCGCCCACGATCACCATGTCCACCCCCTCCCGCATGAAGTGCGCGGACGCTCCGTCGGGAATGATGGCATGAGGGATGCCCTCGTTGTACAGCTCCCAGGCGGTGAGCTTCATGCCCTGCAGCCGGGGGCGGGTCTCGGACACGTACACATAGATGTGCCTGCCCTCGGCCCACGCCGTGCGCATTGGGGCCAGGGCGGTTCCGACGTCCACCGTGGCCAGTGCGCCGGCGTTGCAGTGGGTCATGATGCGCGCCTCCTCGTCGATGAGGGCGGCGCCATACTTCCCGATGAGGCGGCAGCGCTCGACGATCTGGTCGGCGTACATGTCGGCCGCCTCCACCGGGTCGTCCCCCAGCTCCAGCGAGCGGAGCATATGGTCGATGGCATAGAAGAGGTCATACGCCGTGGGGCGGGTCGACCTCAGCGTCTTGGCCGCCTCTCCCAGGTCCTCCTTGTTCACAGCGGCCAGGGCCATGCCGTAGGCCGCCGCCGCCCCGATCGAGGGCGCGCCGCGCACCGTCATGTTCCTGATGCACTCGGCCACCTGCAGATGGTCATCCAGCTCGATGATCCTGAACCTCTGCGGGAGGAGGCGCTGGTCGATCATGCGGACCTTGCCGCCCTCGAACCATACTGCCCTTACTTCCCTGCTGCTCTTGCCAGTAAGTACACGCATGCTATGATCGGCATGTCATTCCCCGGGGATGTAGAAAAATATGGTGCTGCCGAGGGCATACGAACGTTCGTTTTCCGAGGGTAATTAGAAATAATCTCAGAGCATTAAGCGGTCTGGTGCCATGAAGAAGGCTGCGGCTCTAGACGTTTATTCCACCAGCTCTGGTCTCAAGCAGATCTCCAATCCCGTGAGGCAGAAGATCCTGAGCGAGCTGCAGCGCCGAGACCTCAGCCTCTCGGAGATCGCCCAGCTGACCGGAAAGGCGCAGTCCACCCTGTCGGTCCATCTGGACAAGATGGTAAAGGAGGGATTGGTTGCATCCCGCGATGACCCATCGGACAACCGCCGCAAGATATTCTACCTGGTCTCCAAGCCGGTCGGCTCCTCCGTCGTCCCGAGGGAGGACCTCACCAAGGCGGTGGGCAGCATCATCGACAAGAGCATCGGCAGCCCCGCGTCGTTCCTCAAGGGGGAAGTGCGCGCCCTGATCCTCGGCGTGGAGGCCATCGGCCTGAACATGGACCCCGTGCTTAAGGACGTCGGCCGGCAGATCGGCGCCCAGCTGGCCAAGCATATGCGGTCAACGGAGATCAAGCCGCTGCTGGAAGAGGTCAAGGAGTTCTACGCCCGCCATGAACTGGGGGAGCTGAACGTGTACTCCCTGGTGCCTCTAACTCTCATCATCAAGGACGATTACGACTGCTCCGACATACCTGACGTCGGCAGAACGCTGTGCACCCTCAATGAAGGCATCCTGGAGTCCATCTTCGATGCCAAGACCGGCGTGCCGCTTGGGGTCACCCAGACGGAGTGCTTCGGCACCAAGTATAATTTCTGCAAGTTCGTGTTCGAGCCGACGCTCTACGACTGAGCGCCGATCAATAAGGGCAGCTGTTACCGTCCAGGTGGCTGTGCGAACAGAGCGGGTCCTCGGAATAGGCGCTGCCGGCGAAGTAGAACGCGTTGGCCCGGCAACCCCAGCAAAGGTTGCTGTCGCAGGCGCTGCAGACGCTACGATTGCTGCTGCGGTAGGGGGTGAAGAACAGGGATGACGCGCTCGACCGAACGATGTCCTCCAGGCTCTGCTCCCTGATGTTCCCGAGGGAGCGCCTCAAGGAATAGCAGGACGACAACCTTCCGTCCCGCGACACGAAGGCGCAGGTGCCGCAGTACTGCTTGGGGAAGTCCTGGCAGCCCATGCCGCGCCCGCCCAGGAACTTCTCGTCCCGATAGCGATAGGCGGAGCTCACGTCCTCCGCGCGGGGGAGGTAGGCATAGATGGAACCGCGCTCGTCAACCGGCTTGAGGGACATCAGGCAGGTGCTGATGCGGTAGCGGCGGTACATGAAGTCCATCGTCTTCCTGACGTCCTCCGGCGTGTGGTGCGCGGTTAGCATGATCATGTTGGCCACGTCGCAGGGCGGCTTGCCCGCCTCCAGAAGCATCTCCAGCCCGGAGATGGTGGCCCTTACCTGCCTTGGATGGTACGTGTAGCGGAGAGAGGTCAGCACCTTGGGGTCCAGGGAATCCAGGTGCACCATGACGAAGCCGTCCTGGGTGAGCTCGATGACCCGCTTCGCCGTAACGATGTCGTTGAGGTGGGGCCCGCACGTCCATAGGTTATTGGTCATGCCCGCGTACCGGACGCTCTGCATCAGCTCGATCCAGTCCGGCCTTTCCAGCGGGTCCCCGCCCATCCAGTCTATCTGCTTTACGCCCAGGTTGGCGGCCTGACGGATCAGGCTCTTGAGCTCCCGGGTGGTGAGAGGCTCCTCGACATCCATCACCTTCGCGTAGCAGTATGCACAATCGGCCGAACATTCGTTGGTGCACTCTACCTGGAGACGATATACTTGGTTGCGCTCGAAGCAGACGTTCTGCGATCTCGCCTGTTCAGAACTGTTATTGAACAATACATCCAGTGCTTTTCCGCTCCTAGACAGGAAGGCACCCCCGGTATGGGTTGGCCGATTATAGATGACCGTTTAATAAGCTTTGGTGAACAGTTTAGCAGTTAGCCGATGTTGTTCTGTGGCGAACTGCTCCTCACGCCCATTATTCCGATGCCCAGTCGGCGTCGCCGAACTCCTCGTACAGGAGGACGCCGCCCTCATGGACCGTCAGGCCATACCGTTTTGCCTTCGATGCATCGTCCGTCATCCTCCCCTCCTCGTCGGTAAGGATGATGGTGAACCGGGCCCCAGGATGGGCCCCGAGCAGCTCCCGCAGGTCCTCCCGCAGGTTCTCGAACTCCGCTCGGGTGAAGCCGCCAGGCATGGGCGATCTCCTCTCTTCTTCGCTCATCGCCTGCGGGAACGGCATGGACATGCATAAACGTCACTGCCGCCTCCGTGCCTCTCCGCGTATCGATGCTTCGTACACTCGGCCCTAGCCAGCGACGCCGCCTCCCCGGCGGCCGCTGGACGCGAACCCGGATTACCGGCCGGCGCTCACTCCTCCGCCGGCTCCTGCTGCGTCACGCAGTGGAAGCTGCCGTAGCCGTACACCAGGTCGCGCGCGTAGATCGGCACGATGCGATGGTTGGGCATGGCCCTCTCCATGATCCTGATGGCCACCGCATCGTTCATGTCGTTGAAGGTGGGGAGCAGCACCACGCCGTTGCCGATGTAGAAGTTGGCATAGCTGGCCGGCAGCACGCGGTCCTCCTCGGGCAGCGGCACGGGGGCGGGCATGGGGAGCGTGAGCACTTTCAGCGGGTGCCCCTCGCGGTCGCGGAAGTTCCTGAGTATATCTAGGTTGGTCTGCAGCACCTTGGGGTTGTGGCCGCCCCCGCGGGGGGAGAAGGCGCAAACCACGGTGTCCTCGGATATGAAGCGGGCGAAATCGTCGACATGTCCGTCAGTGTCGTCTCCTTCGATGCCGGACTTCAGCCAGATCACTTTGTCGATGCCTATGTACTCTTGAAGGTATCCCTCTATGCCCTCCCGATCGAGATGGGGATTGCGGTTCTTGTTCAGCAGGCACTGCTCGGTCGTCAGCACGATGCCGGCGCCGTTGACGTCGATGGAGCCTCCTTCCATGACTATGCCCGGGCGGAACGTCGGCAGGCCAGTGGAGCTGACCACGTCCTCGCCCGCCACGTCGTCGTAGAGCAGGTCGTCGTACTTGGCACCCCATGCGTTGAAGTTCCACTTCACCGCGGCCTTCTTTCCGGTCTCGCGGTGCAACAGGAAGGTCGGCCCGTAATCGCGTATCCACACGTCCGAGGACTTGATGCGGGGGAACAGCACGTTGCGCATGTCCGCCTCGGTCCTTTCCAGCATCTGCCGTACGCGCTCCTCCGTTTCCTCGTCATCGACAAGGATCTTGACCTTCTCCACATGGCTGAGCGCCTCGACCATGGAGCAGTAGGTCTGCTCCACTCCGGTGAGCACATCGCCTGGGAAGGTCAGGGGGTTCTTAGGCCAGGACAGCCAGGTGGCATCATGTTTGGCCCATTCGGCCGGCATGCGGTAGCCGGCGGTGCGGGGGGTCTGTTCCATCATATCATCTCCTATCAGTCAATCGGCCGTAGCATTCAGGGCGGCGGTTGCGGAAGAACCCCCATCCCTCTTGGACCTGGCGGCCGTGCTCCAGGTCGATCTTGGCCAGGACGATCTCCTCGCCCTTTCCCGCCCGGGCGACGGTCTTCCCGAAGGCGTCTATCACAAAGCTGCCTCCCCAGAACTCCATCTTGTCCTCGCGCCCGGCGCGGTTCACGGCGGCCACCACCACGCTGTTGGCGATGGCATGGCCGCGCATTACATTCTCCCAGGCCTGCTGCCAGTCGCCCTCCTGCTGCTCTATGTTGTCAGACAGCCCTATGGCGGTGGGGTAGAACAGCATCTGGGCGCCCTCCAGGGCGCATGCCCTGGCGGCCTCGGGGAACCATTGGTCGAAGCAGATGAGGGGGGATATCCTCCCATGGGGCGTATCGATGACCTGGAATCCCGTGTCGCCCTTGTCGAAGTAGTCCTGCTCGTAGAAGTTCTCGTCGTGCGGGATATGGGTCTTACGGTACTTTCCCAGCAGGTCGCCGTCCCTACCATGGACAAGCGCGGTGTTGAAGAAGCGCTCTCCCGCCTTTTCATAGATGGACCCTCCCACCAGCACGACGCCGTTATCCTTGGCCATGGCGGAGAGGGCGTCGGCGGCAGCGCCGGGAACAGTTTCGCAGGGGACGTTCTCTCTCTCCGACGCGCTCCCGAGCCCATGCTGCGGAAAGTACGGCGTGGTGAACAGCTCGGGAAGGCATACCACTTGGGCGCCGCCCTCCGCGGCCTCCTTGACCATTGCCGCCGCCTTCTGCAGGTTCGTTCGCGGATCGGACGCCATGCCCATCTGGACAAGGCCCAGGACAACATTATCGGTGTTCATGCGATGCCCTCGTGGTGATAAAAATCCATAATTAGTCTGCTTATAAAGTTAATTGCCAGAGAACTCGCTTCCTTTCAAAGGTAGGCCGAATGCAGAAAGCAGAATCAAACATCGATGCGACCACATCGGATAAGCTGTTCCGCACCACAGGATGCGATCGGAGCGCCCGCGAATTGGTCCAAGCGGCTCGGCGGCAACCCATGTCAGCCGAACGCAGCGGGCGATGAGGCCGAGCCTAGCTACAATACCAGGAGTCCATTCGTGAGTAACTGACCAGAGCCTTTCTCGGGGGACGAGAGCAGAGCGGGATCAGCCCCTTATTATCTCCAAGGCGCTGGCGGCGCTCTTGCTGACGTAGGGGCTGCGGTCGTAGGTGAGCTTCTCTAGGCGCTCCGCCGCCAACTGGCTGCTCATGTGCAGATGCTCGGCGAACTGGCCCAGGGCCCAGGAGGTCGTCCCCCTCACCATGGCCTCGCGGTCCAGCAGAAGCTCGGCCAGGAAGGTTACGGAAGAATGCACCCCCACCCTCATGGAGGCCAGCTCCCCCAGCGCCCACGCCGCGTTCTCCCTCACTTCGGCATCCTCGTCCTCGGTAAGCGCGTTCAGCAGATCGAAGGGCCAGAAGGCCTCCACCCGGTTCTGGGCCATCTTAGCCGCTATCCGCGAGGACCGCCGACGGTCCTCCACGTCGGCCGAACGCAGCAGGATCATCAGGCTGGGGAGGGCCGTGGCGTCCACGTCCCTGGACCTGGCAAGCTCATCCATCCTTTTCAGCGCGGAGCGGCGGACCTCGGCATCATCGGATATCATTTCCAGGTTCAATCTTTCCATCTCAGGAGAGATCATATGGTTCACTCTTTCACGGTTCATTCTCCGGGAGGATGCATCGGGCTGGTACCGGACCGCCGATGGCCCAGACGTCGCCCCCCCCCGTGCCGTCTGGCGGTAGTCCTTGGAGACTTTATAATAGGTTGCGGCGCATCTAGAGCGCACGGGTTCCCTGGAAGCCCCCGTCCGGGCGGCAGGTGCGGTGCTCCGCGGATGCGGCCGTCGCTTCGACGGCCGCAGGGGCAGGGCGGCGCGACATGCGGCCGCGGGCATCCGACGAGGTCTGGGACCACGATATAATGAAGAAGTTGTCTATTAAGACGAGCCCGACCTCCGAAGCTGGTCGGGAGGGAGAGCGTCAATGAGCGTCGGCGAGCTCAGATGCATTGGGCTGGAGAAGGTATACGATAATGGGAAGAGGGCGCTGTCATCGGTCGATCTCAGCGTACCCACCAAGGGCATATTCTCCATCATCGGCCGCAACGGGGCCGGCAAGACCACCCTGGTCCGGATACTCGCCACCTTACTGGAACCCAGCAGCGGAACGGCCACCATCGATGGCCTTGACATCATGGAGGACGCCGACGAGCTAAGGAGGAGGATGGCCGTCGTCCCCCAGGAGGGGAGGCCCCTGCCGTGGCTGACGCCCCTGCAGACCATATCGTCCTATCTGATGTGGAGGGGCGAGAGCTATCGCGTCTCGCGCCGGAAGGCCGAGGAGGCCCTGGCAATGGTCGAGCTGCAGGACGTCTCCGACCGGCTCAACTACAAACTGTCAGGCGGCATGAAGCGCAAGACGCTGCTGGCCATGGTCATGGCGTCCGACGCCGAGATAATATTCCTGGACGAACCGACGACCGGCCTCGACCCCATCTCCCGGCAGGTGGTATGGGACCTGCTCACCGAGATGGGCCGGGACCGGTTCCTGTTCCTCACCACCCATTATCTGGAGGAGGCCGAATCGGTGGCCGATCGAATAGGCATATTCGACGAGGGCTCCCTCCTTGCCATGGGTAACATGGACGAGCTGCGGGCCAGCATGAAGTATCAATACAGTGTGCGGGTGTCCTTCGGCACCGATCTGCCGGAGATCGAGGGCAGGGTCCTGAAGGGCCACGATGGCCGGGTGCAGCTGCTCACCACCCGTGAGGAGGCCATGCGTCTCTCCGACCAGTTCATCGGCCGGGACATACAATTCTCGGTGAACCCCGTGACCCTTGACGACATCTTCTACAACATCGCCGGAAAGGACATACGCAACGATGCGGGGGGCGACGAGGGAGGCGGAGCGTGACGCGCGTCGGGAACCAGATCATGGCTTCCATCCTGGTCAACGCCATCTACGAGATGAAGAACTACCCGGTGGTGCTGCTCAACACGGTCCTGTCGCCCCTGTCGTTCCTTGTCCTGATCTTCCTGATCAGCGACGGGGCGCTACTGGGAGAGGCCATCCTGGGCGGGCTCATAATGTCGATGTTCCAGAGCGGAATCTCCCTGCAATCGGACCTGTCCCACCTCAAGAACGATTTCAAGCTGCAGGAGATCGTGGTGAGCTCGCCTACCTCCTCGACCATCTACGTGGCCGGCATGGCGCTGTCCGAGATCATATACTCGTCCCCGGCCATCATCATCCTGTCGATACTGTTCGCACTGGTGATCAACGTCCCCCTCATCCAGGTGGCGGCCATCATAGCGGTCCTGCTGATGGTGTTCCTCTCGTCCGTGGCGCTGAGCTTCGCCCTGTCCACCATCTCCACGGACATCGTGCAGAGCTACTCCTTCAGCCGGTTGATCACCATCCTGTTCACCTCCCTGGCCCCGGTGTACTACCCGGTGACGCTCATACCCGAGCCGCTCCAGCCCCTTGCCTACCTGTCGCCCACCACCTATGCGGCCCAGCTCGCCCAGCACATGGCCGGGCTGACCCAGGTGTCGCCAGGGATGTTCGCGTTCGACTGGGCGGTCCTGCTCATATTCACCGCCATCTTCCTGTGGGTCGGTTTCCGGAAGGCGCGGTGGAGGGACGTATGACGGCGGGGCGGGCGGCTCATCGACCGCTAGCTGGCAGGCGGCTCCGATCGCTGCACATCAGTCCGTAGTAGAGCTGGTCCTCGAACCTCCCCCGGAAGGGGATGCGCTGGCGAAGCGTGCCCTCGTGCCTGAAGCCGAGCTGCAGCAGAAGGCCCCGGGACGCAGCGTTGGACGCCAGCGGGGTGGCCTCGATCCGATGCAGCCCCATCTCATCGAAGCCGTAGGCGAGAACGGCCGACAGCGCCTCGGTCATTAGCCCCTGGCGCCAATGCGAGGAACGCAGTTCATAGCCGATCTCGGCGCACCGATGACCCTGGCCGAAGTTCCAGAGGCAGCACTCGCCGATGACGGTGTCATCTTTCCCGAGGGTGAGCGCCCAGGTCATCGACTCGCGCTTCGAGAAGCCGTCTAGAGCGCCCCGTATCCATCTGGCAGATTCGTCTATCGATCGGTACGGCTCCTGCCCGTACTGCTCCGTCACGAGCGGGTCTGAACGGATGGCGAACAGCGCCGGGGCATCGTCCTCCCGGACCGGGCGGAGCAACAGCCGCTCGGTGGACAGCGTCACTGGTCGTTCAAAGATCTCATCCAGGTTCACATGTCCCGGAGGGCGGTATGGATAGATTATCCTCTCTGACCGGTTCTCACGGACGGTCAAGAGCTGGCGGCCGTTCGGGATCGGCCGGGACTCCGGAAACATGGCTACCCTATTCAAGCGGGCGGAGGCCTCATCGCATCCATGCCCGGCCCCGCCATTGAGATGCAGCTGGGAGCCGCACCGCCCCCTCGTCCATGAGGCCCGGCCCTCGTACGGGCGATCATGGGGGATCAAATGCCCCGCGATGCTAGGTCCGCTCAGTCCCGGTAGCGTTCAGTCGTGTAGGCATCCAGCGGCATTTCCTTTCCATGGAGCGCCCGTTGAACGTACTGCCCGCAATTGCTGCCGATGCGATTCTCCTCCACCTCTCCGATGCTCAGTATGACCTCGAAGCCTTCTCTGGCGAACCCGTCGATCAACGCCTGCCCCGTTCCGGGCGAATCGGGATCGATGACCGACCTCAATCCGCCCTCGAAGGAGCGCAGCGTGGGGTTCAGGGGGGTCAGCTTGATCAGGAACCGTTCGGGGTCGAAGCTGTCCCGGATGACCGCAGGATCGATCGGGCATCCAGCCATCGGAGCGAAGTTCAGGGTCACCTTGCGGTCGCCCCGGTCGGGACAGCAGAAGCGCTCGCCGAAAGCCGCCATCTGCTCGAACGTCCAGGTTCGGATGGGAATGAGCTTTTTTCGCTTCTCCGGATCGGTGGTGTGGATGGAGAACTGCAGCTGGAATCGTCCAGCCTGGTAGTGCTCGTCCTTTATCCTCAACAGCTCGTCGAAGAACCTCCCCGCACGAGCCGGGGCCACCGTGGAGAGGGAGACCAGCAGGCCCGGGGCATCATAGGCGGACGGCAGGATGCGAAGGGCCTCCAGGACCGCAGGGTTCAGCGATGGCTCCCCCATCCTAGCGAACTGGACCTTGAACTTGGAGCTGCGCACCTTGCGATCGGGGTGCCTGGACGATACGAGCATATCGATCTGGGCAAGGATCTCCTCCTTGGTCAGGGGCCCGGCGTACTCCCCGCCGGCGTCGCACATCGCACAACCGACCGGGCAGCCGAACATTGAGGAGATGATCAGGACCCACTTCTTCTCCCGGGGGACGGGAGGCTGGACCGCCTCCACGAACTCCACCACCGAACGGGGGTCGTCCCTCATCTGGGCCACCCATACTCTCGCGAGCTCATCATTGCCGTACTTCTCCAGGATCCTCATGTCAGCGTCTCCTCAGATATTGTTCTGCCAGCATCGCCGCGTTAATGCCGCTGCCGACGGCGATCCCCACCTGCCTCCTCCCATCGGCCGCCACATCCCCGGCCAGGTAGAGCCCCGGAACGCCGGCCGCATAGGTGTCGTCCGATCGCAAGAGGGCGCCGAGTGGCGGCTCCAGGATGTCCAATCGGGGCTCCCTGCCGCAGGCGATCAGCAGGCGGTCGGCCTCGACGGGGCTTGCTCCATCCAGTTCAAGCGTGAGCCTCTCCCCGCTCGCGACCCTTGTGATGGAGCGCCCCTCCATCACCCGTATGCCGTCCCGTTCCGCCCTCGCCCTGAGCAGGGGCAGGCAGCGCGCCCTCGAGCGGCACACTATCGCGGTTTCGTATCCTCTGTGGCGGAGGTTGAGCCCGAGGTCGAAAGCGGCGTCCCCGCCCCCATAGATCACGATCCTTTCCCCAGGCTCCGCCCTCTCCAGCAACTCCAGCAGGTCATAGAATAACTGGTGGCCCTGAGCGGCCCGCGCTCCTTCGATGGCGACCATCCTTGGTCTGGTCCCCGTAGCGACGATCGCTGCCCTCGTTCGATCTGCCTCAAAGGGGGTCGAAACGGTGTAGGTCCCATCGTCGTTCCTGGAGATGCGCTCCACCGACGCCCTCTCCACCGAGCCGCCCACCGCCTGGAGGTGCTCGATGAACCGGCCGACCAGCCTGGCGGCGGGGATGCCTTCCGGGAATCCCGGATAGTTCTCGATCATCCCTGCCCGCCGCAA
>DAGU01000085.1:0-4213 GCA_002498285.1 Methanomassiliicoccus sp. UBA386 | reverse complement strand
GGCCTCACTCCATCCATCCAAGCACCTCTCTCGTCGTGGCAAGGAGCGCGAAACCATCGGCAAGGGCCCTGAGGCTCCCGAGATGGAGCTCCTCGTCACTGGTGGCCGTGGCATCGACGATGAAGAACACCTCGTGGTCGCGCATGAACGCGTCGCGCGCCGTGGACTCGCAGCACAGATGGGTCATCACGCCCACGATGACCAGCCTGGTGACCCCCAACCCTCCAAGGATGCTTTCCAGTTCGGTCCCTACGAACGCGCTGTAACGGGTCTTGCGTACGACCTCCTCGCTGGCCAGCGGCCTTAGCCGTTCATCGATGGCTGACAGGGGGTTCTCCACCGTGATGTTCTCCCCCCACCAGTCGCTCATCCTTCCAGGCTCCTCGCCCCTGGCCAGCGCATGCCTGGTAAAGATCACCGGAAGTCCACGCTGGCGGAACGCGGCGAGGATGAGCTGGATGTTCACGACGATGGCGTCGGCCTCGGGAAATGAGGCGTGGGAGGAAGGGTCGGTGAAGTATCGCTGCATATCGATGACGAGGAGGGCGGCGCCGTCCGTGGAGAAGGGATGGTCGACCATCCGGTGCCGGTGAACGTATTTCTGGACCTGACCTATCCAATCCTTGGACGCATTGAGATCTTGAGGAGCGGTCATGTTAGCCGTCGCCGATGAACGTCGACCCGTCCGCTGTTTCCTACTGTTTGTAGAGGCTGGAAACCGGAAAACAATGCCTCGTCTCTATGTATCCGTCAATCCGCCCGGGCATGATATAATTTTCCGTGGGAGACCGGGGGCCGACGGCGGACATGCCGGCGCCATCAGATCGCGATATCGTCCTTCTTCCTCAGGAGAAGGTAGATCAGCATGGGCCCTCCGATCAATGCGGTTATGGCCCCAACAGGCAGCATTATCGGGTTGATCAGGTCCTTGGCGATGATGTCAGCGAAGGAGAGGAGCAGCGCGCCCATTGCCGCGGAAGCGGGTACAAGATATCTAAGGTCGCTGCCCACCAGTATCCTGGATATGTGGGGCGCCAGCAAGCATATGAACCCGATGGCGCCGACGAAGCTTATGACCACGGCCGTGGAGAAGCATGCAAATAGGATGGAGATCAGCCTAGTCCTCCTGACATTCACTCCCAGGGACATGGCCGTATCGTCCCCCATCCTCATGATGTTGATGTCCTTGATGAGCCACATGGAGGCCGCCAGGGCCACGATGAACATGACCAGGACATAGGGGACCTGCCAGAGCGACGCGCTGTTGAGATCCCCTATGGACCAGAACATGGCCGTCTTGACCGCGTCGGCCGTTCCGAAGTATTGTATGATCGTGGTGGCAGCGCTGAAGATATAGGACATCGCTATGCCGACAAGGATCATGGTGGCTGGCATCATGTTCCTCCTCGCCGAGGCGGTGAGGATTATCCCAGCCGGTATCAGGGAGAACAAGAACGCGTTCGTGATCACCCCCACCGTCCCGACCGCGGCCGAGACGCCGAGGACGATGGACAGCGAGGCCCCGAATGCGGCGCTCGACGACACTCCGAGCGTGTAAGGCGTGGCCAGGGGATTTCTCATTATGGTCTGGACGAGACACCCCGCAATCGCCAGGATCGCGCCGACGAACGTAGCCATAAGCACGCGGGGGGCATATACCTGAAGGATGATCTGTTCGGTCTTGTACGGGATGTCGAAGAGGCCCGGCACCGCCTGATTGATGAGCGTCTCATAGACCTGGAGGGGGGTTATCGTCGTTGATCCTATGGTGATCGAGTATGCCATCACACCCACCATCAGGATCGTCATGGACATGATGATGAATATCTTCCTGATCCTCGCCCCCCTGATCGCCTCTCGGTCCGCGTCCTCTTCCGCCTCCCCGAAAAGCCTCGTTCTCATTCGTTCTGCCAACATATTACGCCGACCTTCCGGGAAGCGTTCGCGAAGAACCTCCCGTCCTTCTCCATCATTGTTGAGGACAAATGCTCAGCGACCTTTTTCCCGATCGAACCAGTGGCATTGTACATGTCACAGCAATGTTTCACCGCTGCCTCGAGGCTGTCAAAGCCCGGACCGTTCGGATATTCCCATATTAAGGTGCGAGGCGCCATCCCCATTTCCCGCGCGATGTGGGACAGGATCTTGTAATCGGTGTGTTCGACCGCGACCTGGCCGAACAGGATCTCCTGAACGTCGAACGGTATCCTGATGTCTGCGGGGACGAACAGGAAGACCTCATCTGAGATCGAGGACATCCTCCGCATCTGTTCCCCCACGTCGTACATGAACAGCGAGTAGGATGATACCAGCTTGTGGTACATGCCGAGCGCCCCCACGTCGACGTTCTCCCAGTACTCATTGATGAGCTTCAGATTGGCCAGGCCTTCCGACTCGGCCAATGTCCTTACGGCGCGCAGCATCATGGCGGATGGGTCCACTATCGTGATTTCCGACGACGACCGGGCCAGAGGCATGGTCAGCCTCCCATTCCCCGGGCCGATCTCCAACACCCTTTGTTGGGGATCGGGCCTGATCAATGCGACCTGGTCACCGGTCATAGCCTCCGAGAACGAGCTTGATCCATTGCTGTTCGCATGACCGTCCCAGAACGAACCGGAGTTAAGCTGGTACCGTGAGGTCGCCTTGATCGACGCGTTCCATTCCTCGTTCCAATCCATCGTCATGACCCGCTTTGTTTTATTGGAGGGGGCGGAGCCCCCTCATTCGATCGGGTGGTACATGAACACGCCGTCCGCAGAAACGTCGAAGTCCGTTATCCCCAGCCAGTGGTTGATGTAGTAGTTGTGGATGGCGATCGGGTCGATGTCAGCGTAGTGATCGGGGTTGATCATCTTTCCAATGTATGCGCCCAGGAGCACCGCCCCGGAGGGGCCGTTCCTGAAGTCCCCCGCGATAAGATGCAGATGGTTCGGGTCCATGTCTTTCAGCAGCGTATGGTCGTTCGAGACCGCATTACGCCACGCAGCGGAGATCTCGGCATCGTCCTTGGCAAGGTATCCATGGTCGGGAACACCGGAAACGATCGTTCCTCCGTAGGTATATTTGACCATATGGAGGAAGATGTAGTCAATGTCGTCGGAATCGCCATCATTGAACAGCGCATCGACCTGTGACGTCTGGGACAGGCTCGTATTGTACCTGTCCCCGTAGAGCGCCTCGCCGACGTTCTTGCCCCCGCCCAGCAGGCAGGCCTGCCCCAGCGGGTCGGTGAAACAGTACACCTTTACTGTCTTCGTGTCCGGGTCGATGAAGTATGTGTTCGGGTAATTGCTCATGAGCACCGTCGGCCGGTCCCTCTCCGGGATGGTGTCGGCGATATCTGCCAGCTTGTCGCGCGTCTCAAGGATCCAGGCCGCGTATGCCTCCGCGCGCTCCACCGCGCCGAATATGTACCCTGCCTTCAGGATGCCCTGGATGAAGTTGGAGCCTTCGGCGTTGGACATGTCGGGGTTGTAGAGGCCGAGATATATCACATCGGTGCCGATGAGCTTGGTCTGCTTGACGTCATAGCCGCTCGTGTAGAATGTCAGGAGGACGTCCAGCTCCAGCTCGTTGACGTAGGTGTAATCTGGTTCGTACATGTTATGAAGATTGACGATGCGCTTCTGCTGCTCCTCCGTGAAGTAGAACTCCCGGTAGATGTAGGGTGCATTGTCCACCGCCACGACCTTGTCGGCCAACTCCAGGATGAGGCACAGCTCGGTGTTGGCATAGTACTCCGCACCGATCCTGGAAATGTCCAGTCCGATGCTCCTGTCGAACCCTGCTCCATCGACGAACCATAGCTTCTTGGCGTCCCCCCTCGCCAATGCGCGTATCTGGGCCACGTCCGATTTGTCGATCGTCCCGTCCTTGTTTGCATCGGCGAACTTCAAATTGAAGCCATTGTCCTCGACGAACTTCTCTATCTCGGTCTGATTGCCGGTGCTTGAAGCGCTTATGTACCGCTCGACGAGGGCCGCGTCGGTCTCGTCGATCTTGGAATCCCCATTGGCATTGCCGTAGATCTCCAGCGAGACGGAAGCGAGGGGCTCGCCTTTCACGTCCTTCTGCATGAGCATGAATGCGCCGACCGCTCCAGCAACGATGATGATCGTCGCGGCAGCGATGGCAATAATCTTGGTCCTCATGCGTAACACGATAATCTAATTCGTATTAATATTTTCTCAAGATAATGGGGTTAAGGATG
>DAGU01000028.1:3128-5832 GCA_002498285.1 Methanomassiliicoccus sp. UBA386 | reverse complement strand
CCGGGGGCCTCGCCCAACCTTCAAATAGATTCTAATAGCGGTCCATTTTCTTATCGACGGAGGCCGCCGGGAGCGGCCAGCCATGATCATATGGATGAGATCGAACTGATGCCCGGGATCAGGATCGCGTCGCGTCGCTGCCTGTGGATGCCGGAGGCGGCGACCGTAGTGGTGGCCGACCTCCATATTGGCTACGAGAGCGCCCTGGAGTATGACGGCATACACATACCGCGCATACAGACCGCTGCGGTAGAGGAGGCGCTCAACGAGATCGTGGACCTGTACGACCCGGTCCGGCTGGTGGTGGCGGGGGACATCAAGCATGAGTTCAGCCGGAACCTTGGACAGGAGTTCAAGGACGTCCGCCGGGTCATGGACGGCCTCCTGGAGCGAACAGAGGTCATTCTGGTCAAGGGGAATCACGATAACTACCTGGAGACAATCGTCTCGAGGATCGAGGCGCCCGTGATGGACCGTTACGTCCAGGGGGGCATGACCATCGTTCACGGTCACTCCAACTGCGACCATAGGCCGCTGGTCATGGGCCACGAGCATCCATCCATCAAGCTGGTCGACCGGGTGGGGGCCTATCTCAAGCTTCCCTGCTTCATGCATCTGAAGGAGGAAGGCATAATCGTCCTCCCGGCGTTCAGCCCTCTCGCCAGCGGGATCGATCTCACGGCAGCGGCGAACGATTACCTCTCTCCCATGCTGCGCAGCTCGAACGTCCGCGCCGCCGATATCTACGCCTGCACCGACATCGGACTGCTTCCCTTGGGGTGCCTCTCAGGGTTAGAAGGGCTGCGTCTATGAGCGTATATAAATGGTATGAATAATACGAATATCGAGACAAGGCCACTGAAATCGATGTTTCTTGAACTGATATCTTCCTGTCTAATTCATGCAACAATGTAACAATCGTTGTTTTCAGATATCATGGTCAGATGCAAGAAAAATATGCTGTCAAAGGTCGTGGATATATCATCCATCCATAAAAGAATTTATAATCACGCAACCTGATTCAATTTCGAACTCCTTAAAACACTTTAACACTGAGTAGAAAATTACGGAGGGAATCAGAGCATGAGCAATGAAATACTTGAGAAGCTAGCAGATGTTGTTGTCAGGGGAAAGATCAAGGAGGCCAAGCCTCTCGCCGAGGAGGCGCTCGCTGCTGGCATCGACGCTAAGACCATTATCTTCGACAGCCTCAGCAAGGCCATGGCCGTAGTAGGCGAGAAGTACGAGAGCAAGCAGTACTTCCTGCCCCAGGTCCTTCTGGCGGCTCAGACCATGTACCAGGCTCTGGACGTCGCCTTGCCCAAGCTCGAGGTCGACGCCAACGCCGTTCCTGGAAAGGTCGTCCTCGCTGTTGTCGAGGGTGACGTGCACGACATCGGAAAGAACATCGTCAAGGCCATGCTGACCGGAGCTGGACTCACCATCTTCGACATGGGCCGCGATGTGCCGGTGAAGAACATTGTTGAGAAGGCCAAGGCCGAGAACGCCCAGATCGTCGCTGCCTCCACCCTCATGACCCCCACCCTGGCGAGCATGAAGGAGATCGAGCGCATGCTCGCGGAGGAGAACCTGAAGGGCAAGATGAAGACCATCATCGGTGGCGGCGCGACCTCCAAGGAGTTCGCTGCCCAGATCGGAACCGATGGATGGGCTTACGACGCTGTCGAGGCCGTCCAGGTCGTCCAGAACCTTCTGAAGTAAATCCTTACATACAAACCATGGAGGGACCCCGTCCCTCCTTCCCATATATTTTTTATCAAGCGACTGATAGATTTAGAACGCATCAGCGCCCATTGTATCCTCATGCCCCGGCGTACGGTCCACGAGGAAAAACGATCCCGCGTCATCGACGAGAGGGCGGGGGGTGCAGCCATCATCGAGGTCGACATCACGAACCCGGACCGCCTGCTGTTCCCGCGTGACAAGTACACCAAGGCCGACCTGGTCGATTACTATCGGCGCATCGCCCCCTTCATGCTCCCATTCATCAGGGACAGGCCGGTGGTCATGGTGCGACACCCCCGGGGAATAGATGCCAAAGGTTTCTTCCAGAAGAACGCCCCCCGCGGGGCGCCTTCTTGGCTGCGGACGGAGAAGCTGCCCAAGCAGGGCGGGCAGGTGGAGCACGTGGTGTGCGAGAAGGCCGCCGACCTGATCTATCTGGCCAACCTCAGCTGCATCACCATTCACGTCTGGTTGAGCCGCATCGACCGTCCGGATCGGCCCGACCGTCTGATACTTGATCTCGATCCTGGAAGCAACGACTTCCAGCTGGTCAAGGAGGCCGCCATTTTGGCACGTCGGCTGCTCTCCGAGGACGGCCTGAACAGTTTCGTCATGACCACTGGGTCCCGGGGGCTGCATGTCGTCGCACCGCTCGACCGCTCTGCCGACTTCAACACCGTTAGGTCATACGCCTCCGAGGTGGCGGAGGAGATGGTGGAGATGGACGGCCGGTTGACGACCGAGCGATCGGTGGAGGAGAGGGAAGGCCGCTTGCTGGTGGACGTGTTCCGCAACTCCTACGCCCAGACGGCGGTGGCGCCGTACGCCGTCAGGGCGAAGGACGGCGCGCCAGTGGCCACCCCGCTTCGATGGGAGGAGCTGGACGATCCGGACCTGGGGGCGCAGAGCTTCAACATACGTAATGTGTGGAGGAGGACCGCGGCCGACCCTTGGGAGA
>DAGU01000028.1:0-2828 GCA_002498285.1 Methanomassiliicoccus sp. UBA386 | reverse complement strand
TTGACGAAAACTAATTATATAGTTATTCCAATTGCCAACTAAATCATTTGAATGGAGGAATTTCTACGACCCCGAAAGAGAGGTTTATTGCAGCACTTAAGGGAGAGAAGCTGGACAGGCCCGCAGTTGGATGCGTCACCCAGTCCGTAACCGTTGATCAGATGGAGGCCGTCGGAGCTTTCTGGCCCGAGGCCCACACCGACGCCAAGCAGATGGCCTTGCTGGGAGCCGCCGGCCATGAGGTGTTCGGATTCGAGAACGCCAGGATCCCCTTCTGTCTGACCGTCGAGGCCGAGGCCTTCGGCTGCGTCGTTGACCTGGGCAAGGTGGACCGCACCCCCATGGTGAAGAAGCACCTGTACAACGCTGAGGACGATCCCGTCTTCCCTGAGGACTTCCTGGAGAAGGGCAGGGTAAAGACCGTCATCGAGGCCACCAAGATGCTGAAGCAGAAGTACGGTGACAAGCTGCCCGTCGTCGTGGGCACCACTGGCCCCCTGACCATCGCTGGTCACCTGGTCGGCACCGAGAACCTGCTCCTGATGATGATCACCGACCCTGAGGCCGTCCACAAGTTCATCAAGGTGGCCGCCCAGATGGAGAAGAAGTATCTCCAGGCCCTCGTTGCCGCCGGCGCTGACGTCATCGCCATGAGCGACCCCTCCGCTTCCACCGACATGCTGTCCGGTGAGATGTTCGATGAGTTCGCTCTGCCTTACACCAAGACCGCGTGGGAGGGAGCCGAGGGCGCCATCAAGATCCTGCACATCTGCGGTGACACCACCATTCTCCTGGACCACATGATCGCCACCGGCGCTGACGCCCTTTCCATCGAGGAGAAGGTCAACCCCGCCAAGGCTGTCGAGCTCGTCGCTGGCCGCGTTGCCCTCGTTGGCAACATGGGTGTCGTTCGCCCGCTGCTGCAGGGAACTCCCGAGGAGTGCACCGAGCACGCCCTCGAGATCAAGAAGGCCGGCTTCAACGTCGTCGCCCCCGGCTGCGGTCTCGCGGCCCGTGTTCCCAAGGCGAACATCGAGGCGATGGTCAAGGCCGTCAAGGGATGAACCATCCGGTTCTCCTGAAAACCCCTTAAATCCCTTCATTTTTAGTTTGTGACGGCTCGTCCATGGGCCGCCCAGGATGCATCTGGCAAGCGACGGTCTACGGGCGACATCGGGCGCGGTTAGGGCTCTCATTGCGGTCCACGATGTTCGGACCTTGCTAGATATGCATGACTGGTGGTCATTCCGCTTCCAGCTATGCCCTGGCCTGTTCGTGTTATGTTTTTTATAGCTCTGCTTCAATTTCTTGCCGGCGAGACCAATGGGCTACGGTATTGCACTTGATGTAGGAACGAGCGGCTACAGGACCCACCTTGTAGACCTCTCTAAGAACGGTAAGATCATCTCAACGGCCATCACCATGAGGCACCCCCTGCCGGGGGCCAACATCATGGACCATCTTCACTTCTGGATGGAGAACGGATCGGAGGTGGGCCACAGCATCCTCATGAACACCGTGAGCCGTCTCATTGAGCTTCACGGCGCGCCCCTCAAGGAGATCGAGCGAATAGCGGTGTGCGGCAACCCCGCCCAGGTCTCCATGTTCGAGAACATCGAGATCCGCGACCTCGCCTACGCTGGGCAGTCCATGCTGAAGCGCCTAGGGGTCAAGATCCCGGAGCGCAAGGGGCACGTCACCACGGCCGGCGATCTCGGCCTCACATCCGTGCGGTCGGAGGTAGAGGTGGTCATACCCCCGGCCATCCGCCATGAGATCGGGGCAGATGCCCTGGCGATGATCATGAAGTCCGGCCTCCTGGACAAGAAGGAGACCTGCATGGTCACCGATTATGGGACCAACGCGGAGATGGGCCTGTTCCATGACGGCGAACTGTACAGCGGCTCGGCCGCCGCCGGACCGGCCATGGAGGGACAAGCTATTGACAACGGGATGCTGGCAGCACCGTTCGCTATATCGGACCTTCGCATCGTGGAGGGCGGCCGATGGAACAACATCGTGCTGGACCCCAAGCTCCATCCCGTGGTCGCTAGCCTCACCGACGCCGCTACCGGAGCATCCAAGAGGATGGCCGACATCACCGCACGGGGCATCACCGGCACCGGAGTGGTGGCTGCTGTGGCGGTAGGGCTCGAATCCGGCCTGATCTCGCTGCCTGACATTCGCACCCCTGACCGCCTGCTGCACTTCCAGGACGGCATCACCTTCTCGGAGGCCGATCTGGGCGAGGCCGGAAAGGCCATGGGGGCCATCCGGGCCGGCCACCGCACGCTGATCGAGGAGGTCGGCATCGCCGACGCAGACGTCAAGACGATGTACCTGGCGGGAGCGTCTGGAACCTATGTCGACCCGATCAAGGCGCAGACCGTGGGCATGGTGCCCCGGGTGATCGATACCACCGTCCAGGTCGGCAACACCTCCCTGATGATGGCATACGACCTTGTACGGGACGACGCCGCCCTTGACGAGATGCAGAAAGTCGCCGACTCCATCGCGTCCAAGCACATCATGTTCGCCACCAGCAAGATCTTCGAGGACATGTACGTCAATGAGATCGCGTTCTGGGAAGAGGGCATGCCCGAGGAAATGTACAATGAGGTGCTCAAGGGCGCCGGCCTTAGCCCCCTGCCCCCGATCGTGCGTCCCAAGGAGACCAAGCGTCTCGTGATCTCCGACATACCGATCATAGGTGAGCGCGGCCTCAGCATCCTGGACAACGTCGGCGTGTACCTTACCGGCGGCTTCGAGGGATGCATCGGCTGCCAGATATGCGAGAGGGAGTGCCCGGAGCGGGCGCTGCAGGTGCT
>DAGU01000030.1:4168-4432 GCA_002498285.1 Methanomassiliicoccus sp. UBA386 | reverse complement strand
CCGGCCACGGCGGCCATGGGCCAGCCCTTGTTGGGCGACGAGGTCTGGCCGTGGTCCCTCATGGCCGCCCTCCATCCGCTCCGCCAGTCCTGGCCCAGAAGGAGCAACGATAACATAATGAACGGCACCGAGAGGCGGGCGATGAGGTAGTGCATCACGTCGTCCGAGCGGGCCGCGAACCAGCCCACATTGCGATGCTTGTCGGACAGGTAGCCCACCATGCCGTCGGCGGTGTTCACCACCCTGAGCAGCACCGCCCCCGGC
>DAGU01000030.1:425-4007 GCA_002498285.1 Methanomassiliicoccus sp. UBA386 | reverse complement strand
TCGGCGGCGCAGGAGATGATGTGCGGCTCGTCCAGCTGATCCACGTCCCTCGACACCACCATGGAGGCCTTCCTCCTGGCAGCATCCAGGTCGCCCTTCCTGATGTCTTCGACCATGGGCGCGGTGTGCGTCTCCAGCGCGCGTATGGCGAACATGGTCTTGAGGACGACCGCCGACGCCACCGCCCAGATGATCGTTCCGAGCAGCTCACGCGTTAGTGCGAGGATGAGCGTGAAGGCGAGAACGAAGAGCAGGGCCGGCAGCACCACCACCAGGACGCCCGCCGCCTTCTCCCGGGCAGCGCTGCCGCGGCGGACGCGCCTGTCCAGGAGGCCGATGGTCCGGCCGATCCACACCACCGGATGGAAGCGGTTGGGCGGCTCCCCGAGGACGAGATCGATCAGCAGCGCCAGCACTGGTATGGCGATGAAGTACGGCAGCAGCTCCAATTCAGGACCGTCCTTCGGCGATGTCGTCGACGGCGCTCGATAACGCGTCCAGGAACTCGTCGTTCTTCTCCGGGGTCTTGACGCAGAATCTCGTGTAGCCGGAGCACACGCCGCCGAAGGAGGAGCAGTCGCGCACCAGGACGCCGTGGCGGAGCATGTGCTGCCTGAACTCGGCGGACGCCACGCCGAGCGCATCGAGGGGGGCGAAGAAGAAGTAGGAGTCGGGCATGGGGACCTTTCCCATGAGCCTCTCGGCGCGGGCGTGCATGCGGCGCTTCTCGTCCTCCAGCATGCGGACCGCCCGCGCCACGTGCTCCTGTTCCTCCTCCATGAGCCGGGTGGCCACCCTCTGCTCGATCGTTCCCAGGTTCCATGTCAGCCGGCCCGCCTCCAGGTACTGCAGCATCTTCCTGGGCCCGAAGCCGTAACCGACCCTCAGCCCGGGCATGGCGAAGGCCTTGGTGAACGAGCGGATGATGAAGAGGTTCTCGTGGCCCTCCACCTCGGGGACGAGGGAGAGCTCGGCGGAGCGGGATGAGAGCTCAAGAAGCGTTTCATCGAGGAAGACCAGCGTTCTCTTCCGAGCAGCCTCGTCCACCAGGTCGAGGAGGTCCCTCCTGCCCACCATGCGGCTCGTAGGATTGTTGGGGTTGCACACGTAGACGGCCTTGGCCCCGTCCAGCTGGCCTGCCAGCTCGGCGACGTCCAACTTGAAGTCCTGGTCGCATGGCAGGACATGATCGACCAGCCTGGCGCCCATGAGCCGGCATCCGAAGCCGTACTCGGCGAAGGTAGGGGAGGGTATCACGATCCGGTCGCCCGGAGAGACGAACACCTCGGCGAACAGCCGGATGAGCTCGGCCGATCCGGCGCCCACAATGACGTTGTCTGCGCCCACGCCGTAGCGGGAGGCGATCGAACCCTTCAAGCGGGCGCAGCTGTCGTCCGGATAGCAGTGCAGCTCGCTGGCCGCTTCGATGATGTACTGTTCCAGCCGGGGGGGCGGCCCGAGCGGGTTGACGTTGGAGCTGTAATCCTTCACATCCAGGTCATCCCACACGTCCCCGCCGTGGCGGGGGCGCTCCATGGACCGGACCTCCGGTCTGACCACTTTGTTTATCATGCCTGCTCTCTCCTGGTCCTCCGCGGTATGGCGAAGATGCTGTCCCCGTCCTTTATGACCGCGACATCTACGCCGTACACCTCGGCCACCATCTCCGGCGTGATGACCTCCTCCGGCGTGCCCATGGCCACGATCTTCCCCTTGGACAGGATCATCACCTTGTCGCAGTACCTGGCCAACAGGTTCAGGTCGTGGGACGCTATCACGATGGTGACGTTGCCGGAGAGCATCTCGCGCAGATGCTCCATCACCTCCAGCTTGTACCGCAGGTCCAGATGGGCCGACGGCTCGTCCACCAGCATGACGCGGGGGCATTGCACCATGGCCTTGGCCAGCAGCACCCTTTGACCCTCGCCGGACGACAGTTCGGAGAAGCGGCGGTCCCGGAGATGGTACACTCCGTACTTCTTCATCGCCTCCACCACCAGCCCCTCGTCCTCGCTGGTGTCCCACCACAGGCCCTTGGAGAAGGGGTACCTTCCCAGGGCGACGAGCTCCTGGACCGACAGATTGAAGTCCTCCGAGAACTCGGTCGGCACGTTGGCGCAGATGCGGGCGACCTCGTCGATCTTCATCTTGTCAAGGTCCCGCCCCTCCATCATGATGGTTCCCCTCTTCGGCGTGAGTATGCCGTTCATCAGTCTGAGCAGGGTGCTCTTCCCCGAGCCGTTCGGTCCGATCAGGCCGATCAGCTCGCCGCTGTGGGCCTCGAACTGAACGTCGCTCAGGATGTCCGCTCCATTATAGCCAAAGCGCACGCCGTCGATGGCCAGGGATACGGTTGATTTAACCGCCATATTCCTTCCCCCTCTTGATCATGAGGTAAATGAAGAACGGAGCGCCCACCATCGAGATTATGGCCCCTATGGGCAGCTCCACCGGTCGGAACAATATCCGGGCGAATATGTCCGCCACCAGAAGAACGTTCGTGCCCAGCACCATCGATGCCGGGATCAGCAAGCGGTGGTCCCCTCCCACCAGCATGCGGGCGGAATGCGGGACGATGAGGCCGAGGAAGCCGATGATGCCGCAGAAGGCCACCGACACCGCCGTTAGGACCGAGACTAAGAGGATCGATATGGTCTTGAAGCGTTTGACGTCAAGGCCGAGATGACGGGCGTGCTCGTCGCCCAGCAGGATGACGTTCAGCTCCCGCGCGAACAGCAGAAGGATCATCGACAGCACCATCACCGTCAGTATGATCAGGACCGACTCTATCCAGGTTATGTAGGAGAAGGAGCCGTAAAGCCAGAACAGCGCGTTATGGAGGCGCTGGTCCTTGCTGAACACGATGAGGATGGTGGTGAACGATGAGATGGCGATGCCCACGATCACGCCGCTGAGGACGTAGTTCATCGAACGGCCGCCGGTGGCCTCCGCCAGGGCCATGGTGATGAAGAAGGCCACGGTGGCCCCGATGAAGGCTGCCACAGGGGTGGCGAACTCGGCCAGCGGAATGATCGCGACGCCGGCCAGGATCGACAGGGTGGCGCCCAGGGCGGCCCCGGATGATATTCCCGTGACATAGGGATCGACCAGCGGGTTGCGGATGAGCGCCTGCATGACGACGCCCGACACGGACAGGCCGATGCCCACGCCCATGACCGCGACCGAACGGACCATCCTGTCCCATATGATCCGCTCATTGGGGACCGACAGGTCCGGGCCGAGGTTGACGATGATGTTCTGCAGATAGCCGAGCGTATCAGTGAACGGTATGTCCACCGCGCCCAGCGACCACGACACCACCAAAAGAAAAAAAAGGGAAAAAAGGCCGATGGTCAGCACCATCAACAGCTTGGCCTTGGCTTTGCCGACCATCGTGTTGTTCAAGTCACTGCCTCCGGTTCAGTCGCGGACCATGGCCAGGGGGCAGCTGTATGCTCTTTCAGACAGTTCCGCCGCGTTTCCGACCCCGGTCGCCGTCAGGTACTTGGCGTAATCGTTCCCAATGATATTGACCGTGTTCCCTGTCGGATCGTAGAACGGCACCTCGGTGTCGAAGGCCTC
>DAGU01000030.1:0-268 GCA_002498285.1 Methanomassiliicoccus sp. UBA386 | reverse complement strand
CTGGGCCATCAGCTGAGCGGCGTCTGCCGTCCTGACAGACTGACGATTGAAGATGTTCTCTCCCTGCCCCTGGAGGTAGAAGACCGTGTTGTTCTCCACCGCAGGGCTCTCCTTCCACGTCGGGTCGCTCCGGAAGAACTTGTTCAGCTCCTCGGCGGCCGAATCGGAGAACATGCTGGTGATGACCATGCAGTCGATTGTTTCTGCCCTATCTAAAAGCGCCTCTTTGCCGGGGGCGATCCAGCCCTCGGCATCGTCGAACACGTTC
>DAGU01000064.1:5344-5829 GCA_002498285.1 Methanomassiliicoccus sp. UBA386 | reverse complement strand
GTCCTTTAGGCCGCTCTGAGGGTCCCTCTTCTGGGTATGCACGAAGTCGGGGAACTTTATCGCATCGCGGATGAAGAACACCGGGGTGTTGTTCCCCACGATGTCATAGTTGCCGTCCTCGGTGTACAGTTTCACCGCGAAACCGCGAGGGTCCCGCTCCGAATCGGCCGAGCCCCTCTCTCCGCCCACCGTGGAGAACCTTGCGAACAGTTCGGTCCTCTTGCCCACCCTGGAGAGGAACTTTGCGCAAGTGTATCTTGATATGTCGTCCGTCACCTCGAAATAGCCATAGGCGCCGGCGCCCTTGGCGTGCACGACCCGCTCCGGTATCCTCTCCCTGGCGAAGTGGGCGAGCTTCTCCACCAGGTAGGTATCGTTCAGCAACCCATAGCCAACCTTCTTTCCAGTGGTGATCGACGTCTGGTCGTTCTCCACCGGCCTTCCGTACGCTGTGGTCAACCTCCTCCTTTCCATATCGGTCCCCC
>DAGU01000064.1:2922-5046 GCA_002498285.1 Methanomassiliicoccus sp. UBA386 | reverse complement strand
CGTTCGGCATCGGCACCAGCGGGGGCCTTGCCAGCGCGCAGAGGCCAGAGGTTCGGGAAATAATAAATAGGTACAACGCGTAGAACGAACGCTAGGCTCGACCGGGACGTTCGGCGCGCCCTTATACACCGCCACGTCGATAGCGGGGGTGACAGGGGAGGACGTCGTAACCGGAGCGGTGCGGGCCCTGCCGGTGACGATGAGGCCCTGTCCTATGGGGTTGGAAGCGTCATGGAGGCGCGATCGGAGGGTCGCGCGCCATGTCATGGTCACGGAGAGCGGGTCAGGCCCTGACGGGAGCAGCCTTACCGTGGATTACCAACGCTCAGAGGGGTGCGGGGCTAAGGAACTTGCAGGACCACCCGTGCCAATCCGAGCGGCTACCTCCCTGGCCTAGCACCTGCACTTCTTCGATGAGGGCACCTTTGACGGATCGCAGCCGGTGATCTTGTCCACGGTGAAGTCGAACACCTCGGCGCTCTCGCCGTTCATGCGGAGGACCAGCTTCTTGGTGTCATCGACCTTGCCTGCTACCGCGGCGGTGACGCCCACATCGGCGAAGATGTCGATCACCTCGCGAGAGTTCTCGGACGGGCATGTGAGGACGAAACCGCAGCCCTGGTAGGCGCGAAGCCATTGCGACAGGTCGACGCCCGCCGGCGTCGGGACCTTCTCGATGTCCACCACGGCGCCCTTGCCGCTCGTCTCCAGCAGCATTCCGAGAGTGCCGATGCTGCCCGGGTTGGATATGTCCTTGCCGGAGCGGGCCAGCTTCCGCCTGCCGATCTCATTCATTGTCAGCATCTGCCGCCGGCAGGTCTCGTTGTCCTTGTGAGACGTGGTGTCCCATGCGTAGGGCAGGGAAGGAGGGAACCGCCCGTCCAGGTCCATGGCCATGATGACGTCGTCGCCCGCCTGCGCGGTATGGCTGAATATCACCTCATCCTTCTTGGCCGTGCCTAGGATGGCCACGTCAATGGCGTCATAGGCGCAGTCGGGATGCGTATGCCCTCCCACGATGGGCACGCCGAACTTGGATACCGCCGCCTCGATGCCCCTCATCACTTGGGCGCACACCCTCTCATCCTTCATGGAGACGATGTCCACCATGGCCAGGGGGACCCCTCCCATGGCCGATATGTCGTTGAGGTTGACCAGAACGGCATAGTAGCCCGCATTGAAAGGGTTGGCCTTGAGGAGTGCCTCCATGATGCCGTCAGCGGCTAGCAACAGGGCGTCATCATTGTGGGCAACCACCGCTGCATCCTCGCCGTAGGATGCCAGGATGTTGTCCATCGCCATATCGGGGAAGAAGGAGATGACATCTGATATTGTAGCCTTCCTGGTCACGCCTGGATGGCGCCTGATATCGGATACCAGACTATCCAAGTTCATGCCGGCGGAATGGTGCCCAAGGTTAAATATATTAACCCTGCCCGGATGGCATCGGCCAGTTCAGCGGAGGTCGGAAAAGAGCTTGGTCTGCTTGCTCTCCGACACCAGGGCGGCATAGTCCAGCTTCTCGCAAAGTATGTTGCAGAGGAGGTTCTCCAACAGCATCGCGTCCTCGGGAGGATCGGCGACATATGCGGGGCTGGTCTCGGGAACCTTCCACTTCAGGCGCCGAAGTATCCGCATCGCCTCGTTCCTCTCATCCCCCTCGGCCAGTCGGAAGTTGCCCGGGTTCTTGACCCCAGCATGCTTCAGCTCCTCGAAGAACACCGGCCGCTTGAAAAGGCGATAGAGCGCGTACACGGTCAGATGATCGGCGTCGTTCCCGGAGGAAATGTTCCGGGCATGCTCGCCTACCAGCTCATAAACGTCCTTCTCCTTGGCCTTGGCGGGGATATAGATCTTGGCGGGAGGGACCTCCTTCTCCTTCAGCTCGTTGAGGTCGGTCAGCGCCCTCAGATATCCGGTCAGAATGAGCCTGTGGATGCTTACCCCCTGCTCTTCCAGCGCCCTCGATAATGCGCTGATGGACATTCCCTCGGTCTTCAGGATCTCATATATCATGTCCCTCATGCGCTTGTCTGGATTGAACATCTGGTAACCAATATGGTAACAAATATGGTAAATAAATAGCTTCCTTGACATTTCCGACGAAATAAATTAATCTGGCCA
>DAGU01000064.1:0-2688 GCA_002498285.1 Methanomassiliicoccus sp. UBA386 | reverse complement strand
CCGCGGCTAGCCGGCGGCTAGCTTCCGTGCACCGAGCCTCCTGCCGGGACCGTCAACATCATTTCACATGGAGAAACGGTCGCTCTACGGTATCATCCCGTGGAACGGAATTACTCGTGCATAGACTTAATATGACAGTAACCTGAGGAAATATCGAGGACTGGGAGCACGTATCTGATAACAGAGCTGGTAACAAAGGTTGACAAAATGCCCGAAAATGTCCATCGATTTTTACCAGCTCAAGTTCAAAAAATCCTCTTAAACCCCGGGATGAATAGACCCGTTTGCTCTAATTTCGACCATACTTGGGATGGGGCAGCGTGATATAATGAAGGCTACTGAATCGATGCATAAAACAACCGAATTGACTCCCGAGAAGGAGTCAACTGAACTCACCCTGTTCGTGAGGACCTCCGACGAGGAGCTCAAGAAGTGGGACCGCGTCAAGATCTACGACGCGCTCATGAGGGAGACCACCATTAGCGAAGATGCCGCCTCCATCGTCGCCAGGGAGGTGGAGAAGATGATCTCCGAGCTCGAGATCGAGTTCGTCACTGCACCCCTCATCCGTGAACTTACCAATGCCAAGCTGGTCGAGTACGGACTGTCCAAGATACGCAAGCAGCACACCCGCCTTGGCGTGCCGCTGTACGACGCCCGCGAGATCATCATGGCGCCCAACAAGGAGAACGCCAACGTTCCCCACGGCCCTGAGGCTACGAACCTCACGCTCGCGGAGAACATCAAGAAGGAGTTCGCTCTCCTCGAGGTGTTCTCCCAGGACCTCGCGGATGCGCACATGCGCGGGGACATTCACCTTCACGACCTGGGCATGATCGACCGCCCGTACTGCTCCGGGCAGTCTATAGAATATGTCAAGAAGTTCGGCCTCAACCTGCCCAACGCCCTCAGCATCGCCAAGCCGGCCAAGCACCCCGAGGTGCTCATAGAGCAGATCATCAAGTTCTCGGCGGCCCTGCAGGGCCACTTCGCCGGGGCCATCGGATGGGATGCCTTCAACCTGTTCCTGGCCCCGTACCTCGTCGACGTGGACGACAAGCGGATGAAGCAGCTTGCCCAGATACTCGTCTACGAGTTCGCCCAGCAGGCCGTGGCACGCGGCGGCCAGTCCATCTTCTCCGACCTCAACCTGTACTGGGAGATCCCCGACCACTTCTCCGGGGTCCCCGCCATCGGCCCGGGCGGAGAGTTCACCGGCAAGACCTATGATGACTACCTGCCGGAGGCGCAGAGGTTCGTCAAGGCGCTGTTCGACGTGTACCTGGAGGGCGACGCCATGGGAAGGCCGTTCTTCTTCCCCAAGCCCAACGTGCACATGACGGACAAGTTCTTCAGGACCGAGGGGCACGAGGAGTTCCTCCTGCAGATCTCCAAGGTCGCGGCGGAGAAGGGCAACACCTACTTCGTGTTCGACCGCGGCGGAACGGCCAAGATCTCGGAGTGCTGCCGCCTGTCGTTCAAGCTGGAGGAAAGCGACCTCGAGGATGCCAAGACCCCGTGGAAGATGCGCTACTCGGCCATGCAGAACGTGACCATCAACCTGCCCCGTGTCGCCTTCGAAGCGCACCAGGATGACACCAAGCTGTTCCAGCTCCTCACCGAGAGGATCGAGATGGTGGCCCAGGCGCACATCCAGAAGAGGGAGTTCATCACCCAGCTGATGAACATGGGGAAGAACGGCCCGCTCTCGCTGCTGACCATGAACCTCGACGGCGAGCCCTACTACCGCATCGACAAGTCCTCCTTCCTGGTGGGCATGGTCGGCCTCAATGAGATGGTGCAGTACCATGTCGGCAAGCAGCTGCACGAGAGCAAGGACGCCATGATGTTCGGCCTCAAGGTCATCGGCCACATGAAGCAGGAGGCGGAGCGCATCGGAGAAGAGTATGGCATCAAGATGCCTCTGGAGCAGACCCCGGCCGAGTCGACCGCGTACCGGTTCGCCAAGCTGGACATGAAGTACTTCCCGCTGCAGGCACCGACGGTCATCAGGGGGAACAAGAGCAACGGCGAGATCTACTACACCAACTCGACCCTCCTGAACGTGGGGGCGGACGTCTCGGCCATCGACCGCGTCAAGATAGAGGGCAGGTTCCACCCGCTCATCGACGCGGGCTCCATGGGCCATGTGTGGCTCGGGGAGTCGAAGCCGCCGGCGGAGAGCATCGCGGCCTTCGTGAAGAAGACCTTCGAGTCCACCCAGAACGCCCAGATCTCGTTCTCGCCGGAGTTCACCTCCTGCCTGTCGTGCAACCGCACCCACCGCGGCATGTCGGAAACGTGCCCCAGCTGCGGCTCGCCCGACGTCGAGGGCATCACCCGCGTCACCGGCTTCTTCTCCAAGACCCGGGGATGGAACAAGGGCAAGCTAGGTGAGCTTCGCGACCGGAAGCGCAACGTCATCCACTGAAACCCTTTCATAATCCCTTTTTCTTTTTACGAAATCGATGCTTCGCCCCACGTCCATGCAAGGTCCAAGTGTTATATAGCATGAGAAAGCGATAACATTGAGCGAGGTGCGAAGATGGGGCGCGTGCAGGTGCGTGACAACGTCTACATGAAGCTCAGCCGGCGCAGCATGTGCGATAATTGTTCGGCCGAGCTGTGCATCTACAACACCGGGCAGAGGGTGACCGAGTGCGATATGTTCACCCCGCCGCTGATGGC
>DAGU01000083.1:2714-3461 GCA_002498285.1 Methanomassiliicoccus sp. UBA386 | reverse complement strand
GCCGGTCATCATGGTGCAGGAGGCGAAGACGACCGTGGACTACGCTGAGAACACTGTGCTCAAGGCCATGGAGGCCTCTCCCGACATCATCATTTCTATCTCTTCAATAAAAATGGGCAAGGACCCCTTCGGAATGCACGTGGGCCACGTGGGACGGGATGGAAGGAGGTACGATCACATCTACCACCGCCTCATGGAGGGCGACAGGCGCATCCGCGGGTTCTGGTCCCCCTCGGTCACAAAGGACACGTTCGAGCGCACGGTGGCGGTCGACTATACGGAGATGCAGGCGCTGGCCATGAGGCTCAAGGAGGTCCTCGATGCAGGCGAGTCTGTACGGGTGACCGCCCCGGGCGGCACCAACGTGAGGTTCTCCATAAAGGGAAGGGAGGCAAAGCTGGACGACGGAAACATCACGGCGCCCGGCACGGGAGGGAACCTGCCGGCCGGGGAGACGTACATCTGCCCAGCCAACGGAACGACCGAGGGCGTGATATGTTTCGATGGTACGGTCGACCTTGTCACATCGTTCCCCATTCCCAAGGTGCCGGTCAGGGTGGTGTTCGAGAACGGATATGTCACCGAGGTCACGGGCGACGAGACGGCGGACAAGCTGCTTGACGTCATCCGGTTGGGCGAGGCGAAGGCGAGAGAGATCGGCAGCGCCGAGATGGAGCGCAACGCCCGGCACCTGGGGGAGATGGGCATCGGGATCAACTACGCCGCCAAGATGGTCGGGAACATGCT
>DAGU01000083.1:855-2421 GCA_002498285.1 Methanomassiliicoccus sp. UBA386 | reverse complement strand
TACTCTCCCTTTTGAGAATAGTTATTTAAGCTCATCCTTCACACTAGCATCCTACATGTAAGCCCAAAGCAAAAAGGGTTAATATTATATAGAAGAGTAAACAGATATAAAGGAGATATGAGAATGAGCCGTGAAAGTACCGTAATTTCTTTTGATCTGCTGTCGCGGGCGATCTTTAACAAGATGGGGGTGACCAAGGACATCTCTGACGAGATCGCGCTCCGGGTGCTCAACTATTTCGGGTACGAGAAGGAGATCATAGACAACGTGCTGGACCAAGATGACCGCAGGATGTTCTACTTCCTGCAGGACGTCGAGCTGCTTGGCACTCACTGGGAAGAGGTCATCCTTCCCAACGGACGCATGTGGAGGGTCTTCTACTGGTCGTTGAACGTGCCGAAGATAAGGAATTTCGCTCGGCCGCAGCACGATGGGGCCGCCGTGGAGATGGGAATATACGACTCGCTTCCCGAGGACGTGTGGTCCCGACAGACGGCCTGAGCCGTCTGAACCTTTTTTTATATTTTATCTCATAATGCCCGTCGATACGATGGACGACGGAAGGAAGATCCTTGTCATAATCATGGACGGGCTGGGCGACCGGGCGGTCAAGAGCCTGGGCCACCGGACCCCGCTGCAGTGCGCCAACAAGCCCAACCTGGACTGGTTCACCGCCAACGGCACATCCGGGATCATGGACGTCATCTCGCCGGGCGTGCGCCCGGGCTCCGACACCTCTCACCTGGCGCTTCTTGGGTATGACCCCTTCAAGGTATACACCGGCCGCGGCCCCTTTGAGGCGGCCGGGGTCGGTCTGGTGGGAAAGGCCGGAGACGTGGCGTTCCGCTGCAACTTCGCCACCTTGGACGACAGCATGAACGTCACCGACCGCCGCGCTGGCCGGATCAAGGCGCCGGACACCACCGAGCTGGCCAAGGCCATCGATGGAATGAGGATAGGGAACATCACGGCGGTGGTGAAGGAGGCCACCGAGCACCGCGCCGTCCTGATGCTGCAAGGCCCTGGACTGTCCCCGTACGTCAGCGATGCCGACCCTCACGCCCTGGGCACTGTTCATCTCTCGGAGCCGCTCAGACCGGAAGCCGCCGCTACTGCGGAAGCGGTCAACGAGTTCGTACGCCGCTCATACGAAGTGCTGAGGGACCATCCGGTGAACGAACGCCGCATCGCCGAGGGGATGCCGCCGGCCAACGCTCTTCTGCCGCGCGGCGCCGGGGTGTTCCCGGACATCCAGCCGTTCCAGGAGAAGTACGGCATGTCCGCCTCCGGGGTTGCTGGAGTTTCGCTCATCAGGGGCATTTGCCGCGTGTGCGGGCTTGAGGTGATCGAGGAGGTCGGTTGCACGGGCGGGACCGACACCAACATGGAGGCCAAGGCCTGCGCGGCCCTGAGAGAGCTGGAGCGCAAGGACTTCGTCCTGATGAACGTGAAGGCCACCGACATCAATTCCCATGATGGCGACCCCCGCCGGAAGATCGAGTCCATCGAGCGCCTCGACGCCATGGCCCGGACGATACGTGACGGCATCCCTGCGGGGACCGTGGT
>DAGU01000083.1:0-610 GCA_002498285.1 Methanomassiliicoccus sp. UBA386 | reverse complement strand
CGCATCAGGGGCGTGGACCTCATGCCCATCCTGATCGACCGGGCCGACAGGTCGGAGAAGTTCGGGGCCTGATATGCGCTACTACTACTGTCCGAAGGATGATATCGTCCGACCGAGGAGACGGTTCGCCGACAATCGCTGCGACATCTGCCGCCAGGAGTGCGTGCCCATCGACGTGCAGCGCTCCATCCATGGCTATATCATGTACGCCCTGGACATGGTGGCGGCACTGATGATCGTGCTATACCTGGCCCATAACCAGTTCAACGCCGACTTCGCCTCCTTCGTGGGCGACGTGGACGAGACCCTGTACATTGCGGTGATGTTCGGCCTCATCCTCGTATCCTTCATCTTCTCCGGACTAGACCTGGGGCATACGCAGAGGGAGGCGCTGAGGGTCGCCCGGGAGAGAAAGGGGCGCATCGAGTGATCACGCCTGCCAAGCCTGCAGGATGAGGACGCCGTCGGACACGCCGATGGTCGAGGCGTACACGTCGCATCCGTCAGGGACATCGCTGCCCATGACGAACGCTAGCTGCGTCGAACGGAAGCTCCACCTCCACGACATCAGGGGCATGAGATCGCTTAGCGTCGAAGAGGCCAGATGCTC
>DAGU01000058.1 GCA_002498285.1 Methanomassiliicoccus sp. UBA386 | reverse complement strand
ATAAGCTCCCCCAGGCCGGTCAGGGACGGATTACATCGTCTATACTTAAAACTATTATCTGATATAGTTCCGTAGAATTATAAACGTGGGGACTGGCCGCCCTCACGAACGTTCGCCTCTCGTTCAACGTCGGGCAACAACGATTATTAGCTCGTTCACCCTAGCCGGGGCGTGCACAAGGTATCGGACATCAGCATGGAGGCGGACATCCTGGCCGAGAACCGCAAGCTCGGCCATGATATCCACCACCGACTTCGCTCTCACAATATTCGCTCCGTGGACGTGATGGGCTCCATAGGCGCGGGCAAGACGCTTCTCATCGAGAAGATGGCTGTGGAGATGGGGCGCATGGGCATCAAGGCGGCGGTGCTGGCTGGCGACGTCACCGGCCAGGACGACTTCGATCGTTTCCGCGCCGCGGGCATCCCCGCCGTGAACGTGAACACAGGCAAGGAATGCCACCTGGACGCCCATCTAGTCGATCATGCCCTGGACGAGCTGGACCTCGACTCCATCGACTTCCTGTTCGTGGAGAACGTCGGCAACCTGGTATGCCCAGCCGACTTCCCGCTGGGCACCGACCACCGCATGGTGGTGATCTCCGTCACGGAAGGGGACGACATGATACGCAAGCAGCCGCTCATCTTCCTGGAGTCGGACCTCGCGGTGCTGAACAAGATCGACCTGCTCCCCCACGTGGACATGGACATCGACCGGCTGGACGCCGACTATGCCAGGTTCAAGAAGGGCGCAAGGCTGTTCCGCACCAGCGCCAAGACGGGAGAGGGGCTCGGGGAGCTGTTCAAGGCGCTGAACATCCACGCCTAATTTTTATTACATCTCTCCTTACCTGTGGCGGTGCTCGTATGAAGGTGCTTGTCGTGGGAGGCGGCGGCAGGGAGCATGCCCTGGCCGCCGCGCTGCATCGCAGCGGTGCCGAGCTGTACTCGGCCATGAGGAACAACAACCCCGGGATAGCGAGGCTGGCCCGGGAGGTCCGCCTGGTCAAGGAGACCGACGTGGCCGCCGTAGTGGACTTCGCCAAGGCCGCGGCGGTCGAGATGGCCGTCATGGGGCCGGAAGCGCCTCTCGAGGCGGGGCTGGTGGACGCGCTCCAGGCCAGGGGCATAGACTGCGTCGGGCCCACGAGGGCGGCGGCCAGGCTAGAGACGTCCAAGAGCTTCGCCCGCGAGCTGATGCAGCGCAACGGCGTTCCCGGCAACCTCCGCTTCGCGTCGTTCACCGACCTGGGCGAGGCGAAGAGGTTTGTCCGCGATGCGGGATTCGAGCTGGCCATCAAGCCCGTGGGCCTCACCGGCGGAAAGGGCGTCAAGGTCCAGGGGGAGCATCTGAAGACCGTCGAGGAGGCGGACGCCTATCTGGAGGAGATCTTCGGACATGGAATAGGCGGCGGCAGCGTCATCCTGGAAGAAAGAGCGGTGGGCGAGGAGTTCACCCTGCAGGTGTTCTGCGACGGCCGAACCGTCGTACCGATGCCCCTGGTGCAGGACCACAAACGCGCCTATGAGGGCGACACGGGACCGAACACCGGCGGCATGGGCTCCTACTCGGCGGAGGACCACCTGCTTCCTTTCGTCAAGGACGCGGACCAGCAGGCTGCGCTGGAGATCATACGGCGCACAGTGGAGGCCATGGCCCGCGAGGGGCACCCGTACCGCGGAGTGCTGTACGGCCAGTTCATGCTGACCCGCGACGGCCCGCGTGTCATCGAGTTCAACGCCCGGTTCGGCGACCCGGAGGCCATGAACGTGCTGTCCATACTCGAGACGCCATTCCTGGAGGTATGCCAGGGCATCGTGGACGGTTCCCTTTCAACGAACGTGTCCTTCGCCAGGAAGGCCACGGTGTGCAAGTACGTGGTGCCGTCCGGATACGGCACCAGGCCGCAGGCCGGCAAGGTGATCGAGGTGGACGAGGACGCCATCACCCGGGAAGGCGCTCGGGCCTATTATGCCATGGTCGACCAGGAGGACGGCAGGATACTGACCACGACCTCCCGGGCGGTGGGCGTGGTCGGGATCGATGACACCATCCAGGCGGCCGAGGAAGCGTGCGAGAGGGCCCTTCAACATGTCCGCGGAGATGCCATATTCGTCCGCCACGACATCGGGAAGGCGGAGCTGGTGAACCGGCGGATGGAGCACATGGCGCAGCTCAGGAAAGCGTAAAATAGCTAACCGCTCGTTCCATCGGCCATGAAGAACCTGGAAGATATCGCCGACCGCATCGAGTCCCGACTAGAGGAGAAGGACCAGGTCCGCGAGATCACCATCAAGTCCACCAGGGCCATAAACCGGCTATCGGGCAGCATCGTCCACTCGATCCACAAGGGCGAGGATGTCAGGGGCATGATGCACGAGGCGATAGACGAAGCGCACCGCCTGCGCAGCCTGCTGGAGGACTACCCGGAGATGTGGGCGTCGGGACTGGTGGAAGGGTCCCTGCAGGAGCTGGCCGAGGCGGCCATACTGCTCGCCCTGGTCAATGACGAGGACATCCCAGACCCTGACGAGATGGGACTGCCGGGAACGGCGTACCTTCTGGGCCTGGGCGACGTCATCGGCGAGCTGCGCCGCTTCGCTCTGGAGTGCCTCCGGGAGGGAAAGCCGAACGAGGCCGCCAGGTACCTCGACATGATGGAGGAGCTGTTCCTGGTGATCATGCGTTTCGACTACCCGGACGCCATCATACAGATCAGGCGCAAGCAGGACGTGGCCCGCTCGCTGCTGGAGAAGACGCGGGGCGAGGTGGCGATAGCGCTGAGCTCGGACATGCTCCAGGCCAAGCTGGAGGAGCTCTCCCGCAAGCTCTAGAAGTGCTGGCGGATCCTGTCCTCGATCTCCTCCTTGGGCGCCACCCCGATCATCTGGTCGATCAGCCGGCCGTCCTTGAAGAACAGCACGGTAGGGATGGCCATGATCATGAACCGCTGAACCTCTGCCTGGTTCTCGTCCACGTTCATCTTGGCCACCGATATTTTGCCAGCGTAGTCCTTGGCCAGTCGCTCGATGATGGGTGAGAGCATGCGGCAGGGGCCGCACCAGTCGGCCCAGCAGTCCACGATGAGGTTGTTGTTATGCTCTATCGCCTCATCCAGCTTGCCCGGCTCAACGACTATGACGTTAGCTGTCATTGCCATGG
>DAGU01000025.1:310-3286 GCA_002498285.1 Methanomassiliicoccus sp. UBA386 | reverse complement strand
TCATACTGGGCCTTACCTCCGCCCAGTAGCAGAACAGCGCCGACGGCAGCGACAATCAAGATGGCCACAACAAGTATTGCTACGACCTTCTTGTTCATGCCGCTCTTGCCTGCAGCGGATGCAGCTTTTGCGGTTCCTTCCATTTGAATATCCTCCATGCCCAGAGTAAAACCTGTGGGTGGATACGCCCTGACTAATCGATATAACGCTATATAATGATTTTTCATTATATTTAAGTAAACCAGCTAATGGCCAGATTATTTATCTAAACGATATGATACCAAATCCCATAAAGGTCATTATTGCGCCGACTGGACATGGCCGCCGGAACGTCGGAACGAGAATAAGGTCGCCGTTCATCCAGGAACTATCAGGACAGCGGGCAACAGGCAGAGGCGCGCTAAGATTCATTTCAAGGGCCTAGTGTTCACTTATCAGTCGGCGGGCCCAGGCAAGCTTTCTCCTCTTCGTCGCGTCATCGCGTCCTTCCTTTGGCCGCGCCGTTTCGAAATCGAACCCGATCAGGCGGACGGTCGCGCCCAGATGCCTTGCCATCAGCACGGCGCGGTCCCCGTCGGTGAATCCGCCGAAGTTGTGCAGACACCCGAACGGCCTCGACTGCGTGGTCCCCATCACCTTCCCTGAGAATCGGGGAACGTACCGCCTCAGCGCGTCCATGTTGTCCCCGTGCGCATGTATCACGACGATCGCGCCCTGAGCGCTGGCCGCCAATTGATCGGCGACGTCGCCGTCGAGGTCGGTGACAATGACGTCGGGAACGCGGCCGGCGACGTGCATGAGCGCCGAGGTCGCACCGTCGGCAGCAATGATCGTTCCCGAGAGGTCGGCCGATGAGAGCTCTTCTTCCAGCCCCGGGGCGTTGCCGCAAACCGTCACGCCCCCCGACAGTTTCCTACGGAGCAGTTCCAGCGGACACTCGTCCTTCTTCGCCAGAAGGTCATTCAGCAACCTGGCCGCCTCTTCATCCGCCTGACGCGAGAAACCGAACTCCTCCACGATGCGTTCGTAGATCGGCTCCCATTCCTCGAAGTCCATCGGCCTCACTCCGAGGATTCCCGGGGCTCGCCATCGCTCTCCTCCCCCATGGGCTGGAAGGAGGAGTTGAGCAGTCCACCAAAGACCGCCAGAAGGAAGCCGGTGAGGACCTCCAGGAACACCACCACCTGATCGAAGTTGCCGAAGCCGAAGAAGATCTGCGCGGCGTCCAGCGCACCCTGTATGATGAAGCCGATGGCGAAGACGGTCACGGAAGCGACCAGGGTGGAGTATGCGAGCTTTCCCCGGGAAAGCATGGTGTTGGTCAACAGTCCGATCTGGTAGGTGAAGAAGGCGAAGACCCACAGCCAGAGAGTGCCGCCGGCGAACAACAGGATCTGCTGCGTCAGATCGAACTCCGGCGATTTGGTGGCCGCATCGAAGCCATACAGGATGCCCAGCAGGAGCAGCAATACCGCCAGGATGGCGAAGGGGATGAGGGCGGAACCGGAGCGGACCGCCTTGCCCACCTCGAGCGATATGTGCTTCAAACGATCGCCCGCCTTGTAGGCGAACGCCAGCAGATAGGCGCCGACCACCAGCCATATCATCGCGAGGCCCATATTTGTGAACGAGACGTCCGAGATGGCGTTCATCAGCTGATACAATGGGTCCAGGAGAGCGAACGAGCCGAACACCACCAGAGCGAGCCCGAGCGGCACCAGGATCCTCTTGCGGAACTTGTCATCGTTGAGCATCCTGACCAGGACGTAGTAGGTGCTCTCGACCGTGGGCGCCTGCTTGACATACACCTTTCGGACCGAATCTATCTTCACGCGGGAGGAGATGATCGGATAGATGTACTCGTCCTCCGCGCCGTCGGAGACCAGTACCGCCCGGTCCGGCTTGACCTTCGCCAGGACGTACTCCAGCTGCGTTGTCAATGCGAGGTCCGATTCGTAACCGACCTTGACGTCACCGCAGATGGTGGCGATCTCCACGTCCATCCCGCGCTTCACCATCTCATCATAGCGTCCTATGGCCGCCATCAGGGTGTTGGTATCAGAATCCTCGGGGTCCTTGAGGCCCAGCGCCACGGCTGCATTGAGGTTCTCCTCTCGTCCGATGAACGGAGAGTTGAGCCCCGCCTTGGTACCGAAATCGTCATCACGGTCAACGCAGATGACAAGCGTCCTCATCCAGAAAGCAAATCCTGTTGTTTCCTATATAAGACTTCCAGACCAGGGCCGAACTGATGCTCAATAATGAGGAGTTTTTTCATATTGCTAATTTGATGAAAGGATTATTATCGAGCATGGCGTTTCCTCCGACTGGAAGGTGAGATGGACAAGGATTCTGGGGACAAGGAGTGTCCCCGATGCGGATTGAAGAATCGCCTGGGAACCTACCAGTGTGATTTCTGCGGATGGGATTTCAGCTCAGACTCGGACGAATGGCTGGACAAGGTCAGCGCCCTTGAGCAGCTTGGCCGCAGCGTCCCCGTCCATGAGATAGGCCAGAGCACCATAGGCCGCATCGAGCTTTCCATAAAGAGGCCTGAGGAGATCCGCGTAAGGCCTCCCGCCAAACCGATCGAGGAGGTCGCGCAGGAACGCGACGACGCCCCGGGCTTCGAGCCCGAAACGGGTGATGATCTCGAGATCGGATCAGAGGGGGCGGAGCCGTCCGAAGTGATGAACCACGCCGAGGAAGGTGTCGTTCCGGCCGATGAGGTTACGAGCCCGCCGGAAGAGATGGTTCCGACCGAAGTAGGGGCCGCATCCGAGAGCATCGAGGAAGCCCCAACGGTCGACGAGGACTTGCCGGAGATCGTACCAGAGACGACTATTGCCGCTCCCTCGAACGAGGACATTAATGTTTCCGCGCCTGCGGTCCCGTCAAAGGAGACCGAAGGACGGCCGGAAAACGGGGCGCAGGAACTGGACATGGCTTTCTTCGCGCTGCTCGCCGCCGGAGCCG
>DAGU01000025.1:0-153 GCA_002498285.1 Methanomassiliicoccus sp. UBA386 | reverse complement strand
ATCATCGGCGCGTTGCTGATCACCCTGGCAGCAGGGAGATGGCTGGGGCGGCGCAGGAATATTGGGAAGGACGATGAACTGGTCATCTGTTCAAAGTGTCACGAGGTGGTCTCGGACGCCGAGGCTGAGTGCCCATCCTGCGGGGCCATGTTC
>DAGU01000052.1:649-2786 GCA_002498285.1 Methanomassiliicoccus sp. UBA386 | reverse complement strand
CTGAGCGCGCGAGATCTCCTCCCCTCTGGCCGTCACGGTCGAGTTCAGCGACATGTTCTGCGACTTGAACGGCGCTACTCTCAGCCCCCTATCGGCCAAAATGCGGCATATTGCCGCCACCAGCAAGGTCTTTCCCGCCCCTGAGGTGGCGCCCAGGACCATCAGCGGCTTCGCCCGCGCCCTGTGCGATAGTTCCAGTCGCGCCTTCATTGCTAGAAGCTCGTCGTAGCTGGGACGTTCGGCTCCCCATAGAAGCTTCTTCGCATCCCGCCCGACGTCGGGCCGGTGTATCCACAGGCAGTCCTGGCAGGACCACACCTGACCGCCTTTCCTGCTTTCCACAAAATAACCCAGGCGAGGATCATGGCAAGGATAGAACGGACAGAAGCACAGCGTGCAGTCCTGGCCCTCATGGTGGCATGGATAATGCTCACATCCCTTATTGGACCCCTCCGGCCGCGACAGGTATTCTATCACTTTGTCCCAGTAGTCACCTCGCGCTCTTCCGGAGTCGACCATCGTCCAGCCCCTAAACCACTGGATGTATCATCCAACTCATATTTATAGGGGTGATATGATGGTTTTATATGAATCAGTAATGATTACTATTATCATGGCGGAACGGAAGCGATGGTCGAAGCAGTCGCGGACCATTCTCGATATAATTTACAACAACGAGGAGAGTCTGACGGCGAGCGGAATATACGATATCGCCAGGGAAACGCATCCCAACCTGTCCCTCGGCACGGTCTATCGGAACCTGAGGGACCTCAAGGAGTCCGGTCTGATCCGGGAGACCACTTCGGGCGGGGTCAGCGTCTACTTCAAGCATCCTTTCCACAACGCCCACCTCGAATGCGAGGTGTGCCACAGCGTCATCCCGGTGGACTTTATGCTCGATATCGGCGACATCCGCCGGCGGACCGGACACAGCATAAAGAGATGGGACCTCAAACTGATAGGGACGTGCAGGGAGTGTGAACGAAAGTGCACATAATGGAAGGCTTCCTGCCGCTGGAATGGTGCATCCTATGGGCCTTGTTATCCGTTCCCGTCCTGTTGTGGGGGTTCTATCGCCTCAGGACGGTGTTCCGGGAGCAACCGGAGAAGAAGCTCATGGTGGCGGTGGCGGGCGCCTTCATGTTCGTCCTGTCATCGCTCAAGCTTCCTTCCCTGGGAGGTTCTTCATCACACCCGACCGGCGCAGGCGTCAGCACCCTTCTGTTCGGAGTAGGCATCACTTCCGTTCTCACCACCATCGTCCTTCTTTTCCAGGCCCTGCTGCTGGCGCACGGAGGCATCACCACGCTGGGAGCGAACGTATTCTCCATGGGCATCGCCGGGCCGTTCTGCGCCATCCTTGTTTATAAAGCCGTTACCAGGGTCGGCGCCCGTTCGTCGGTCGCGGTGTTCTCCGCGGCCTTCACAGCCGATATCATGACGTATGTCGTGACATCTGGGCAGCTCGCCCTGGCCTTCCCCGGCGAAGGCGGGGCGTTCGCCTCTTTCCAGGTCTTCATGGCCGTGTTCGCCGTTACCCAGCTACCACTGGCCATCGTGGAGGGTCTGGTCACCGCCATGTTCTTCTCGTACCTCCTGAGCTCCAGGCCGGACCTCGCGGACATGACGTTCTCCGATCGGCGCGATAAGGGGGCGACGAAGATCGTGGCCGCTGCCACCATACTGTGCTTGATCGGTGCGGTGGCGTTGGTCAACATCGCCGGCCTGCAGGGCACCGACGACCGCGGCGGAGAGGCGGCATTGGAGATAGACCCCGACTATGTCCCCTGGGCCAATAGCCACCTGTCGCTTGACGACGCCGGCGAGATGATCCTATTCGCCCTGCAGGGCCTTGTCGGAGCGGCCCTCATGGTCTACGCGTTCATGCGATGGCGGAAGCATAAGGCGGAGGAGGCCTCCGATGCTGACGATAGATGAGGTGGCCAACGCCTCGCCCGCCCGGCGGTGGCCTCCGTTAGGCAAGCTCCTACTGGCCCTGGCGCTTCTCACCGTCTCGCTGGCTAGCTCAACCCTACTGGTCCCGCTGATCGTGCTAATAATCGGACTGGCGCTGCTGGCATATTCCACCGCCTTCCGGTTTCCTCGCCTCATAATGCTTGCGATACTCGATGGTCTG
>DAGU01000052.1:0-519 GCA_002498285.1 Methanomassiliicoccus sp. UBA386 | reverse complement strand
CGGGGCGCCGATGTACGTGCTGCCTCTTGGACCCTGGGACATCGCCCTGACCGATGCGGGCATTGACAGGGCGGCCCTGGTGCTCCTGCGCTCGTTCGCCGGCATCTCGGTCATGTTGTTCTTCGCCACATCGACGCCGATCCCTCATCTGGCCCATGCCATGAGGTCGCTGCGCCTGCCCCGGGAGATCTCGGAACTGGTCATACTGGTGTACCGATATACCTTCCTGGTGCTGGAGCAGTCGGAGAGGATGTTCATCGCCGCCCGGTGCCGGCTTGGAACAAAAGGCTTGAAGAACTCCCTTCGAACCTTCTCCAGGATCGCGGTGGGCATGTTCACCCGCTCCATAGATGCGGCCGAGAGGTCGCAGACCGCGCTGTACTGCCGGGACTTCCGGGGAGACTTCCCCTCGTACAGGGAGCCGGCCCCGCTCAACGGGGTCTGGATGCTGCTGTCGTTTCTCTCGTTCCTCACTCTGCTTCTTGCCGATAGGGCCCTCTCAAGCGTGGTGGTGCTCTG
>DAGU01000060.1 GCA_002498285.1 Methanomassiliicoccus sp. UBA386 | reverse complement strand
GAGATAAAGAAGAGGCAGGATGCCGTGGAGGCCCTGCAGTCCGAGCTGGAAAGCCTGAAATCGTCCCTGGTGGAGAGGTCTGAGCGCCTCGCGGCCAAGGAGAAGGAGGCCGAAGGCCGGCTAGCCGAGCTGGAGCCCCGGGAGGCCGCCATATCCGACAGGGAGCAGCGCCTCAGGGAGCAGGAGCGGGACCTCCGGCGCAGGGAGGATGAGGTTCTGGCCTCCCGCGAGGAGCTGGAGAGGCGGCAGGCGGAGATCACCAAGCGGGAGGAGTCTCTGACCGCGTTGTACGAGCGCAGCGCTGGCTATGAGGCCGCCGTCCAGGAGATAGGCGGCCGGATCGAGGCCGCCGGGGAGAAGGCCCTCGAGGGCGAGGCCCGCCTGCGCAAGATGGTGGAGGACGCCACGGAGATGCAGAAGGATCTGCTGGCCAGAGAGAAGACACTGTCCGAGCTGGAAGAGCTTCTGGCCGAGGGTCGAAAGGTCGTCATCGAGGAGCAGAAGCGCTACCTGGCGTGGGAGTGGCAGCTCAACGAGCGCGAAATGTCGCTGAGCCGGCGCGAGAGGTTCATGTCGGGGGAGGACCTAGACGCCGAGGCCGTCTCTGAAGCGGGGGCCCCGGCCGCCGAGGATGCCCCCGGGGAGAGCGCGCCGCCTGTAGAGGAGCTGGCGATGGGGCCTCAGGAGCCTTCGGCGAACGCCGAGCCGGAGCCGGTCGCGGACGAGCCGGAAGAGGAGGTCGCACCGGCCTGCGCCGATGAGGCGGAGACGCCTGTCACCAAGGTCGAAGAGATCGAAGAGGAACCAGAGGTCCCTCTGATCGAGGCGGACGCGGTCGAGGAAGAGCCCGAGACCCCGGTGTTCAAGGCCGAGCCGGAGGAAGAGCCCGAGACCCCGGTGTTCAGGGCGGCCGACAAGAGTTCTTCGACATCGGACGAGGACAAGAAACCCCCAGTCAGGAAGGCCGTTTCCATCAAGAAGGTCATCAAGCGGAAATGACCGTTCGCAACGCCTCCTCTGCTGCCGATCCGGGCCCGACAGAGGTATATCTGGCAAGTGTAAATTAAATCAATAGATTAAAATAACCAGGATCCGGTATTCGTCTGCTATTCCGGTCGGTTTAGGCAGTTGGTGGGTCAATGGCAGAGCGAATCCTCATTCGAAGAGCGGCCAGCATTCTCATAGCGATTAGCGTGGTACTGTCCTCGTTCACCGGGTTCCTGATATTCGCGGTGGGCGATGCGGGACAGGCCCTGCCATCAAATGAGGATAACGACGGCGCGGGCGACTGGTTCATCGGCGAGGACTACGACCACGACCAATCGGAGAAATACGTTCAGGGCGGCTGGTCGCTCTCCGGCAATCTGACCATACGTAGCGGTGGCGTGGTGGTCATAGACGGTGGGACGCTGGAGTTCGCGCAGGAATTTTTCGGTCCCGGTCATCCTGATAACAAAGTATTCTCCCTCATCATCGAGGACGGGGGAAAGCTCGTCTTGAAGAACGCCACACTGACTGCCCGCATCAACGACATAGCGTACGCATTCCCCAGCCTGGGCATCGTCGTTCGAAACGGCGGGGTGTTCGAGGCCTATGACTCCACCATCATAGCGTCCGGCCATCTCGTTGTAGATGATTCTACCTTCAACCTCACCCGCTCCAAGGTCACCGGCCCCAGCACTGACGATGTGGAGAGCCGCTGCGTCCAAACATTCATCCCCAAGGGAGAGTTCGACGACTCCTTGGTCATGTTGTTCATGTCCTCGCGGGTCAATCTGATAGGCTCAAGCATAGAGGGCATATACGAGCCGACCAGCGAGGAAGAGCGGAAACAGAAGGACTTTGACACCAAGCAGATGTTCGACCATGACTATGGTTTCGTCAAGGACGTCAACGGCCTGTATGATGCTGAGAACAAATCCCGAGTGGGGGCCAGTTACCTCTTCTACCGCATGCCATCCTCCATCGCCAACGACGCTCCGACCGGGGTGCTTGACGATCTGACCAAGGACGATCTGAAGAGCTATATCATCGGCGCGACGGAAAAGCTATGGCTTGACGGCTTCGACATCGCGGGCTTGATGTTCTCGGGCAGTGACGATGTCGAACTAATGCTCAACATCGAATATACCACTGGGTCCGATTACAATCCCGCCGACCTCACTGTCAACTACATGTTCCGCAATGGCGTCTGGGCCAACACTGGAATGGTGCTCGAGGCGACCCCCGTAGATCCGGTCAGCGGGGAGCCTAAACAAAGGACGGCCACTTGGGCTCCCCCATCAATGTCTGCCCAGGACCTGCATGGGCTCAACATCGAGATGAACAACGTAGGGGCTGGCACGATAGAAGTCGACAGAGTGTGGGTCAGCATCGCCCTGACTCTCGATACCTACCGCAACATCACGCTTGCTGGTAACACCGACTTCACTGCTGTGGACACCTTCCTCGGTGTCGATCAATCAGATGATGCTGATAAGAAGAACCGGATGGTCCTGATGGACGATTCCCAGGCCTATCTGTACGGCATTTACATAGATGGCACAGATACGCCGAAAGTTCCGTCGAAATGCGAGTACCCCTTCATCACTGTGGAAACAACCTTCCAGGCGACAGCTAGTATAGTGGGGGGAAATGACAATACTGGTGAATCATTAGGCAGCAGTCTGTACCTAAATGACGGCGAGACATACCGTGTCGAACCAAACGAGATAATGCATTTAGCTGGGTTTGAAACCGTCGAAATTCGCGGAACCGTCCTAGGTGCTTCAGCGTCATTTAATTACGATGTGAATCAGACACCATACTCTCAGGAAAATTACATACAGTGGTCCACTGGTAGCGTTTTCCAAAATTCGCCGTTAAATCCAACTTCTGAATCATATAGTCCTAATCTCAGGTCCTTTGACATACACTCCCTGGGCCTAAGGGATATGGACAGCATCAACGAGCTGAACATACAGTTCGTTAATGGCGACCCAACCGCTAACATTCAGTTTGACAAAATCTGGCTCGACATCACTATCAGCCCCACCATTTACATCTATCGCTGGGCCGACTTCAATGTCACGGACAGCATCGGACAGTTCGTTAATGGAGCTGGAGTTCATGCCAATATCCAGTCCACTGGAGCGGAGGCCCACTATTACACTCCGGACGGAGTGAGGAGCTATCCGGCCGATGAGGTTATGAAATACCTCGGAAAAAACCGTGATAACTATAACGTGACTGGCCTAGATGGAACGGTCAGAATACCTTACCTTTCCGAGATAAAGAACAATCACGCCTACAACCCCATCGTCAACATCACCTACAGCGCAACGGTCTCTTTCGATAGTGAACTGTGGGGAAACGACAGCAAGAGTCAGGCCATAGTATTCCATACATACCTGGCCCTCTCCAAGGAAAGCGCGTCGATGAAGTTCGACGTGGTCCTTGACAACCTGCTTATTCTGCTCCCTGACCTAGTCGTAGCTTCCAGCGATATCAGCTTCGCCCCCCGATATGTGATGTACGGAAGCGAGGTCACGACCTTCATCTATGTCAGGAACCAGGGAGAATACGATGCCACTAATGTTCTGATCGAGGCATATGATGGGGCCAAGCTACTAGGCACGGCCAACATTGATGTCTCGGTATCCAGTTCGGCGACCGCCTCCATAACCTGGACGGCGGGAGATCATGTCGGTGAGTATCCGATAACGATCCTCGTCAACCGGGATCGGGAGGTGCAGGAATCCAACTACCTCAACAACGAGGCCTCCAGGAACATTACTGTTGGCATGCCTATCAGTGATGAGGACCTCGTTATCGGAGGCAAGTCCCTAACTGTCACTGGTTCTCTCGATGTTGGTTCCAATATAAGGATAATCGAGGATGGCCGGCTGATCATGAACGGCGGGTCCCTGGTGGTCCTCCAGAACAGCAATGGCAACTTCACCCTCACCGTATCGGACAATGGAGCCCTTGAACTGATCAACGGTGCGTCCTTAACCTCAAACAGGGGCATGATAATGTTCCTGAATGAGAGCGCGAATCTCTGGGTGAACGATTCGGCCATACGCTCGCCGGTAACAATCGTGGCGGAGGGCAGCTCGACGCTGGCTTTCAACAATGCATTGATAGATTCGGCCGTGGAGTGTTCTTCCCAATCCCAGGCGAGGGTTGATGCGACCAACACGACCTTTGGCAAGGCATGGACCGAGTTCGGAGGCCACGCGGTCGCCCACCTGACCAATGTTGCCATACCGTCCATCAGCACCCTACATAACGCAAAGGTCCACATATACAGCTGGCTGAGCGTTACGGTTTGGGACGGCTCCGGTCATTCGGGGGCCGGTCACCCGCTGCCTGGGGCGGATGTCACCATGGGCTATCTCAAAGCAACCCCTGATGGCATACCTGGCATGCAGAGCGGTACGACCGATGACAACGGAGATGTGTTGTTCAAGGCCCTCCGCAGCACGCTGACCCAGAACAAGGTCGAGAACATGGGCAGCGTGCTCATCAGGGCGGCCTACGCCTTCGGAGAAGTAACCTATTACGATGACGTCTACGGTGGAGACCCTAACAGCCTCACCTCGGTCTCGATGGGAGGATACAGTGCGCCTCTGGCAAGGAGCGTAATAACCGCTTCTCTGCACATCAGCGATGCGAAGCCCGACCTTGTTCCTCAGATCGGAACATGGGCAACGGGGCTGACAAGGGGCAAGGAGACCACTCTTCAGACCACTATCGTCAACGAGGGGGCGGTCGACGCTCATAATGTTAGAGTGGTGTTCATCGATGAGGAGACCGGGTGGAAGAACGAGCAGGTGATCCCGCTGGTCCCCAAGGGTGGACAGGTCCCTATCTCGGCCAACTGGACGGCGACCTACCCCATCGGAGCGCACAACCTCGCTCTGGCGGTCGACCCTCTTAACGACATAAACGAGTCTAACGAGGCGAACAACGAGGTTGCCCAGGAAATCATCGTCGCGGGCATAATCGATTTGAGCGTCAACGGTGGCGTCATATTCGACCCCGCCGTCCCGGCGGCGACGCTGACGACTCTAGTCAAGGTCGAGATATCGAACCATGGCGATATAACGGCAACTGGGGCTCAGGTGCGCCTGTACGCTACCGCTCCAGACGGCGCCGAGGAGCTGGTCGCTACAAAGGCTATTGCTTCCCTAGGCATCGATAAATCTACCATCGTCGAATTCGAATGGGCTCCAATGGTGTCCGGCGAGCACACACTTCGTGTGGAAGTGGATGAAGGAGACACCGCCGTGCCTGCCACACAGGTGGATAACGAACTGACGCTGTTGAAGACCGTGATCGATCTTCCTGACCTTTCTATCATCTCAAGCGAGATGACCGTCAGCTCGAACACCCCCGGATATATAGTCTACGGGGACGAGATCACGGCAAACCTGATTGTCCGCAATAATGGCCTAATGGATGCGGCAAGCTTCGTGGAGATCTACGTCGCGGGAGCGCTCCTGGGATCTCAGGCGGTCAATGTGCCCGCCCGTGGATTGGCGGAAGTCAGCTTCTCATGGACTGCTGACCTTGAAGGCACCTATGATGTCAAGGCCATAGTGAATGGTGATAAGGCCGTCAGGGAGCTGAGCTACAATAACAATGAGGCGAACAAGAGCATAACCGTTGACGTCGAATATAATGCGAACAACTACATCGTAGGCGGAGACTATCCCAACCTGACCATACCTCCGAAAGGCCTGCCCCTCGGGAAGAATCTGTGGGTCATCGGGGATGGCGTCCTGACCGTGGACGCCGCGACGCTCACCATAGTGCAGAGTGTCAACGAACAGTTCCAAATTGTCGTGTCCGAAAACGGGAAACTGGTGCTCAAGAACGGTGCTTCCCTACAGTCCAACTTCGAAATAGATCTGATACTGCGCGACAACGCGATGTTGGTCGTTGAAGCCTCGTCGATAGGCGACAAGGTAAGGCTCATCGCCGAGGGGAGCTCAGAACTAACTTTCAATGAGGCGACCATCGGCCAGGGCATCGTCGCCCCGCTGGGCTCGACCGCAACGATACGCGCGGTGAATACCACCTTCTCCCAGGCCTGGACGAGTTTCGGCGGTGACGCCGTGGCCCATCTCACCAATGTCAAGGTCGACAAATCTCCCGCCTTGGTGGTGAAGGACAACGCGGTCATCCATCTCTACCGCTGGCTCGCCGTCACGGTGTGGGACGGCGCCGGCCACGAGATGCCCGGCGCCTACGTGGCCGTGACCACGGACGATATGGCGCCATACTCCAATGGGGTGACGAACCAAGAGGGAGCAGTGCTGTTCAAGGTCAAGGTCGCCCAGTTGGTGGCCGACAAGCCGGCCATCTTCCTAGGTGGCTATTTCGTCAACACCACTTACTGGCATGATGGGGAGCTATACGAGGGCGACGACATCATGTCCATCCACATGGCTGGCTACAGCACTCCGCTACAGCAGGTCCCTACGATAGTGGATCTGACCATAAGCGATGCGAAGCCCGACATTGATCCCCCAATCTACTTCGACAATGAGAAACCGGCCAGGGGCCAGACGGTGCTCATATGGACCCACATAGTAAACAATGGGCCGGTCGATGCTTACGATGTAATGGTGCTGTTCAAGGACAACACCACCGGTACGGAACTGTACAGTAAGGTAATACCAATCGTCCCCAAGGGTGGTCAGGCCAATGCTGTCAATGTATCCTTCAGCTGGACGGCCACCTACCCTCTTAAGGAACATGTGATCTTCCTCAGCGTCGACCCGCATGACGAGATCAACGAGCTCGACGAGACCAACAATAACAACACTCGCTCCATCAACGTTGAAGGCATAGCCGATCTCGTGGTGGGACCCGGCGACATTACCTTCGATCCCGCTACTCCGGCAAGAGGGCGGAACACGACCATCTCGGTCAGGGTTACGAACCAAGGTGACGTGAAGGCAGACAATGTCAACGTCAGCATCTATGTGTTCGATCCCCTGGGCCAGCGGAGCCTGATCGGCACACAGTTCATAAACGTACTATCAGATGGGACATCGGCGTACATCTCGCTAAGATGGACGCCTGCCCTGGCCGAGAGCCATATGATCCAGGTGATCGTGGATGGCGAGAGGAAGATAGGGGACATCGACCGCGGGAACAATGAAGCAAAGGTCTTCCGTTCGGTGCTGGACTTCCCTGATCTTCGAGTCACCACCATCAACTTCTCGCCTTCCAGCCCGGTGGCGGTCAACGATGAGATCTCCGTCACAGCCAATGTCATCAACGTCGGTGGCGTCAAAGTGTCCAACGTCGTGGTGAACTTCTACCTCAACGAGATCTCCACCCAGGCGATGTTCGGCCATGCGACCATATCCTCCATACGGGCAGGGGGCAGCGGGCAGGCGCTCGTTTATCTGACCGCCTCGCTCGCAGGAGGCGTCCTTGAGGAAGACCAGACCATCATCGCAGTGGTCAACCCGGACCGGTCGATCGTGGAGATCGACCACGATAACAACGATGCCCTACAGAAGCTCACTGTCAAGGAGAATCGTCCGGACATAATATTCACCGGCGAGGTGGAGGTCGGCAGGGATGCCGGTCCGGCGGGCTCCGCTGCGATAGGGGAGAAGATATACATCTCCACACACGCCAAGAACAATGGCACCACCCCTGCCTACGAGGTGCTGTTCGCCTTCTATGCCGTGGATGGCATGGGCATGGGGACCGAGATCGGAAGGCTGTACAATTACGTGGGCATCGGCCAGGAGATCG
>DAGU01000049.1 GCA_002498285.1 Methanomassiliicoccus sp. UBA386 | reverse complement strand
GGCCGACGAGGAGCATGCACATCAACGATGTCAAAGCGGGATATATCTCCCCGACCACGATGGACGCGACCAGGATGATCACCAGGCCGTATAGCCCCAGCCTCGTGGCCGTCAGCTCCCTGCGCTCGTCCGTCAGGGCGTCACGGGGCGCAAGGTGGGATGTAACGTCCGCCTCGCTCATGTCCTGCCTCCCTCGACCCTTCCCCCATACGGGGCGAGGTAGAACAGCAGGGCCATGGCCTCGATGCCTATCAGCCCGGAGACCAGGTGCAGCATGAACGCCTCGTTGGTCGGTATGAACGTGGTGCCGGTCATCTGGTCGATGTAGTAGAAGGCCAGGGCGCTCAGCCCGATGAAGGCGTTGGCCAGCAGAGCGGACAGGAGGGGAAGAAGATCATGGGCGCCGATGTCGCGGATGCTCAGCGTGACGTACGACAGCAGGAACGCCACCACCGGCAGCATGATGAACTGGACGTCGGGAGCGTATGACGAAGACACGTTAGGGGCGAGCAGCGCCAACGCCGCGGCGGCGGCCTCAAAGGGCATTGCCCTCAGCTGCTGGGGCGCGAGGGTCGCCAGCGCCAGGGCCCACAGGCCGGCCGCCGGCCAGTATATGTTCCCTCCCGGACGGTAGATGAGCGAGGATAGGGACGCTGCCAGTAACAGCAGGGGTATGAGAAGCTGGGAGATCACCTTTCGCACGGGACCACCAGGAGCGGGAGGGGGGACCTTCTTATCACCTCTTCGGCATTGCCGCCCAGGGCCACCTCGCGCAGGAGGGACCGGCGGTGTATGCCCATGACGATGATCGATGAGCCCAGCTCCCTGGCCGCCTCCAGGATGTTGTACGACACCGTTCCGAAGTGGATATGCGTGCCGACCTCGCACCCCTTGCCGGCCAGCTCGTCGCGCTGGCGCTCCAGCATGTCGGCCACCTGGCCGAAGCGCTCGTCGTCGTCCATCGAGAAGTGGGTCGACGGAACGACATGGAACAGGACGGCCTCCTTCAGGCCTGCGCTGATGAGCGTCGGGATCACCCAGTGGACGATCGCCGGGCAGGACGACAGGTCCAGCGGCACCAGGGCGCTGTTCAGCATGGGGCCATGGACAAGGGACTTGAAGAGCAGCACCGGACGGTCGGCGGAGCGCAGAACGCCCATGGAGGTCGAGCCGACGAAGATCTCCTGGGCCCGGCCCTTCCCGCTGGAGGCCATGGCGATGAGGTCCACGTTCTCCTGCCTCTCCGCCCTCAGTATCTCGGCCACCGGCTCGCCGGACGCAATGATCTCACGCGACAGTATCCCGGCCTTGGCCAGCCGTCCATGCATGCCGTCCAGCGTCTCCCTTTGCTCGATCGTCAGCGCCTCATCCGGCTTGGCCACATAGATGATGACGACCTCTTTGGCCCTCAGCTCACGCTGTTCCAGCAGGCGGTCGAACATCCGTAGCGACCGTTCAGAGAAGTCCAGGGCGAACAGGATGCGGCTGAGCATCGTCATGATGACTCAGGGATCCATTTCTACAATATCTTATCGGATGATCGTCGAGCTGGACGCTGGCGAAGCAGGGGCCGGCAGCGCCCTTCGAGCGCCTGGCGCCCTCGCCGTGCGGGTACGGTTATCGACGGATGGAAGGTGTCGGGAAAGCCTAAGTGCAAGGAGCGGCCTCATCTCGCGAGCGTCTGTGGGGTAGTTGATGTTCAGCGTGCCGAACGAGGGTGATGGGAGCGAGCGTTCAGCAGTGCTCCTGTCGCTGATGGCCAGCCTGCTGTTCGGCTCCCAGTTCGTGGTCCTCAAGGCAGGCATGGGGGACCTCGACCCCCTTTTCTTCGGCGCCATGACCGCCGGCACCGGAGGCCTGGTGGCCCTGGCCTACGTGCTGTGGATAAACTCCATCTCCCTGCGGACCTTCCTGCACTGGGAGGTGTGGGCGGCGGCCATCGCCAGCGCGGCCATGATCTCCCTTCAGTACGTCGGGCTCACGATGACCGCGGCCTCGGTGGGGGGCCTCATCGTGGGAAGCAACATCATATTCGTCGCTCCGATCTCCGCCCTGGTGTTCCGGGAGCGCCTGGGATGGAGCCGGGCCCTGGGCGTGGCGATCGGCCTGGCGGGCGTGTTCACCATATCCACCGGATGGGACCTCTCGTCCCTCGCCTCGGGCCAGCTGCTGGGGAACGTCCTTCTGGCAGGCGCGTCGCTGTGCATTGCCCTATCATATCCGATCAACAGGCTCGCCACCAGGAAGATGGGCTTCGAGGAATGGGTGGCGGGCTTTCATCTCCTGATACCCCTGCTCCTGCTGCCCCTGGCCCTGATGGACGGCGACATCGGCGTCGCGTCCCCCGAGACGGTCCCGGCCATATTGTTCGTCGGAGCGTTGTGCACCTCGGTGCCGACGCTGCTGTGGGCCAAGGGACTGCAGTCGCTGGCCTTCGTGACGTCGGCCACCATCCTGCTGTCCGAATCGGTGTTCGCCGTCATCCTGGGAGTGGTGGTGCTGGGCGAGCCGCTGACCCTGCCGACCGTGGCCGGAGCGCTAATGGTGTTCTCGGCGATATTCCTGGCATTGTACAAAAATAGAAATAAAAAAGGAATGTGACGAAGGGTCGGCGGACCTTACTTCTTCTTCTTTTCTTCGTCCTTCTTACCCTTCTTGTCAGCACCGCACTTGCAGCAGCCCATGGGAGGACCTCCGGCCCTCGTATCCTGAGCGGCTTAATAGGCTTTGTGCCGTCGGGGGGATTTATAGATGAGCGTACTGATTATCAAGAATTCTATTTTAACTATAGAATGACCTTTCCTGGGA
>DAGU01000067.1:3551-5142 GCA_002498285.1 Methanomassiliicoccus sp. UBA386 | reverse complement strand
GCGAGGGCGATCCCCGGGACACGAGGCCCTTGACCCTAACGCCCATCGACTCACCTTCCTTCACGGCCTCCATCACCGACGCCTCGGCCGCCTTATCGGCGTACACGTACAGGTCTGGCAGCATGTACCCCTGGGCGTTGTGGGAGAACGAGGTGATGTCCACCACGCTGAGGGCCGTCACCTCGGCCTCGAAAAGCCTGGCCAGCTCCAGCCCCATCTTCATCGCGTTCTGCGCGCTCTCGCTCCCGTCCACTGGCAGGAGGATCTTTCGGTAAGGTCTCTCGTTCCCCATCATATCGTCTCCGTGAATGACGCCGCGATGCGATGGCCCGGGCGATGCTCATTCATCCGGCACCTCCGCGGCCAATACCTTGGTTCCCTTGGCATCGCCACCTGATATATCCATCAGTTCCTCATGCCCCTTGCTGTAATATTCCTCAGCGCTCTTGAGGGGCACCTTCCTGATCAGAACGCTGGTGATCAATGAGAAGGCCACGATCATCGCGCCTATCAGGAATAGGTATGTTATGCTGTTCTCCAGGGATAGCCTTATCGCCTCCTGTATGAACGCCGGGATGATGGCCGACAGCTCGGGATCGAGCAATATGTTGCCCAGTTCGTTGGCGTTGGTGGTAGGCAGCAGCTCCGCGGCCCCCGCCGGAAGGTTCATCCCGATCTCGGCCGCCATGCGCCTGTTCAACAGGGCGCCGAACATGGTGACGCCCACCGTTCCTCCGATGCTCCGGAACAGGCTCATGGCCGAGGTGGCCACGCCCATCTCGCTCCTGGGCATTACGTTCTGGGTCGCCACGATGTAATTGGACATCACCGCCCCCATGCCCAGGCCCACGATGATCTGGTAGATCACCGCCTCCAGGGGATCGCTTCCCGCATGGAGGGTGGACAGCAGGAACATTCCCGCGGCCATGACCGGAGGCCCGACCACCAGCCACGGCTTGTAGCCCGTGCGCTTCAGCAGAAACCCGCTGGAGATGGAGGTGGCCATGGAGCCCAGCATGAGGGGGATGGTCAGCATGCCGCTGTTGGTGGCGCTCATTCCCATGACCGCCTGAAGGAACAGGGGCAGGAAGCCGATGACGCCGAACATCCCCACCGCCATGATGAACAGGCCGGCGCTGCCCAGCGTGAAGATGGACTCCCGGAACAGGCCGAACGGCAGCAGGGGGTCGGCCGCACTCCGCTCCACGATGATGAAGGCCGCCAGCATGATGGCCGAGAACGCGATCATGCCTAGTATCACGGGGCTGGTCCAGGGATAGATGGTCCCGCCCCAGGTGAGGGCAAGCAGGCCAGGGGCCAGGGCTCCGACCAGGGTGATGATGCCAAGGATGTCGACCGGGGCGGTCTCCCTGCGCTCCAGGTCGGGGAACTTGAACGACGCCACGATGACGGCGAAGATGCCTACGGGCAGATTGACCCAGAACACCCAGTCCCAGTCCCAGTTGTCGACGATGAAGCCCCCTATGAAGGGGCCGATGACGGTGGACAGGGCGAACACCGCGCCCAGCATGCCCTGTATCTTGCCGCGGTCCTGCGGGGCGTACAGGTCGGCCACCGTGGCCATGGCCAC
>DAGU01000067.1:2335-3377 GCA_002498285.1 Methanomassiliicoccus sp. UBA386 | reverse complement strand
GTGGAGAAGCCGGCGATGAGGGAGCCGGCCATGAACAGCACCATGCCTGCCAGGAATATCGGCTTCCGTCCCACACGGTCGCTCATCTTTCCCGCTATGGGGATGGTGATGGTCTGGGCCAGCATGTAGGCGGTGAACAGCCATGAGAACAGCTCCATGCCGCCCAGCACCGCCACTATGCGGGGAAGGCTCGTGCCCACCACCGTCTGGTCTAGGCTGGCCAGCAGCATGCCCAGGGTCAGCCCAAGCATGATGAAGCCACGGCTGGGGGTCCCCTCCGGTCCCTTCTCATTGGAGGCCTTGCGGCTCTTCCATTCGTTCTTCTTACGTCTGATAGTGAACATTCGCTAAGCTCCTGGATAAGTGTCAGTCGTGCTTGGCCCCTCTCAGCTCGGGGGGCAGCATCAGATTGTAAACGTGCAGGGAGCCGGGGGCGGCCCCTACGATGCGTTCAGCGTACAGCTGCATGGCCCGGTTGAGCCGGACCAGGTCGTCCGCCGATGGCTCGGCGGGCTTCAGCTCCTTCATGCCGGTGCTCACGAACAGCATGGCCCCGGCGGCCTCTCTCGGGTAGGGGGTGTCGAAGACCTTCTCCTCGATGCCCTGGCGCACGATCCGCTCCAGCGCGGGGATCATCATCTCCAAGGCCTTCTTCTCCATGGTGAACCGCAGCGATCGGTTGCGCTCCTTGTGGAAATAGCCCAGCATGGTCCGGGAGCGGAAGGTGACGTCGGCGCTGCACTTGATGAGCTCGCCCAACCGCTCTATCGCCGTCAGCCCTTTCTTCTCCATCGATGCGGCGATGGCCGATTCTATCTCGCTCATCATCTGCTCCATGATGAGGTCGAGGAGCATCTCCTTGGATTCGAAGTAATAGTAGAACAGGCCCTTGGCGACCCCTAGCCTGGTGGCGATATCATCCACCGAGGTGTTCTCGAAGCCCTTCTCCTCGAAGAGCTCGCGCGCCGCCGCCACGAAGTCCGTCCTGCGCTCGGGAGCGCTCTTACTAGGCATGATCAATCCTGACTGACCGTCAGTCAAA
>DAGU01000067.1:1910-2156 GCA_002498285.1 Methanomassiliicoccus sp. UBA386 | reverse complement strand
GACATCGGCGGACGCCTAGTTGTTCTGTCATTGTGGGGTGGGCCGTGCAGGAACGGCGGCGGAGCCCCGGTCCGGCCTGTTCGATCCTTGGGGGCTGTTGAACCTTCGCTCCAAATGGTTTTAATGGCAGATGGTCATCGTAGCGCCAATGCAACTTAACAGGGACGAGGAAGCTATCCTTGCAGGCGAGAAGGGGGAGGGCGGCCGCAAGGCCATGGAGCTCCTCGTGGCGCTCGGCGATATATA
>DAGU01000067.1:0-1720 GCA_002498285.1 Methanomassiliicoccus sp. UBA386 | reverse complement strand
AAGACGATCGGCGAGGGCGGCATCGGCCTTCTCGAGGAAATGTCCGACGCCCGCGTGTGCGTTCCCACCACCCTGAACCCCCCGGGCATGGACCGGGAGCGATGGGCGGAGATGGGCATCTCGCCCCGCTTTGCAGACCGGCAGCGACATATCATCGAATGCTACGAGCGGCTAGGCGTCACCTCTGACTGTTCATGCACCCCGTATCTCGGAACGAACATCCCGAAGCGGGGGCAGCATCTGGCATGGGCGGAATCGAGCGCCCTGAGCTTTGCCAATTCGGCCATCGGCGCGAGGACCAACCGCGAGGGCGGGCCGGGGGCGCTGGCCGCGGCCATCATCGGCAAGACCCCCGAGTACGGCCTCCACATCGAGGCGAACCGCGCGCCGGCGGTGGTGATCGAGGTGGAGGGGGAGGGCATCGACTATTCCATGCTTGGCCAGGCCGCCGGCGCCATCGCGGGCGCCAGGATCCCGTACTTCCGGGGCATCAGGCCCACCACGGACCAGCTCAAGACGCTGGCGGCCGCCATGGCGGCCTCCGGGTCGGTGGCCATGTTCCACGTGGAAGGCATCACGCCCGAGGCCGGCTCCTTCAGCATCTCCGGCCTGGAACGCGTCGCCGTTGGCAGGAAGGAGATGGACGCTGCCCGGGAGAGGGTGAACACCGGAAGCGACCCGGAGCTGGTGGCGTTCGGCTGCCCCCATCTCTCGGCCGACGAGATCAGGCAGCTGGCCGCCATGCTGAAGGGGCGCAGCCGCCAGGGCGACGCCGAGGTCTGGTTCTGCACCTCCCGCCACACCCTGGCCTCCTGTCCCAAGGAGGCCAAGGAGCTGGAGCGCTTCGGCAAGCTGGTGTGCGACACCTGCATGGTCGTCACTCCCATCGAGGAGAGGTTCAAGTGCACCGCCACCAATTCGGGCAAGGCCTGCAATTATCTTGCGACCCTATGCTCGCAGAAGGTGGTGTTCCGGGACACCAAGGGCCTGGTGGAGCTGATATCATGAAACTGGAAGGAAGAGGGATCTCCCGCGGCAGGTCCGAGGGCAAGGTGCTGTTGAACGACGCTCCGGTGAGCTTCTTGGGAGGGGTCGCGCCGGCTACCGGCGAACTTACTGACCGCTCCGGCAGCTCCATAACGGGTCGGGTGTTCGCCTTCCCCCGCGGAAAGGGCAGCACGGTCGGCTCCTATGTCATGCTGGAAATGAAGAGGGTGGGGACGCTGCCCGCGGCCATAATAAACGAGGCGGTCGAGCCTATCGTGGCCACCGGCGCGGTGCTGTCCGGCGTTCCATTGGTCGACAGCATCGACATCTCCCTGCTCCGCGATGGGGACCGGTGCGTCGTGGACGGCTCGGCAGGCACCGTTGAACTGCCTGACGTCGAGATATCTCACGTGGTCTCATGCTTCCTACGCTGCGGCGAGGAGGTCTTGATGCTCAAGCGCAGCGACAAGGTCGGGACGTTCCGGGGGCACTGGGCGGCGGTCAGCGGATTCGTGGAGGAGAACGAGACGCCCCAGCAGGCCGCCAGGAGGGAGGTCAGGGAGGAGCTGGGGCAGGAGCCGGAGCTTGTCCGGGCGGCCGACCCCGCCTGGGTGAGGGACGGGGACAACATCTGGGTCATCCATCCCTTCCTGTTCCAGACGAGCGAGCGCTCGGTCACCATCGACTGGGAGCACACCGAGTACCGGTGGATGCTCCCCGACGGGATGGCCGG
>DAGU01000045.1:8254-8397 GCA_002498285.1 Methanomassiliicoccus sp. UBA386 | reverse complement strand
CGCAGCACAGGGCGTGGCTGGAGAAGGAGGCCGACCGGATCTTCCCAGGCCGGCGCATCAAGGACATAGAGCCGGACCCCGCCTATGGGATCACGCCGGCGAAGGTCTTCGCCCTGCCGGAGGATATGACCTCCCAGGACGAG
>DAGU01000045.1:6953-7875 GCA_002498285.1 Methanomassiliicoccus sp. UBA386 | reverse complement strand
ATATATTGTCACGAGGTGCGCCAATGGTAAAAATGCCTGACATTAACAGAGAACTGCTCGCGTGCTTGCAATGCGGATATTGCATGAGAGTATGTCCGTCCTACGAGGAGACCCCCTGGGAATCCATCACCCCCCGCGGAAAGGTCTACTATCTCAATCAATTGGCCAACCGCACTCCGATGGACACCGTCCTTCGCAGGGGCGTCAAGGTGGACGACGAGTTCGTGGAGGCCATCTACAAGTGCACGGGCTGCGCCCAGTGCGAGACGGTCTGCCACGTGAGCATCGAGTTCGCCGAGTTCTGGGAGAAGGTCAGAGAGTGGCTGGTGGACATGGGCAAGGGGCCGCTGCCCGCCCATAAGAAGCTCCACGACCGGATCAAGGAGGCCAAGAACCCCTATGGCGAGCCTGCCGAGAAGCGGGGCGCATGGTGGCCCGAGGAGATACCGCGGAGCCCGCAGGCGGACGTGGTCTTCTTCGCCGGCTGCACCGCATCATACCGCATGCAGCGGATCGCCAAGGCGGGGGCGCTGGTACTGCACCGCGCCGGCGTGAAGCTGGACATCATGGGAGGCGAGGAATGGTGCTGCACCTCCCCCGCCCTCAGGACCGGCCAGACGGACCTCACCCCCGAGTTCGCCCAGCACAACATCCGGCAGGTGGAGACGAAGGGCGCCAAGGCCATGGTCATGACCTGCGCGGGGTGCTTCAAGACCACCTCCCATGACTACGGGATGTACTACAGCAACCCCACGTTCCCGGTGTACCACTTCACCCAGTACATCGCGAAGCTCCTCAAGGAGAGGAAGCTCAAGTTCACCAAGGAGCTCAACGTCAAGGTCACGTACCATGACCCGTGCCACCTGGGCCGCCACGGAGGGGTGTTCGAGGAGCCCCGCGAGGTGCTCAGCAAGATCCCCGG
>DAGU01000045.1:4842-6707 GCA_002498285.1 Methanomassiliicoccus sp. UBA386 | reverse complement strand
GCCGTGGGCACCGGGGCCGAGATCCTGGTCACCACCTGCCCCTTCTGCGTCCTCAACCTGGAGGCCGGGGCCAAGAAGATCGGCTCGGACATCAGGGTGCTGGACATCTCGGAGCTGCTGATGGAGGTCACCGACCCCGAGGCCAAGGTGCCGGCCGCCGTGCCCGAGAAGACCAAGGCGGCGACGAGCGCCTGAAATCCCTTCCCCTCTTCCTTCTTTTTGATCCAGGGCCGGTCTTTTCCGCCTTCTGCCGCCGTCATCACGCATTTCCTGGCATCATGCCTCATGCGGCGTCTCCGCTTCAATGCCCTAGTTCGGCAGTGACCGCCGCATGGCCGACGAGGGACCGGAAAAGTTGAAGTAGCGCTGAGACCTCGGAAAGGGTCGATGCCGTTCGAGCGTCTGGACCCCCGAATCGTGGAGGTCCTCAGGGACAGGGGGATCGACGAACCCACGGGGGCCCAGCGGGAGGCCATACCGCGCATACTCGAAGGCAGGAACGTTCTGGTCGTGGCCCACACCGGCATCGGCAAGACCGAGGCGGCCATGCTGCCCATCCTACACCGCCTGCTCGAGGAGCCGGGCAAGGGGATCAAGTGCATCTACATCACGCCGCTCCGCGCCCTGAACCGGGACATGCTGAAACGCCTCACCGAGTTCGGGGAGGCGCTCGAGCTGGGAGTGGCCGTCCGTCACGGCGATACCTCGCAGTCGGAGCGGCAGGCGCAATCGCGGAACCCCCCGCACGTGCTGATCACCACCCCGGAGACGCTTCAGGTGCTGTTCACCGGCAAACGCCTCAGGGAGCACATCTCCCGGGTGAAGTGGGTGGTCATCGACGAGATCCACGAGCTGGCCGGCAACGAGCGGGGAGCCCAGCTGGCCATCGCCCTGGAGCGGCTGACGGAGCTGGCCGGCGAGTTCCAGCGCATCGGCCTGTCGGCCACGGTGGGCTCCGTGGAAGAGGTCGCCGGCTTCCTCGCCGGCACCGGCAGGGAGGTCGACATCGTCCGCACCCACGTGTCCAAGGAGCTGGATCTCAGGGTGGAGGCGCCCCAGGTCTTGGATGAGGACCGCGACCTGGCCGGGCGCCTGCTGAGCGACCCCCAGCTGGTCGCCGGCATGCGAAGGTGCCGGAGCATGATAGAGGGGCACCGCTCCACCCTGCTGTTCGTCAACACCCGCGACACCGCCGAGGCGCTGGGAGCCCGCTACCGCGTGTGGGACGAGGAGCTTCGCATCGGCGTTCATCACGGCTCCCTGTCCAAGGACATCCGGGTCGATATGGAGGAGCGGTTCAAGTCAGAGCAGCTGAAGGGGCTGATATGCACCTCGTCCCTGGAGCTCGGCATCGACGTCGGCTCGGTCGATTTCGCCATCCAGTACAACTCGCCAAGGCAGGTGTCCCGGCTCATCCAGAGGATGGGCAGGGCCGGCCACCGGGTGGGCGAACGAACCGAGGGCGCGATCGTGGCCACCGACCCCGACGAGATCGCGGAGAGCATGGTGGTGGCCCGCAAGGCCATGGACGGGGAGCTGGAGGAGCTTCGCGTGAGGGAGAACCCCCTGGCGGTGCTGGCCAATCAACTGGTGGCCATGACCATGAGCGGGGCGGCGGACAAGGAGGCGGCATACCATCTGGTCCGCCGTTCCTATCCCTTCCGGCACCTGCCGAGGGACGAGTTCTCCGGCGTCCTTGAACAACTGGTCCGCATAGGCCTTCTGTTCGACAACCAGGACAAGTTCCGCCGCACCAGCCGCGGGATGAGGTACTTCTACGACAACCTGTCCATGATACCGGACGAGCGCACCTTCCTGATCAGGGAGATAGGCAGCCGGCGCATCGTCGGTTCGCTGGACGAGTC
>DAGU01000045.1:3464-4695 GCA_002498285.1 Methanomassiliicoccus sp. UBA386 | reverse complement strand
TCGTGGAGGATCATCGAGATCGAGGAGGACGAGCTGCTGGTGGAGCAGGTGCAGGAGCTCGGCTCCATACCCTCGTGGGTCGGGGAGGACATCCCGGTGCCGTATGACATCGCCCAGGAAGTGGGCCGCCTCCGTAGGACCGCCGATGTTTCTTCCTATCCGGCGGACCGGGACGCCGCCGACGTCGTCCTGCAATACCTGGAGGAGCAGAGGAAAGAGGGGGCGGTCCCGTCCGACACCACCGTCACGCTGGAGATGGGCAGGCGGCTGGCGGTCCTGAACATGTGCTTCGGCACCAAGGTCAACGAGACGTTGTCGAAGATCGTCTCCGTGCTGCTGTCCGCCCGCCTGGGCGAGTCGGTGGGGGTGCAGACCGATCCCTACCGCATCATCCTGGAGCTGCCGCGCGACCTGGCCCCGTCGGTCATCATCGATACCATGCGCTCCATGAAGGCCGAGGGCGTGGAGAGCCTCGTCCGCCTCGTCCTCAAGTCGTCCAGCTACCTCCGCTGGCGGTTCGTGTTCGTGGCCAAGAAGTTCGGCGCCATCGAGAAGGATGCCGATTACCGCACGGTGAACTTCACCCGCCTGGCCGAGGCCTTCGAGGGCACGCCCCTGTTCGAGGAGGCGGTCAGGCGCGTCCTGTGGGAGGACTTCGACGTCGAGGGCACGATGGACGCGGTGCGGCGGATGGAGAGCGGCGAGATCTCGTTCGAGGTGACGGCGCTGTCGCCCATCGGGCGGGCGGGACTGCAGCACTCCAGGGAGATGATCATGCCCCAGCGGGCCGACCACAGCATCCTCATGGCCCTCAAGCGGCGCCTGGAGGACGAAACGCTTCACATGTCCTGCCTCAGCTGCCGGACGCAGTGGAGGATGAAGCCCCGCGACGCGCCCTCCCGGATGGTCTGTCCAAAATGCGGCGGCCTGATGATCGCCGCCCTGGCGCCGTACAACCGTGACGACATAGCGTTGCTGAAGAAGAAGGAGCCGACCGAGGAGGAGGCCAAGGAGATCCGCCGGCTGTACAAGAACGCCAGCCTGGTGCGCGAGTACGGCCCGAGGGCCCTGATGGCATTGGCCGGCCGGGGGATCGGCCCCGACACCGCCTCCCGCGTGCTGTCCTCGTTCTACGACAGCGAGGACGAGTTCCTGAGGGACATACTGACGGCCGAGACGACCTATGCCAGGACCAAGCGGTTCTGGGACTAGAGGCGCCTGACGCGGTTGG
>DAGU01000045.1:2952-3227 GCA_002498285.1 Methanomassiliicoccus sp. UBA386 | reverse complement strand
GGGAACAACATGTCGGCGGAGCACCCGCGCTGGCGGACCTCTCCGTTGACGCGCAGTTCGAGCTCGAGACGGTGGAGGTCCTTGACAGAGGAGAGCGGCACCGGCGCCGAAATCGGGGCGAAGGTGTCCATGCCCTTTGACAACGCCCAGGGCTGGCCGGCATTACGGGCCGATGCCTGCATGTCCCGGGCGGTGACGTCGTTGAACACCGCCACCCCGGAGACGTGGGAGAGCGCATCCTTCTCCGATACCTTCCTGGCCCGCTTTCCCATGAT
>DAGU01000045.1:0-2722 GCA_002498285.1 Methanomassiliicoccus sp. UBA386 | reverse complement strand
GAGTTCATCTCCCGGGCGTGGGCGGGATAGTTCTGCCCTATGCAGACGATCTTGGTGCAGCTCAAGTTCATCCCTGGAAGTCGGTCACGGTCTGCAGCTTGAACAGGACATGCTTGCCCTTGAGGGTCAGGTACACCTTGTCTGCCAGATAGATGGCGTCCTCCACCGTGGCCTTGTTGCCCCATCGGTAGAGGAAATCATAGCTTCCCGTGGTGGGCTCGAAGCCCAGCCCATGCAGGGCCTCCATGACCTCGGACGGACGGGAGCCTTCCGTGCTGAACGTCACGGTTAGGTAGGTGATCATCAGGCAGGAAATGGAATGGCGGTTTAATAAGAGTTGTCGAATGGGTCCGCCGGAGCGGAGGATGAGGAAGCGCCCTCCTTCTCGGCCAGCCGGAAGCCGCGCGCCACGATGTAGATCTCGGAGCTGCTGGCCCGCGAGGCCTTGGGGGAGTGCAGCTTCAGCGTGGAGAAGCTCTTCCTCACCTCGTTCAGGAACCCGGGCATCATGTCCCCCTCGAAGATCTTCATTACCAGGCTGCCGCCCGGTTTGAGCGTCTGCCGGGCGAAGTTCAGGGCATGGGTGCACAGCTCCACCGAGCGGGCGTGGTCCAGGGAGTACGAACCGGAGATGTTGGGCGACATGTCCGAGATTATGGTGTCCGCCTTCCCGCCCAGCAGCTCCTTGAGGCGGTCCACCGTCTCCGGCCTGGTGATGTCGCCGCGGAACGTCGCCACCCCTTCCAGGGGCTCGATGTGCTGGAGATCCACCCCGACGACCTTTCCCTTCGGCCCGACCCGTTCCTGGGCCACCTGCAGCCAGCCTCCCGGGGCGGCCCCCAGGTCGGCCACCGCCCCGCCCTGCGGGAGGACCTTGAAGCGGTCGTCGATCTGCATGAGCTTGAACGAGGCCCTGGAGCGGTAGTCCATGCGCTTGGCCTTCTTGTAGTAGAAGTCGTTCTTCCGCTCTCTAAGCCAGCGCTTGCTCATGCCCCGCGATTCTGCATTCCGGCCTTATAACTTTGCTCATCATCCCGACGCCGGGAGCAAGAAAAGTTACAAAGCCTTCTTGGGATTACAGGGTCGATCGATCATGAGCGACAGGAAGGAGGGAATGACCTACGCCCGTTCGGGCGTCGACATCGACATGAAGTCCCAGGCCATCTCGGCGCTGGTGAAGCAGCTCAGCTTCCGACGGAAGGAAGGGCCCCGTATGATCGACCTCCCGGGGCAGTTCACCGGGCTCATCGACTTCGGCGAGGTCATCCTCACGCTGGCCACCGACGGCGTGGGCACCAAGCTCCTCCTGGCCAAGGCCATGGACAAGTGGGACACCGTTGGAATCGACTGCGTTGCGATGAACGTCAACGACACCATCTGCGCCGGCGCGGAGCCAATAGCCTTCGTCGACTATCTGGCCGTCGACCATCCGGACCCTGCGCTGCTGGAGCAGATAGGCATCGGCCTCAACAGGGGATGCGAGCTGGCCAACTGCGACCTGGTCGGCGGGGAGGTTGCCGTTCTTCCAGAGATCATGAAGGAGATAGACCTCTCGGGCGCCTGCCTGGGCATGGTGCGCAAGGACCGCCTGGTGGACGGCTCACGGGTCGCGGCGGGCGACCTGGTGGTCGGACTTCCGTCATCGGGCATCCACTCCAACGGCCTGACCCTGGCCCGGAAGGTCCTGGAGGCCGCCGACGTTCCTCTGGACGAGAGGTTCCCGTCCCTCGAGGGAAGCATTGGCATGGAGCTTTTGACCCCTACGGAGATCTACGTCCGGAAAGTGCTTCGCGTCGCGTCGGAATGCGACGTCCACGGCATGGTGGACGTGACCGGAGGGGGGCTGCGCAACTTCCTCCGCCTGCGAAAGGGAGTGGGCGTGGTGATCGACGAACCGCTGAAGGCGCAGCCGGTCTTCAGCATCCTGGCCGAGCTGGGCGGCATCTCGGTGGAGGAGCAATACCAGACGTTCAACATGGGCATGGGGTTCGCCATCGTGCTTCCGGAGGAGGAAGCGACCAAGGCCGTGCAGCTGTGCGGCGGCGGAGCGAGGATCGTGGGCCGCGTGGTGGACGGGCAGGGGGTCAACGCTCCCTCCCTCGACGTTAGGTACGATAAGTACTGAGGCGCTCACTCGCGCAGCTTGTGCGCGATGACGCCGGCCACCGCCCCCATGGCCGTGCACGTTTCCAGGGAGAAGCCCCCGGAAGTGATGTCCATGTGCCGCCGGCACATCTCGAACGCCTCCCTGGGCGCCCCCTTGGGACCGAGGCCGAAGATCACCAGCACGCTACGGCCTGAGCGGAGCAGGGCCGCCACATCGTCCACGTCGATCCGCCGCTCCGGTGCCGGCTTTCGGGTGGTGAGGATCGCCTCGCCCAGCTGGGGCGGGAAACCGCGGTTGGGGTACGGGAAGGTCTGGAAGCGCCCCTTCTCGGTAAGCTCCTGGAGAAAGCCGCCGTGCTCGCCGATGGATGTCGTGGTAGCGACCCAGTCAGCGATCTCCTGCGGCGTCTGCAGCTCCGCCGGGAAGGGGAAGCCGAACGTGGCCAGGTTAAGATCGAACGCCAGTGCCAGGGGCCCGGCGCGGGCCAGGGCGCGGCGGTGGGCCTCCCTGAACTTGGTCGGATCGTAGGAATTGTAGAGAGCGATGGTCGCTCGGCCCAGGCGGGACATGTCAGGGCCGCATGGAGCGCCGCCACTAATAGATTTGCGTGGAATA
>DAGU01000002.1:4907-5814 GCA_002498285.1 Methanomassiliicoccus sp. UBA386 | reverse complement strand
CGTTGGAGCAGCGCAAAGGCGAACCTCCGGAAGGCGCGAGGGGGCGCCCCGCTTCCCGCCGACGGCTTTCGGCAGAACGATCTTTAGGGCGCCTCAACGTTCTTCGCAACGAATTGGTATTTTTCGCAGTGATTTATCCTTATCCAGATGTTACGGTTGCGACATAACGATTGCAACAAGTATAAATTCGACAGAGTCGCTCCACCTATCGGGACAGGTAGGGTGTAAGACCGCTCTCGCATATGCACTCAAGACCTAGTCGTGTGCTCCTAAATGGAAAAAAGGGTGGCCTCCCGTCAGGACTTCCTGTGCCTGCCTGTCTCACCCTTTTCATCTCACCTTGAGAACGACATCGGCCACATGTCCCAGGAACAGGGCGACCGCCGCGCCGCCCAGCGTTCCGGTGATGAGGCGGATGACATTGTTCGACTCGTAGTCCAGAAGGAGCTGTACCGTCCCATCGATCACGATGGGGGCCGCCATGGCGATGACCACGATCCACCTGAACCTGGGGTTGAGGAACAGCGCCGCGGCCATGCCGGCGGCGAGGCCGATGAAGAGGCCCAGGTCCCGGGCGCAGAACGCCATCTGATTGCCGTTGAGCTCGAACGACCTCTCGGCCATGGTGTGGCAGTTGAGGTCGCCGATCAAATAGACGGCCTGGGCGAGATAGTTCACGTGACCGAGGTCGTTATCGATCGTTCCCACGCTTCCCGATAGGTCGCCCACGCTGCCGGGGGGCATGGTGAACGGCGTGAGGATGACCAGCGCGGCCCAGGCTGCCGCGAACAGTAACAAGGCCCTCTTGGCCTTCCAGGACGGTTCCCTCTCCACGCTTCGCCCAGCGCCCGCTCATCTTATAACATTTTCCCGGGGAAAATGCCTTATGGGGAAAGGGGTCTTCGCC
>DAGU01000002.1:2048-4805 GCA_002498285.1 Methanomassiliicoccus sp. UBA386 | reverse complement strand
AAAGGGGTCTTCGCCGTCGATGATCCCACTTCCCGACGAACTAGGCGCCCTCAAGCGCTTTCATGGACACCTAGGACCATATGCCGTCATCGGCTACCGCATGGGCATGATCGCCAGGGAAAGGTTCCCGGAGCGCATATATGCACTGCTGCACAGTGGGACAAGGAGGCCGCTGTCCTGCATGGCCGACGGCGTCCAGATGTCCTCATGCTGCACCCTGGGGAAGGGAAACATCACCTTGAAGGATGATGGCGAGGCATCGGCCGAATTCTCCGACGGGTTCAAGCATATGCAGATCGACCTGCTCCCTGAGATCAGGGCTCGCATAGACCGCGAGACTACGCACGAGACCGAGGAGAGGATATCGGTCGATCTGTACACTGCTCCTGACGCCTCGCTGTTCGTGATCACAGAAGGGAGATCAGCCCCGTTCGGCAGATGAGCGAGGTGGCGGCGAAGATGAGCAGGGCCACCGGCGTCCGGATGGCGAACTGGTAGCCGACCTCGCTCCACGAACCGTTACCCTGCAGGAAGACGGTGAAGTGCGATACGATCAGGGAAAGCTGCGCGATGTACACGCCGGTCAGCAGGACGATGTCGTCCACCGCCTCCGCGCCGCCTATCACGGCGAACAGCGAAGAGGTCACCCCAAGCACCACTGGTCCGAACACCAGGGCGGTGGAGCGCATCATGTCCACTATGCCCTTCAGCCTTTCATCGATCTTGGCCTGGCATGCGTTCAGGTCGGACAGCAGCTGAGCGAGGTTCAGGGCGACCTGTCCAGCGTATCGGGGGTCCCTTTCCGAACATTCAGCCACCGTGGCGAACGCGGCCTGGACCAGCGGCGAGGTCTCCTTCAGGACATCGTCCTCGGACAGCGCGCCCCTCATCCCGCTACCGTTCATGGCGCTGCGATGCAGGACCCTTTTGACCATACCCTCAAAGGCCCCTCCTGGCCTGGATACGGCGGTCTTCCTGAGCGCCTCCTCTATGGACGCGCCGGCCGACATCGTGTTGCCCACCTGGAAAAGGGCGTTCACCATCTCCATCTCGTCACGAGACCGGCGTAGGCGGACGGTGTGGCTGGACCGAAGATACCACGCCAGGTATGCGCAGGGAGGCAGCACGACGGCGGCCGCCTGGAGGTAGGCCCGATGATCTCCCAGATCCGCGACGAACGATAGGGCGGCGATCACGACCCACATGACGATGAAGAGCGGGACGTCCTTCCTTCGGACAACGATGTCCTCGCCAACTGGAGCGAGTGGATTGCGTCGCAGGATGGAGCGGGCGTACAGGAAGGACGCCGCCGGGAAGACGATCAGCAGAAGGGCGGCCATGCCTCCGATGGATGCGGGCGCCTCGGTCGCCGTTCCAAAGGAGCTCCCGAGGCTCATCATCGGAAGAAGGGTGAACAGCATGATGGGAAGCAGCGTACCGAGCGAGAACAGCACCATGGTCGGGGTCGACAGCGAGGCCACGTAGCGGTCCACGGCATCCCTCACGCCGCTCAGGGCGATGGCGTTGGCCTTGTCAAGCAGGCGGTCCATGCCTTCCCTGGTCCTCTCCCGGGTGGCAGCCATCATCAGATGGAGCGACTGGCGAAGAGGGTCGTTCACGGCGGAGAAGGCCGATGACATGTCCGTCACCGCCCGTTCCAGCGACCCCTGCACCCGGGTGAGGCTGGACCATAATGCCTCCCTCAACCGTCCGGGAAGCACCCCCTCCGTCGGTCGGGACGCGAACAGGACCGCGCGTTCCAGCGATGGCTGCAGTTGCATGCTCATGGTCAGCCCGCCCACCACTGCCGGGCTCTCGGCCAGTATGCGGCGTTCCTCGCCCTGCGAGAGCGATTCCGGGGCGTTGACGAACAACGAGGCTGCGGCCAGGGGGGCCAGCAGGGCAGGGGAGATGGCCATGGCGCCAGCCATGGGGCCGAACAGGAGGAAAGCGATGAGGGCGGCCGCCAGCGAGAGGGCGAGGCCGATCAGCAGCACCGCGTACCCGGCCGAACGAAGGTCGCGCTCCTCGATCCCGTTGCGTCGCATCCACCGCTCACCTTGCGCCGTTCTCTTGGAGGAGAGCACCGGAGCGAGGAAGGCGGGCGCATCCCATCGGGATAGGGTCTCGAGCGCTCGGGCGAAAGAGCGCTCAATAGAGGTCATCGATCCCCGTCCTCCCCTGGACGAAGCGGCGGAAGTCATCCACCACCTCCACGGCGTTCACGGCCCCCTCGTCCATCCTCTGCCACAGGAACTCGTTGCATCGGCAGGTCCACTCGGGGCCGAGGCACTCGCCATGCCCCCGGGCCGCGGCGTCGATGAGCGCCTGCCGCATTCCCGCCCTCGCTCTTATGTTATCGAGCGCGTCCTGATACTCCATCCCCCAGCTGGCAGCGATGCGGGCGATCGTCTCGGAGGCGCATCTCAGTTCACCATCGCCATCGCCGAGCAGAAGATTGAACTCTCCCGGGCCGCGTTGGCGCGACACCTCGGAGAGCTCCACCAGCCTTCGGACCGGATGGGACGACCCTCCTGGGCGGGACAGCCCCATCGTCACCACGATGTCGGTGGCCATGAACGCCTCCTTGGATATCCCCATGTCGTGGACCACGCGGTCGTAGACGGAGCGGGCCGACTCCCCATGGATGGTTCCAAGCACCGAAGAGCCGGCGCGGCCAGTGCGCATGCTCTGATAGAGCGTCTGCGCCTCTTTGCCGCGGACCTCCCCCATGACGATGGCCGACTCGCCCAGTCG
>DAGU01000002.1:868-1850 GCA_002498285.1 Methanomassiliicoccus sp. UBA386 | reverse complement strand
CGGTCCACGAACAGCGACTGGATGCGGTAGCCCAGCGACTGCATCTGCCCTATCGGCAGTTCGAGCGTGTCCTCGATGGCCAGGATGCGCTGTTCCAGCGGGAACTCGAACATCATGGCCGACAGCATCGAGGATTTTCCGGCGCCCCGGGCGCCGCAGATAAGGGCAGTGGAGCGGCCATCGATGAGGAATGAGAGCAGCGCGGCCGCATAGGCGTCGAAGGCGCCGGCCGCTACGAGGCGGAGCAGGGTCCACGGCCTTCGCGAATGCCGCCGAAGGGCCAGCGCCGGCCCTGACGGACTGAGCGGAGGGCCGATGACGGTGGCGCGGGTATCGTATCCTGGAAGGTCGGTCTCCAGCGCCGGGAACGCCTCGGAGAACGGTCGAAGGGTGTACTGTCTGAACTTCGACACCAGTGCGTCCATCTCCTCCCCCGACACGGTAATGTTGGTGCCGCAGCGGCACACCGAGTTGAAGCCGGCCACCCCGCCGATGGTGATGTGCACCGGATTCTCCCACGAGGGCGCGTCAACGTAGATGTCCTCGATCCTGTCATCTGCCAATAGCACCTCGAACAGCCCCAGGCCGACCGTGTGGCGGGCAACGATCTCCGACAGCCGGACGACCGTCCGCTCCCTCTCCTCGATGTTGCTTCCAATCTGCACCCCTTCGGTCCGCTTGCGCAGGAGGCGCGCCGCGGTCCTGACAACGTAGGCTCTCAGCTCGTCGTAGCCTACTTCGAGGTCCGGCGGAGGCAGCTCCGTCACTTGCGAGATGACGCCATCTACCGCCCTCACGATCTCGTCCGGGAGGCCGTGCTCCCATGGCGAGATATGGTACAGGTGCCTCTGGCCGCCCTCCAGGGAGAACAGCTTGACCTTGGCTATCCCCACCTGGTAGCATTCCAGCTCCTCGGCCCGGGAGGGCACGGCCGAGGTCCAGTAGCCGGAGAACCGCGGGCGCCGCATGGACCTCTCCTCCA
>DAGU01000002.1:0-691 GCA_002498285.1 Methanomassiliicoccus sp. UBA386 | reverse complement strand
ACCACTCTAGGCGCGCTCATTCACCGGCACCACCCTGAAGGCCGATCTGGCCACCTTCCTCTCGGCCTCGTCCAGCAGTAACGCTATGTGCTCCAGATTGTTCCTGGACGTTTGCACGCATTGCTCGCATGCCGCCCCGTGGGGGCCGGGCCGCAGCTGCGATGTATGCTCCATCCCCACGCCCTGCGGCAGCCGCTCGGTCACGCGGGATATCATCCCCCGGGGATTGGCTCCGCACGACGGGCAGGATTCGAAGGGCAGCGAGTAGGTGAGGCTGGAGCAGAACCGGTTGACCTCGGCCACCGCGCTGAGGACACGGACGCACTCAGCGTCGTAGGAGATCTCCCAGTCCCTGATGAGGAGGACCTCGCGCACTTCGGACTCGTTCGCCAGTATGCGCAGGACGCCCTTGAAGCAGGGCGGGCAATTGAGGTTCTGGCCATTGGTGCAGCCATCACACTCCACCCTTACGGTCCCGTTCGTCTTCCTATACTCGCAGCCACGGCGGCCGGCCGGTCTCACCGCTGCCTTCCTTCCGCGGCCCCACAAACTACCCAGCGCGATGTTCATATGCAACCGGAGCACCGCCTCCAGGGGGTCATACCGGTTGAGGCTAACTGTACACTACATGCCGTGGAGCAAGAAAGCCCAGGGATCCGTCCCTGGGATGAATTGCGCGAGACATTTGTGC
>DAGU01000092.1:4824-6949 GCA_002498285.1 Methanomassiliicoccus sp. UBA386 | reverse complement strand
ACCGCGAACGCGACGTATATCACGACCGTGTAGGTGGCCATGGAGATGCTCCGCTCGTTCTGGTTAAGCATGGCCTCCCGGGCGTCATGCGCCACCATGGTGAGCACATCCGCCACGTTGCCGCCGGCATCGTTGGCCTTGATGATGATGCTCGTCATCCTGCGTACCAGCGGGGTGTCCACGCGGTCGGCGAACAGCCGCATGGCGTCCGAGGCGGGGACCCCCCAGTCGATCTGCGCGGCCATGCGCCGGATCTCCGGGGTCAAGCTTCCGTAGCGTCCCTTGGAGGCGGCCTTGATGGCCTGTGCCAGCGTCATGCCGAACCGGCCCGCTTCCGCCACGTCTCGCAGGAACTCGGGAAGGCGCTTCTCGATGTCACGGACCCTCTTCATCTGGTATGATCGATAGAACCCATAGGGGCCGGAAAGGGCCATGAGGCCGAAGAAGAGATAGTCCACCCACTGCCCCGGGAGGTCCAGGCCGCCGATGGCGTCGATGAACCCCATGACGAATATGAGGGCGGCGACCGCCCCGCTGACGATGATTATGGTCTTGCCGTGGTCGAGGCGGTTCAGGTTCAATTGGTTCAGGTCGATAATCTCCTCGGTCATGCCCACCTCAGAACGACGACTCCTTGGTCGTATTCCACACGAAGAAGATGAAGCCGAACTGGGAGAACGGCACCATCAGTACGATCACCATCTCTAGCAGGAGCACGGTCATGCCGGGGCTCCCGCCGCCCCCTGGCACTATGGCCATGATGGCCATGATCACCACCAGGAACAGGGGGAAGGCCACCACCACCGTCACGAAGGTCTCGGCCATCAGCCCCAGGGTCTCCAGCTGGGAGCGCATCTCCAGCTTGCCCTCCTTCTCGAACTGCTCGGCCTTCTGCAGGAAGTAGGGCTTCAGCTGACCGCCCGAGGTAGAGGTGGTCACCACGCCCTGCAGGAACTCCTGGAACTTGACCGACGGCGTCCTCTGCGCGGCACGGTTGATTGCCGTGAGGATGTCGATGCCCAGCAGCTCGCTGTCGCGGGTGATCCATTCCGCCTCGTTCTTGATCTCGCCATATATGTCCTGTCTGGCCAGCTCCTTGAATATGACGTCGATGTTGACGTCGGCCGACGCCATGGCGGAGATGAAGCTCATGGCCGCCCCAATGCGCTTGTCGATATCCCGGCCCCTTGTCTTTGCCTTTGACGACGGGATCGCCAAGAGCACCCCGAACGTCATCATCGGCGGCAGCATGACGATGAGGATGAAGAACACCGTCACCAGGCCCACTGGCACGTGCAGCAGCGCCAGCATGGTGCCGCCGAGAAGGGATGCAACCGCCAGGCACGCCGCCAGCACAAGGAGGGTGGTCGTCCATACATATGCGACGTATTCCTCGGCCCTCATGCGCATCTGGGCCTGCTGCAGCTGCAGCTCTAGGCGAGGATTGGGCTTGGTCCGCAGCGTCACCGCCCTGCCCATCAGCTTCCAGCAGAACATCTGGTAGTTGGTGAGCTCGATGTACTGGGGGAGCGTCCCCTTGGGCAGCTTGATCACGTGGGGGGCCCAGTCCTCGTCCTTCTCCTCCACCTGCTTCGTCTTGAGATACCCTTTCTTGCGGGTGTCGAACTTGGAGAAGTCGTCAGAGATCTCAGGCGCCAACTTCTATCCCTCCTTCGCGCAGCTCCTTGCGCATGCGCTCCACGGCCTCCTCCGGCTCCTTGCCGTACTTGTTGGTGATCTCCCAGATGCGGCGGTGGTCGGTGATGTTGCGGTATACCATGTACTTCACCACGTCCACCCGGCGGTTGAACTCGGTCATCATCTCCTCGTGCGTGAGGCTCCGCATCTCCATGATCTTGTCGAACAGGAAGCTGTGGCCCTTGTACACGAAGCGGTCGTTGATCTGGTCCCACTCGTACACGGTGTTGGATATGAGCTCGTTGGTGTCCGGCTCGAAGCCCACGATCTCGATGACCTGCTTCATACGCCTCGTGAGCTCGGTGCCCACTCTCACCTGCGACTGGATGATGACGTTCCGCAACGCCGTCAGCAATATGCGGGGGCAGTTGATGGGCTCGTTCTCCAGCCTGTTGACCATCGACTGCACCGAGTCGGCGTGCATCGT
>DAGU01000092.1:2987-4701 GCA_002498285.1 Methanomassiliicoccus sp. UBA386 | reverse complement strand
CCGGTGGCCATGGCCTGGAACATGGTGTACGTCTCCTTGCCCCGCACCTCGCCGACGATGATGTAGTTGGGCCTCTGCCTCAGCGAGGCGCGCATAAGATCGTACATGTCGATCTCCCCCGGGACCTTGCCGTCCGGCCCCCTCTCGCCCACCCCTGAGCGGGTGGCGCTGGGGATCCAGTTCTGGTGCGGAAGGTTGATCTCCCTCGTGTCCTCCATGCTGACGATCTTGGCCCCGGGCGGGATGAACAGCGCGATGCTGTTGAGCGTGGACGTCTTTCCAGACGCGGTGCCGCCGCACACGATCATGGACTCGCCGTTCTCCACCCCTAGCCAGAAGTAGGCGATCATCTCCGGGCTGGCCGTCCCGCTCTTGATCAGGTGTATGGGCGTGAAGGGCTTGTCGCGGAACCGGCGGATGGTGAAGGTCGAGCCTCGCGTCGTGACCTCTCTAGCATACGTGGCCTGCACGCGATGGCCTTCCGGGGTGGTCCCGTCGAGGATGGGGCTGGACACCGAGATCTGCTTGCCTCCTCTCTGTCCCAGCGCCACCACGTATGAGTTCAATCCTTCCTCGTCGTCGAACGCCAGCCCGGTCTTGATGCTGCCGTACTTGCGGTGGTATACGAACAGGGGAACGCCCACGCCGTCGCAGGAGATGTCCTCGATGTTCTCGTCGCGCATCAGGACGTCCACCTTGCCGTACCCGACGAAGTCCCTCAGGATGTAGTACCCCATCCGCTTCTTGGACAACGAGCTTACCTTGTAGCCGCGGCTGCGCACGAAGCTCTCCATGCTCTCCAGGAGGTACTCCCTCTTGTCCAGGACGGTCAGCTTCTCCCATTCGTAGCCGAGCGTTCTCATGAGCGTGTCCTTGATGAGGTCCAGGAGGTTCAGCTCGTCCTGTCCCAGGTGGGGCTCCAGGATCTCCAGGAAGTACTCGCTCGTTTCGTTGTTGTATGTGATCCTGACGTAGCTGTATGGCTCCAGCACCGCGTAGGTCTCCACCGACTCCACCGCGGGGTCCTCGATCTTCGGTATCTGGGTGATGACCGACCCCTTGCCCTTGGACCACTCGATGTGCCGGGAGATCTGCTCGGTGGACAGACGCACCTTGCTTCCGCGGTTGGGAACGAGCCTCCGCAGGACCTTGAGGTAGCCGTCCCTCACCTTGTCCTTCAGGCGCTCTCCCTCGGGTCCGGTGATGGGCATGCCCTCGTCCAGGTCATCAGCGATCATGCGCTCGGCCTCTTGCATCTTTCACCTCAGATGTCCACCGTGGTCATGCTGACCGTGGCTTGGTCCAGGGTCAGGGTGTTCACTTTGTAGACGGTCAGCTCTATTCCTGTCACGCCTGTCTGGCTGCTCGATTCTACGGTCATCGAATAATCGGTGGCCTCCAGGCCCTGCCGGGGAAGAATGTCTTTCAAGTAGGTCTCCCAGGCCTGGCCGTACTCGGTGGTCAGCGTCAACTTCCAAGCTTCACCATTGATATTGTAGGTCTGGGTGCCGGCGTAGTACATCTCAACGTTCAGGCCGATGGAGTGGCTGCCGGAGATGGTCATGCCCTGCCCCACCAGGTCGATCTGGGTGAACTGGACGTTCACGCTGTCACCTGACTTGGTGAACGACAGTCCGGGGTAGGCGAGCAGGGTCTGCCCGTCCTCCTGCTTCATGATGATGGCCCCGTTCTCGTAGGCCAGCCACTGCTGGAC
>DAGU01000092.1:1922-2682 GCA_002498285.1 Methanomassiliicoccus sp. UBA386 | reverse complement strand
ACCACCATGCCGTCCACCTTGCCCTTGAGCCCTCCGAACTGGTCGATGACCTGGTTCATGTGCTCGCGCTCGTTGTCCATCATCCAGGCCGGGACGTAGGAGTTGGTTATCAGGGCCATCAGGGACAGGAACACCAGGAGGGCCATGATGGTGCCTATGGTGGATGCCACGCCCTCTCGGTCCCGTCTCAGAAACCGAGACCTGGTCCTATTTGATAAAGCCCTTCTCTTACACTTTGATAGCATATGCGCTCTAAGCTCCCCGGCCCGCGACGACATCGCCCAGTGAGCTATTAAATCCTTCTAGGTAAATGTCAATGGCACAGAGCAGCAACGGCCGTGAGGACAGCTCGGCCAGGGGGCCTACGCCTGAGACGGTCTAGGGAACTTTGCAGCCACCCACGAACGAGCTCGTTGGCAGGTGGCTAGGCTCGGCCTAAACTGCCTTGTGGCCTCATCGCCCACTACATTCGGCTGGCCGATGGCGGCCTGCCGCTGACCTGCCTGGGGAAGGCGGTGATGTGACGCCACGGTCAACATCCATGCTACCTTTGAGATGGTGGGAGTTCTGACGATACTTTTTTAATATGATTCCACTTTACTGAGCCCAACGCCGCAGTAACTCAGCTGGGAGAGTGCAAGACTGAAGATCTTGAAGTCGCTGGTTCGAGCCCGGCCTGCGGCACTCCATTTCCCCTTTTATCTGGCAAACGTCTAATACCCCGGTAGGCCATTGGTCGCCGGTAAGACATGAACATTAT
>DAGU01000092.1:0-1596 GCA_002498285.1 Methanomassiliicoccus sp. UBA386 | reverse complement strand
GCTCCATGCCCGATCAGGTGGCCAACCTCGTTCACAACGCCATCGTCAGCAACTGCATCCCCACGGCGCTTCTGATAGCGCGAGACATCCGCCTGCCGCCGCCGTTCCCCATGCCCCGCATCAACGTGCAGAAGAAGGGCGACCCCTCCAAGCGCTCGCAGCCTGGCCCCGAGTTCGCCTGAACGCGCCGCTCGGCGTTGGCAACGCCATGGTGGGATACTATCCCAATTTAATCATTTAATATGGTCCAGCGCGAAGCTTCCGATGCTCAGGCCGTGGCGCGTGGCCGTGTACCGGATGAACGAGCGGGACTGCACGTCGGTGATGCCCCGCACCATGAAGAAGGTGCGCAGCTGATCGATCTTGAAGTCGATCATGCCGTCCATTATGGAGCCCAGCATCTGGATCTCCTGCTCCCCGTGCATGCCCTTCTCGATGGTGTACATCGACACCGCGCGGTCCCTCTTGCGGCGCCCGCAGAACGGGTTGAGGAACCGGAAGGCGGTGTTCGGGTCCGAGTAGGCGATGAGGGTGGAGATGGTCCTGAAGGCCAGGCGGTAGTACTCGTGGCCCTCTCAGGAACTTCTTGGCGATCTCTTCCACCGCCGCCATGATGTGGTCGTGGGCGGTGGGCTCCTCCACATAGATGGTGTACGGGTCCTCGGTAGTGTCGCCCATGCTGCGGGAGTATGAATCGACGTACTGCACCAGACCCAGGGCCTCGTACTCCTCGTAGCTGGGCAGCACCAGTTTCATCTCCTCGCGTAGCCCGGCGGGGGTCTTGTCGGTGGTGACCCATAATGCCGGGATGCCCTTCTTTAGGCCCTCCGCGATGAATTGGCACACCATCGTTTCCTTGCCAACGAACGGAGGGCCATATACGAGGACGTTCGAGCCGAACGGCACTCCGCCCATGAGCAGGTCGTCCAACCGGGGGTTCCCCGTCTTGGCCTTGGCCACCTGGACCTCCATGGCGATCTCCTTGTCCATATGTTTGAGGTCCTCCTCGATGAGCCCCTGCTCCCGGCGGCGCAGGTCGGCCTCCTTGGCCCGGAGGTAGTCCTCCTTGGCCTTGAGCTCCTTCTCCCGCTTGTCCACCTCGGCCCGGAGCTCCTCCAGGCGCTTCTTGAGCTCGGCCTCCTCCAGGCCCGCGGCGCTCTGCTTGGCATCCTCCAGGCGGCGGCGCTCCTCGGAGGCCTTGCGCTCCCGGTATGCCAGGTCCTCCTCGCGGCGGGTGAGCTCCTGCTCCTTGTAGCTGACGATCTCCTTGAGCCCCTTCAGCTCGTCCTCCCGCTCCTGTACGGTGTCATGGAGGCGGTTGGCGAGGTCCTGCAGCTCCAGAATGCGGCGCTCCTTATCCTGCATGGAGCGTAGGCGCTCCTGGAGCTCCTTGCTCGCGTCGCCCTCGGATATGGTGGCCATGCATGTCTCGTCCTGCCGTACGCGGTCCTCGATCTCCTTCCTCGCGAGGTCATCCCGCAAGGCCTGAATGGTCTTCTGAAGGTCCGCCTCCAGCTGCCGGCGCTCCATCTCCTTCTGCTCCAGCTCGGCCTGGAACCGCTTCTCCAGCTCCACCTCGTTCGCGGCGGGGGGCGC
>DAGU01000062.1:4416-5904 GCA_002498285.1 Methanomassiliicoccus sp. UBA386 | reverse complement strand
GCGGGACATCGAAGACCTCCTCCGCGTGGTCAATCTGGAGGAGGCCGCGGACCGGCGGGTCAAGACCTACTCGGGGGGAATGAGGAAGCGGCTGGAGCTCGCCGAGGGGCTCATCCACCACCCCCGCATACTGTTCCTCGACGAGCCCACGCTGGGCCTGGACATCCAGACCCGGGTGGCCATCTGGGATTACATCAAGGACCTGAAGGCCAAGCACAACATCACCGTGTTCCTTACCACCCACTACCTTGAGGAGGCGGATGGGCTGTGCGACCGGATCGCCATCATCGACCGCGGCAAGATAGTGGCCCTCGATACCCCTGCCGCTCTCAAGCGGTCGGTGGGCGGCGACGTCGTCGACCTGATCGTGGACGGCACCGCCGACTTCTCGGGGACCATCCGCCAGGTCGATGGCATCCTGGATGTGAGGCGGGAGGACGGGGCGTACCGCATCAAGGCGGTGAAGGGGGAGGCCTCCATCCCCAAGGTCCTGCAGGCGGTGAGCGGCCAGGGCGGGAACGTGACCAGCGTCTCCCTGAGCCGACCGAGCCTGGACCAGGCGTTCCTGGAGTACACCGGGAGGTCGATGAGGGACGCCGAGCAGAGCGGGGGCTTTGACAGGGCGGCGGCCGCTCGCGCATCGAAGAGGAGGCGATAGGTTGCTCCGCGAGACCTGGGCCTTGACCGCCAGGGAGCTGAAGCACTGGTACCGGGTAAAGGTCCAGATATTCATGACCCTGATCCAGCCGATCGTGTGGCTGGGTCTGTTCGGCCAGGCTTTCAACATTGGCGCACTGCTGCCCTCCCAGACGGTGCCCCTATTCTTCTCCGGGGCGCCGGACTACTTCTCGTTCATGGCCATCGGCATGCTGGCGGTGAACGCGCTGTTCACCTGCATGTTCTCGGGCATGAGCATCGTATGGGACCGCCGGTTCGGGTTCCTCAACAAGCTCAAGGTCGCCCCCATCCCGCGGGGGGCGGTGCCGATCTCCCGCATACTGGCCACGGTCATACGGTCGACCATCCAGGTGAGCATCGTGCTGGCCATCGCCCTCGCCTTCCAGTACGTACCAGGCCTCACCGGACTTACCCTGAAGGAAGGCTTCGGCATCGTTGACCTGGCCGGCATGTTCGCCGTCCTGTTCCTGTTGTCGACGGCCTTCGCCTCGCTGTTCACCACCATCGCCCTGGCGGTGGAGAACCAGGAGACCCTGTTCGGGGTGATCAACCTGCTCAACCTGCCGCTGATGTTCGCCTCTGCGGCGCTGTTCCCCACGGCCATGATGCCCGACTGGCTCAGGACGGTGGCGGACTACAATCCCCTGACCTGGGCGGCCGATGCGATGCGGCAGTTCGCCTTCGTCGACCCCGATCCGATACATAGCCTGACTGCCGACATCCTCGGCCTGCTGGCCGTGGCCGTCCTGCTCATGGGCGCGAGCGTGGTGGTGTCGAGGAAGCTGCTCTCGAACAGGTAGGGACCAAACC
>DAGU01000062.1:3530-4091 GCA_002498285.1 Methanomassiliicoccus sp. UBA386 | reverse complement strand
CGGGGATGGGCATTGGCGAACGTGTATCGCACCGGCACCCTCCGCGTGGTCCCCATGCGGAACGGGCACAGCGGGCACTTCTTGCCTATGGTCACCGTTCCGCCGGAGATGGTGCGGTTGCGGACCCGCTTCAGCCGGGAGCCGCACACCGGGCAGGTGACCACCCTCTTCCGCTTTCCGGTGTCACGGCTCTCCACCGTCACCTTCACCAGCTGGGCGTTTATGGCCGTCCTGCGCACCCGCTCCTCCGTGACGCCGTACCGGGGGTCGATATGCCGCAGCTCCCCCCTCACTAGCTCGGTAAGCCGGCGCTGCGAACCCACGACGTTCATGTCCCTGATGGCGGCGGCGACGGCCGCTGACAGGACCTCCGCTGTGGGCACGCGATAAGCCATGCTACCGCATGGCCTCATCGATTTATGATGCTTTCCGGCCGTGAATCTAATAAACCAGATAGGTGCTCATGCCCCCGGAGTAAATCATGGCACGCTTGAAGACAGTGATCATGGGCGCGGCGGGGCGGGACTTCCACAACTTCAACACCTACTACCGCGGGAATCC
>DAGU01000062.1:682-3322 GCA_002498285.1 Methanomassiliicoccus sp. UBA386 | reverse complement strand
AACGGCATACCGATCGTGGCCGAGGAGGAACTGGAGCGGGTGGTGCGCGAGAACGGCGTGGACCAGGTGGTGTTCGCCTACTCCGATGTCACCAACCAGCATGTCATGGACGCCGCGTCGAAGGCGCTGGCGGCCGGCGCGGACTTCGTGCTCATGGGCAACCGGCACATAGTGCTAGAATCCTCGGTGCCAGTGGTCAGCATAGGCGCCGTCAGGACCGGCTCGGGGAAGAGCCCGACGACCAGGAAGGTATGCGCCCTGCTGAAGAAGAAGGGCCTGCGCGTGGTGGCGGTGCGACATCCCATGCCGTACGGCGACCTGGTGAAGCAGACCGTGCAGCGGTACGGCAGCCATGAGGACCTCGAGCTCCATAAGACCACCATCGAGGAGAGGGAGGAGTACGAGCCGCTGATCGACAAGGGCATAGTCGTCTACGCCGGCGTCGATTACGAGAAGATCCTGCGCCAGGCCGAGAACGAGGCCGATGTCGTGGTGTGGGACGGCGGCAACAACGACTTTCCCTTCTACCGCAGCGACCTGCACATCGTGATCGCCGATCCGCACCGCCCCGGGCATGAGCTCCTGTACCATCCCGGAGAGACGAACGTGCGCATGGCCGATGTGATCATCATCAGCAAGGTGCAGACCGCCGACCGCGCCAACATCGAGACGGTAAAGGCCAACGTCAAAGCGCTCAACCCGTCGGCCCTGGTGATCGAGGCCAACTCGCCCATAATCCTGGCGGAGCCGGAGAGGCTGGCCGGCAAGAAGGTGCTCGTGGTGGAGGACGGTCCCACAGTGACGCATGGCGGCATGGCCTACGGGGCCGGCATGATCGCGGCCGAGAATGCCGGGGCGACCATCATCGACCCGCGGCCGTACGCGGTCGGCTCCATCGCCGAGACGTTCAAGAAGTACCCCCATCTCACCAAGGTCCTGCCGGCGATGGGATACTCTGATGAGCAGATAGCCTCCCTGCAGGAAACGATAGAGCGGTCCGACTGCGACATCGTTGTCACCGGCACCCCGATCGACATCAAGCGGCTGGTCAAGGTGAGCAAGCCGATCATCCGCGCCGGCTACGAGATGGAGGAGATAGGGAATCCCAGTCTGAAGGAGATCCTCGACAAGTGGTGGGCGGAGAAGAAGGGAAAGGGCCGCTGAGCCCCTCCCGCGCTACTCCGAGACGACCACTCGCCCGCCCGCGAGGTCCGCTCGGAGCAGCGTCCTGACCCTCACGCCCAGATCGCTCTCGATCCTGGCCTTTCCCACCCCCTTGTCCAGTACCGCCACCGCATCGACGAGCTCGACGCCCATCTTCTGCAGCGCCTGTATGACGGCGTACATCGTTCCGCCGGTGGAGAGGATATCGTCCACCAGGACGGCCCGGTCGCCGGCCTTCAGGCCGTTGATGAACATGTTGCATTTGGCATACCCGGTCACCTTGCAGACGCTCACCTCGCCGGGGAGGCCGTAGCTGCGCTTTCGTATCACGTTGTAGGGGATGCCCGTCCGGAGGGACAGCGCGACCGCCACCGGGATGCCCATGGCCTCCGGGGCCACGATGAGGTCGCAGTCGAGGTTGGCAACCTCCATGATGCGAGCGGCGATCTCCTCCAGGATTTCCGGCTCCATGCAGGGGATGCCGTCGGTGATGGGGGCGACGAAGTAGCTATACTCTCCCATGGTCACCACCGGGGAGCTCTCGACCGAGCGCTTCAGCCTCTCAAGCATCGCTTCAATATGGGCAATGTGGGCTTATCTAGGCAACGCCGATGAGATGACGGGGCTCACGAAGCGTTGATGCACGCTGTCGAACAGGCCCCTGTCCCCCAGCTTCAGCTGGGGCACTACCAGCAAGGACTGGAACGACAGGGTCGTGAAGGGCGCCGGCAGCCGGCAGCCCATGCCGCGGACGAAGCGGTTGATCTCCCCCTCCTTCTCGGCCACCTCCTCGCAGGGCCGCGCGCTCATCAGACCAGCCACCGGCAGCTCCAGCCCCATGCCCTCTCCCTCGCTGAACGCGTAGAGCCCACCCATCTGGGCGATGAGGCCGTTCACCGCCCTGGCCATGCTATGGGGGTCGGCGCCCACCGCGATGATGTTGTGGGAGTCGTGGGCGACCGAGGAGGCTATGGCGCCGTTCCCCAGCCCGAAGCCCCTGATGAAGGCCAGCGCCGGTCGGGCCCGCTCATATCGGTTGACGACCGCGGCCATGAGGACGTCCCGGGAGGGGTCGGGAGCGATGAGGCCCCCGACCACCGCCAGCTCCGCACGCCCGGCACGGCTGACGATGCGCTCCGGCACGACCTCTATGACCCGAACCTCCGCCCGTCTGCCCGGGGCCTTGATCGACAGCTCGTTCGCCTCCACTCCCGTGGCCGATATCGCCGACCGGACGGTCAGCGGGCTCCCCGAGAACAGCGGAGCGCCGTCCTTGGCCACCAGCTCTCCGGCGATCCAGGTCTCCAGGACCTTGAACTCCGTCAGGTCCCTGACGATCGTGAGGTCCGCCGCGCCTCCTACCCGGACAAGGCCGCCCGGCAGCTGGTAATGCTGCGCTGGCCAGAGGGTCGCCGCCCGGATGGCATGCATCGGCTCCATGCCGAGGGCGACGGCCTTGCGGAGGAGGGCGTCGAC
>DAGU01000062.1:0-440 GCA_002498285.1 Methanomassiliicoccus sp. UBA386 | reverse complement strand
AGGCACTCGTGGTCGGTCGATATGCCCGCCTGGATGTAGCGGTCCAGCTGCTCCCCCCTCAGGCCCGGGCAGTGGCCGTCCACCGGCTTACCGGTCCGCCGAGCCGCATCGATCCTTGCCATTGCCTCGGGCTCGCCGTTCAGCACCCCCCAGACGTCCATCATCTCGCCCAGGGCGACGAAGTCCGGCCTTTCGAGCATGGCCTCCACGTCCGCCGCCCCCAGGGACGCCCCGGAGGTCTCCATCCTGGTGGCGGGCACGCAGGAGGGAGCGGTGTGGAAGAAGCGCAGTGGCGTCCCCCGGCCGTCCCGGACCATGAACTCCACGCCCTCCATGCCCATGACGTTGGCGATCTCGTGCGGGTTGGTGACGACCGCGGTGGTGCCATGCGCCACCGCTTTCTGGGCGAAGCGAAAAGGGGTCAAGAACGACGATTCGAT
>DAGU01000105.1:4396-4586 GCA_002498285.1 Methanomassiliicoccus sp. UBA386 | reverse complement strand
CAAGTGCCCCCAGGACCCCCATGAACCGCCTGTGACCCGGTCAATGGGCGTCCGCATCGCCATCATGGGCGCGTTCATGGGCATCGCCGCTCTCCTGGCGTTCGTCATCCTGCGAGACCTGGGCAGCGGGAGCGATGAGGCGCGGACGGCCGCGTTCTGCACCATCGTGCTGTGCCAGCTGCTGTTCGTG
>DAGU01000105.1:3564-4101 GCA_002498285.1 Methanomassiliicoccus sp. UBA386 | reverse complement strand
TGGAAATACCTGCAGAGGCGTGTGAGGCCTGAGGCGGAGGTGTGCGAGATTGACGACGCTTAGGATAGACGGCTCGTACGGCGAGGGAGGCGGGCAGATCCTTCGCTCCTCGGTGGCGCTGTCCGCCCTGACCGGCAAGGACATGGAGATCGTGAACATCCGCTCCAAGCGGGACCGGTGCGGCCTGGCGGCCCAGCACCTTGCCGCCGTGCGAGGGGTGGCGGAGCTGTGCGGCGCGTCGCTGGAGGGGGACGAGCTTGGTTCGACGTCGCTCACGTTCCGCCCGGGCGAGGTGCTCGGCGGCGAGTACGAGTTCAACGTCGGGACGGCGGGAAGCGTGACCCTGGTGCTGCAGGCCTGCATGCTGGCCGCCGTGCACGCCGACGGCCCGGTCACCATGACCATCAGGGGCGGCACCAACGTCCGCATGTCCCCGCCGGTGGACCACTACCTGAACGTGCTGCTGCCGCTGCTGCGGGAGATGCACGTCGACGTCGAGCTGGAGGTGCTGCAGCGAGGGTTCTACCCCCAGGGCGG
>DAGU01000105.1:2951-3386 GCA_002498285.1 Methanomassiliicoccus sp. UBA386 | reverse complement strand
AGAGGCCGTCCCGAGGGGATCGGGGCCACGTGCTTCGTTCAGAACCTGCCGGAGCACATCGCCCAGAGGATGGAGCACGCCGTCCGAAAGTCGCTGCTGGGCGAGCGGATCACGGCGGAGAGGCAGCTGTCCTCCGGCCCGTCATCGGGCGCCGGCATATACCTGCGCGCGAGGTACGAGAACACCGTGCTGGGCGCCGATGGCCTGGGCCAGAGGGGCGTCCCGGCCGAACGTGTCGGCGAGCTCGCGGCCGAGCGCATGAGGGACGAGCTCGACGGCGGCGGCACCCTTGACGTGCACACCGCCGACCAGCTGCTGCCGTACATGGCAATGGCGGAAGGCCCGTCCTCCTTCAAGGTCAGGGAGCTGACGTCCCACCTCACCACCCAGATATGGCTGCTGCCCCAGTTCCTTCCGGTGAGGATCGACGTGGAC
>DAGU01000105.1:1849-2785 GCA_002498285.1 Methanomassiliicoccus sp. UBA386 | reverse complement strand
ATCTCCTGCTCCTTCCCGGCCTTGTCGTAGATGTCCTTCAGCTCGTCCTCGATCTTCTCCGCCTCCTCCTTCAGCGGCTGCAGGTCCAGCTTCCCGTCGAGGATGAGGTCGTTGATGGCGGTGGCCTCGGCCGCGGCGGCGCGGGCGTCCGGGAGGTCGGCCGACGCCTCGGACAGCAGCGTGATCACGTCGAACGAGCGGTTCACGCCCTCGTTGAGAAGGACGGCCGACAGCCCCACGATGATGCCGCCCTCGAAGATGGGGACGTTCTTAGAGGCGAGCAACTCCCTGGCCTCCGGCGTGGAGGCGACGCCCAGCACCTCCTTCGGTTGTTCGCCCGGCAGACGCTGGCTCTGCTTGTTGGAAATGCCCTCCGGGCTGATGACCAGGCGGCACTTGTGGTCCTCCACCCAGTCCATCATGGTGATGCCCAGCAGCTTGAGCACGTGAGGCGGCGGCTGGAACTCCGAGACGAACACCACCATCCTCTTGCCGCTGTTGAACTCCCCGCCGTATATGCGGACCGGGCTGTGCGGCACCCCGCCCTTGATGGTCGACACCGTCGGGAAGTGGTCGGAATCGACCACGGCGATCTGCCGCAGCCCCAGCGATGTGACCAGGTAGTTGGCGACGATGGAGCCGACCAGTCCCACGGACGGGAAGCCGTCGATCACATAGGCGCCGCGGATGTTCATCTCCTCTATCTCGATGATGTCCATCCATTCACCGCTTGGATTTCCCATCCCGCGGTATAAAATAGGTCGGCAGGGGCCGGGGAGCAATAGTGAGCGATGGGAGAACGGCGTTATGAGCGCGCGTCGCCTTGCCGCGAGAGCGGTCGGAAGCAAATATTATGGCCGGCGGTATTGATGTCGTTAGCATGAGGCCGCGCGTAACGGTGAACTGCGCCATGACCGCCGACGGCAAGCTGGCCGG
>DAGU01000105.1:925-1493 GCA_002498285.1 Methanomassiliicoccus sp. UBA386 | reverse complement strand
CCGGGGCCGAGGTGGTGCGATGCGGCAGGGACAGCGTGGACCTCGGGGCGCTCATGGACGCTCTGGGCGAAAGGGGAGTGCGCGCCCTCATGGTGGAGGGGGGCGGGGAGACCATCTTCTCCTTCTTCCAGGCCGGCCTGGTCGACCGGTACCTGGTCTTCGTCGGCAGCCAGGTCGTTGGCGGGCGGGGCTCTCCCACCCCGGCCGACGGGGACGGGTTCCAGGACGGCGCCGGCGTCCGCCTGACGCTGGTGGACGCCGAGGTGCTTGGAGAAGGCATACTGCTGTCCTATGAGGTCCATGGCCAAGACTAGGTTCCTGGCCGACGAGATGCTCGGCTCCCTGGCCCGATGGCTGCGCATCATGGGCTATGACGCCGAGTACGCGAGGGACATGAGCGACGATGACATCCTCCGCCAGGCCGTGGAGGAGGACCGCATCCTGCTGACGAGGGACCGGGGGCTGGCCGCGAGGGCCGGCGACCGGGGCATGCTGCTGCAGGGCGACGATGCCGTCGGGCATCTGGAGGACGTGGTGCGGCGGTTCGACCTGACGTTCGACGAGGGGC
>DAGU01000105.1:0-694 GCA_002498285.1 Methanomassiliicoccus sp. UBA386 | reverse complement strand
CGGGTGTACTGGAAGGGCACTCACTGGACGGGCATATGCGGCCACGTGGGCGAGGCGGTGCGCAGGGCTAGAACGAACAGTGGTCCTCGCTGACCACCCGGCCGGTGCTGGCGTCCACCACCACCGTTCCGTGGGCGCCTTCCACGTACCATAGCGGGACGAAGTACATGCCGAGGTGTTCGAGCTCGATGCATTCCTCGCGGGGAGCGATCCTCCTCTTCTCCGTCAGGGTGGCATGCTCCTCCTCTACGACGTGCTCCCGGTCGACGGTGTTAACGCGCACCAGCTCGCGCCGGGCCACCCTGGCGGCGTCCTCCTCCGCGATGACGGCGTCAAGCCGCTCGTGCCTCTCCTCCATGTAGTAGACCAGGTCCGTCGCCTCCGGCCATGGCTCCACCCTCTGCGTCAGGCCGTTGACGGACAGTGTCCCGCTCTCCACCCCCATCTTCTCATCCCCGTGGTACAGCGGGCAGACGTACCCGAACACGAAGTAGGGCATCAGCCGCAGCCGCTGCTGGAACCCGGCGATCGAGTCCCTGGCCATTTCCATGGCCTCCCCGGCCGTGACCACCGGGCGGACGATGCGCTCCCCCACCGACCGGTCGCGCAGGGCGTCCACGTCCTCGGCCGAGAGCAGCCGAGGGAAGTCGGTGGCCAGCAGCTCGTCCACCGGGCCGTGGCCGTCCGCCTCTCC
>DAGU01000024.1:3664-4145 GCA_002498285.1 Methanomassiliicoccus sp. UBA386 | reverse complement strand
GTAGACGCCGTCGAGGGGCTGCAGTCCAGAGAACGGCAGCGCGATGTAGTAGAGCGAGGCGGAGAAGTAGTCTCCCACGGAGTCAGCGCCCGCGTAGGGGTGGGCCATCTTGCCCAGGACGGCCTGGGGGTCCATGATGCCGGCGCCCAGGTATAGCGAGGTCACGCCCAGGTATGCCATATTCGCCCCTCCGACGACATGGTCGGCCCGGTTGGCCGGAGTGATGCTATTCACGCTCTGGCTGACGACATAGGACGACGACGCCTCGTCATACTCCAGGGCGGTGATATTGCACGTCTTTCCGGGCGTCAGCTGGTTGAGGACGCCTCGGAAGTCGCCCTCATTGTACAGGACAGTATCGTTGATCGATTTGAGGATCATGCCTGCCCGTAGGCCCGCTTCGGCCGCCGGAAGCCCCTCGCTTATGCTGAGGACCACGACGCCCGAATGCACCGTGGTGGTGTATTCCTCTCCATTGAAG
>DAGU01000024.1:2281-3481 GCA_002498285.1 Methanomassiliicoccus sp. UBA386 | reverse complement strand
ATCGATACGATCTGATATCCGCTGCGCAGACCGCCCAGGTCGGCGGGGGTGCCGCCGTACACCGTCGTAATGACCGGTCCGTCGCTGGCGACCTCTGCCGAGCCGACCATGACCGTCGAGAAGATGAACGCGCAGAACAGCGCCAGCAGGATATTGGTGGCCGGCCCGGCGGCGTAGACGCCGGTGCGGACCTTCTTGTCCGCCTTTACCAGCGCTTCCTCGTCCGGCTCGACGAAGGCGCCAACGGGGAAGATGAAGAGCAGCAGCCCCATCGACTTGATCTTCATGCCCGCCACGCGCGACATGATGCCGTGGCCGATCTCGTGCACTGCCACACCAACGGCCAGCGCGAGTATGCCGTACCACAGCGGGATGAGGGGGTTGATGCCCGGCAGCCCGACCAGCATGTCGAGCGTGGGCGCCTGGTCGGCCGGGATATTGGTCACCAGGGAAGCTTCCCAGATGAGCAGCGCCATGATCGATATCATGACGATGAGGCATATCGCCTTGCTCAGGTAGCTGAAGCCATGCCAGAACCGCTTTGGCTTAGCGAGGAGATCGACGAACTTCTGGCCCCGCCCGGTCCTCCACATGATGAACCCGTGCCACGAGCTCATGTTGAACCTCTCGAGCACCTTGCGGCGGTCGAGGTAGGTTATCAAGGAGATGTACCCGATGATAATGGCGATAATAATGAGGATGACCAGAAGGTTGTCCATTCACGGCCTCGGGCCGCTCTAACGTTCTCACACTATTAAAAGAAATGTGCAAAGAGGTTTAGGCTCAGAGAACCTGGCTGTTGGTTTCCCGCGCCCACACCTCTCTGGACATGTTGTCGTAGATCGAGGCGGCCTCGTCGACCTCGTCCTCCTTCTTGATGGGCATGGCGGCCAAGCGGAAGATCTGGTCCTTCTTGAGGATCCAGTAGTGTATGCGCCACATCTTGCCCTTCTTAAGGTGCACCTCTTCCTCGGTCGTCGTTACCAGGCCTTCTTCCTCCAGCATGTAGAATACATCTCTGTCCTCGGAAGTCAACCGGTTGTCGATCACGGCGTCCGTATAACCGAAAAAGCTCATGACGTAATCGGCCAGACGTTCGATGTCGCAGTCCTGCATTCCCTTCTTGCCTAGCGTGGACTTCAACGCTGAGACAAGCTCCTCCATACTAACCACCGACATGCAATTAGCATTGGAGCCCCG
>DAGU01000024.1:1401-2124 GCA_002498285.1 Methanomassiliicoccus sp. UBA386 | reverse complement strand
GGATGATTTAACGCTCGTGCATCATCGAGCAGAGCGCAGAAAGAGCGGTCATTCTTGACGATCCAATGGCCCTCCGCTCCCCCATATGCGGATGTATGCGAATCCCTGCGTCGCCGCGGCCAGGCCAGCAAGGAAGAGGGCCACCTTCCAGTCGACGCCAAATGACCACTGCAGCTGGAAGTATATGAGGATGTTCAGAAAGCCCATGGCTATCCAGTACCAGTACCGCGCATAATCGCGAAGGAACCAGTCCTTCCACCCCGGGCCCTCGTCCTCCAGCTCATCCTCTTGGACCTTCCGGGGAACCTCTAGCCGCCTTTTTTGCGCCATGACCGCTCAGGAGCCGTTGCACAGGTGGCAGGCGACGTAGTGGTCCTCTCCCACCTTGATCAGCGGAGGGGCGACGGTCTCGCAGATCGCCTCGCGGAACTTGCACCGGGTGTGGAAGCGGCAGCCCGCCGGCGGATTGGCCGGGGACGGTATCTCGCCCGCCAGGGGCACGCGCTCCTTCTTCCTGGCCGGATCGGGTACCGGTATGGATGCCAGCAGCGCCTGTGTGTACGGATGGGTGGGCTTGGCGAAGAGAGCGCTCCTGGGCGCCGACTCCACCACCTTGCCGAGGTACATGACGTTGATACGATCGCACATGTAGTGGATAGTACTGAGGTCATGGGAGATGAACAGATACGTCAGTCCGAAGTTGCGCTGCAGGTCGTTAAGCAT
>DAGU01000024.1:455-1206 GCA_002498285.1 Methanomassiliicoccus sp. UBA386 | reverse complement strand
CCGATGCGCTGCCGCTGCCCGCCGGAGAACTCGTGCGGATAGCGGTACAGGTGCTCCGGGTTAAGCCCGACCGCGTCGATCATGGCGCGGGCGCGCTCCCTCATCTCCTCCCCATGGGCGACGCCGTGCACGAGCAGCGGCTCGGTGATGATGTCCTTGATGAGCATGCGGGGGTTCAAGGACGAGTAGGGGTCCTGGAACACGATCTGCATGTTCTTCCTCATGAGCCTGAGCCGCTCCTCATCCATTCCTTCGAGCGAGTGCGCTCTGTTGAACTTCGCCAGCTCATGGTCGACCGCCCGCAGCTCGTCCCCGCCTGGGGTGCGATACAGCGACCGTCGGAACCTCTTCTTCTCAAGGTCTTCGGGCTGCAGCTCCTGCTCCCTGATGAGCTTGTCCTCGACATTTGAGCGGCGTTCTTCCATCGCGGAAAGCTCCTTCCTAAGATCGTCGGACAGCTTCCAGTAGATGTTGCCGCTCGTCGGCCGAGTGAGATGAAGCAATGCTCTTCCGGTGGTCGTCTTTCCGCAGCCGGACTCGCCCACCAGCCCCAGGGTTTCGCCCTTTCGTATGAAGAACGAGACGTCGTCCACTGCTCTTACGGCGCGACCTCCCCCGGAGAACATTCCGCCGCGGATGGGAAAGTGTTTCCTGAGATTATGGGTCTCGATGAGTATGTCGTCGCTCACTGCGAACCCTCCTGATAGAGATGGCATGCCACATGATGGTTCGGCCTGACCACCGCCATCTT
>DAGU01000024.1:0-248 GCA_002498285.1 Methanomassiliicoccus sp. UBA386 | reverse complement strand
CCCTCGATGGTCTCCAGCCGCGGAAGGTCGTAATCGATCCTTGGGATGGCATACAGCAGCCCCTGCGTATAGGGGTGAAGGGGCTCCCTGAACAGTTCATCGGTCTGGCAGATCTCAGCCATGGTGCCTGCGTACATGACGCCAACGCGATCGCAGATCTCGGCTATGATGCCCAGGTTGTGGGTGATCATCAGGATGGTGGTGTCCATCTCCGTCTGCAGCTCCCGCATCAGCTTCAGGATCTGCGC
>DAGU01000042.1:5265-6226 GCA_002498285.1 Methanomassiliicoccus sp. UBA386 | reverse complement strand
TCCCACTTTACGGCTGTTCCATACCTTCTTATATCGAACGCTCCAAAGAAAACCGGGATAACCATGTCGATGGATCCGATACTGGCGCTGATCGCTATCATCTTCGGCATACTGGTGATAGTGTTCGAGGAGCTTCTGAGCTGGATTGTGGGCATATTCTTCATCCTGGTGGGCCTATGGCTGCTGTGGGACTACTACAGCAAGAGGAACCAGCCGGCGCCCAGGCAGGGGCCGCCTTCGGAAGAAAGAAGGTAAGGGGGTAAGAGGTTTAACGGCGCCGCCATGGCGCGCCCTTCTTCTTTTCTCTCTTCTTCCGCCCGGTGACCAGGATGTCCTTCTTGAACAGGACCACCGCTATCACCATCATTGCGGTGGCGAACACGGCCTCGTACACGATGCCTGCCACCACCAGGGTGTAGTCGCCGAACATGAGGTTGTTCATCGCCATCATGGGGTGCGTGAACGGTATGGCGAACAGGCCCGCCTGCACCGCCCCTGGCAGGGTGGCGAAGTCCTTCATCATGAGGACGAACATTGGTATCATGGCCAGGAAGGTTATGGGCATGGTGAGCGACTGGGCGGACTTGTAGTCGCGGGCGAAGACGCCGATCACCAGGCACAGGCCGAGGCCGGCCACCACGGCCAGGAACAGGGAGAGGCCGACCAGCACAAGGTCGATCATTTCCAGCCCGATGCCGTAGTCGGACAGGTCCAGTCCGGCCGAGCCCTGCAGGCTGTTCAGATAGCTGCCCATCCCCAGCATGTAGATGAAGGCCATCAGCAGGCCCACCGCGGCCGCCCCGCCCAGCTTGCCCAGGACGATGTCGGAGCGCTTCACTGGCATGGTGAGGAGCGTCTCCAGGGTCTTGTTCTCCTTCTCCAGCCCCATGGAGGCTATGACGGTGGAGCCCGACATGATGATGACCATCAGGACGATGAGCGGCACCACCATGTTCTGCGA
>DAGU01000042.1:4257-4909 GCA_002498285.1 Methanomassiliicoccus sp. UBA386 | reverse complement strand
AGGGCCGTCCCCCCGGCCGCGGAAACCTTCCTCAACCCCTCATCGATGTCGGTGCCGTTATACACGACCTCACTCAGCCGATTTCCATGCTCGTCCTCAATGGTCAATACCTTGGAGACGACGGTAGCGAGCTCGCTGCTGTCCTGCTGTATGAGGCCGATCACGGGAGGCCTGGTGGCCTCGTCCTCCACGTCGCCGATGATGCCTCCCAGGGAGCCGAACAGGATCGCCAGGACGACGATCGGCAAAACGGTGGCGGGGGTCAGCAGCTCGCGGATCTCCTTTCCCAGTATGTTTCCCAGAGGTCTCATGGTGACACCGCCTTGACGAACACCTCTTCGATGTTGTCCGCGTCATACTTGCCCTTCAGCTCGGCCGGGGTGCCCAGCTCCACGACCTTTCCGTCAGCGATGAGGGCCAGGCGGTCGCAGATGAGCTCGACCTCCAGCATGTTGTGCGACGACACGATGATGGTGGTGCCGTCCCTGGTGGTGTCCCGCACGGTCCGGCGGACATGCTGGGCGCTGATGACGTCCAGTCCCGACGTCAGCTCGTCGAGGATGGCCAGCCGGGGCTTGAACATCAGCGCGCGGCTGACCAGCAAACGCCTGGTCATCCCCTTGCTGTACGTCTCCACCTTGTCGTCGATGCG
>DAGU01000042.1:1184-3856 GCA_002498285.1 Methanomassiliicoccus sp. UBA386 | reverse complement strand
TTCACCGCCTGGAAGTCCCCAAACGATTTGGTCAGGTCTTGTGCTACTACCGCTTTCAGTTTAACACCCGCCCCGTGATGAGAGGGGACCAATCAGCGCCACATTATATGAAAAGAACGATGGGAGAGATTAAATCGAACCGATTGGCAAGTAGGGCGCATGAGGGAGAGGACGGCACATGGGGGCGAGGAGCGGTCGGACGCCTGCCTGGGAGCGATGAACTTCGCCCAGAGCTGGGACGAGTGGCGCGACTCGCTCGGCGAGATCGTCCGGGCGGCCCGGGACATCGACCCCTCGGAGGCCCACACGATCGAGGTGGTGGAGGACATGATGGACTTCATGTCCGAGCGGGTATGCTCCGGCTCGCCGGAGGAACGCATTGTCAGAGCGCTATGGGACCACGCCGAGGAAAACGAGCGAAGGGTCCTGGCCCGCATGCTGCTGAGGCTGCTCGACTAGGGCCTCCGCCCTTCCTTCAGCTTCCGGTACTCTTTCTCGGCGAGCGTCTGGGTGTAGCGGCCTCCCAGGAACGCGCCCACACCATGCATCACCAGCCCGAACCCCCAGAAGAAGGTGATGAACGCTGGCCACGGAAAGCCGCGACCTGTGAAGTACCATAGAAGCCACAGTCCCGCGTTCACCATCACGAAGGCGGCAAGATGGACATAGAACCCGGTCTTCTCCTCGGCGATGCGGTAGGCGCGGTCCCGGAGAGCCTGATCATCTTCCATGTTCTTAGAATCGTTACATGGGGAAGATAACATTTTCTGTAAACCCTTCTTCGGCAAGAGGTTAATATGAGGGTTTGGGAATGAAGTCGCATGAGCAACTCTCCCGACGTACAGCACCCGAGCAGAGATGAGGCCTTCCAGTCGGCCATAGACCTCGCGAGGCATATCCTGGAGAACGCCAACTCCTACCATGCCCTGGCAGCGGAGGACTTTCCCGGCCGGGACAGAATGCGCTTCGCCGTCCTCCTTGTGATGCTGGAGGAGGCGGGCAAGATGCTCAACATGGTCCGGGAATGCGAGAGGGCGGCCAAGGCCGACTACCTGAGCGTGAGGATCGAGGACTACAACGACAACTGCCTCAACGGCCGCAGGGCCCTTGGCCAGATACTGGAGGAGCTGCGGATAATGGACAAGGCGTTCGAGGCCCTGGGGAAGGGAGAGGTGGAGCGGACGCCGGAGCCGGCGTTCCTGAGGGAGGACTTCTGCACATTGAAGGAGAGGGTCCTGTACCTTCCCCTGGACCGTTCGAAAAGGGACACATCGTTCATCCCGTCCGGAGAGCTGATGGACCGTCTGGCGGGAACGATCGAGCGTAACGCCGTGGCGGCCGGCAGCTACCTCCACGATCTCGGAAGGGCCCTTGGGCTATGGATCACCCTTGACCTTGAGCCCAGGAAAGAGGGCGGGTCTCACTCGATCCGATACGTCTGAGCGGACCTGGCATCCGGCTCGGCGGCGCGGCGTTTATTGCGAACTTTGACGCCGCCACCGTCCCTTAGCAGCTCCACGGCCACCCGGGCCGCCTGAACGCCCATGCGGGTATGGGCAAAGAAAGGGCTCATGTCGTCAATTGCCAGATAGGCATGGCAGTCCGCCTTCATCCACGAGCGGGCGAGGTCCGGCCACCGCATGGCGCCCCGCTGGCGATACCACCAGAACGACCTGGTGTCCTCGAAGGCGTCCATCCACCTTATGCCATCCTGCCAATCCGTCTCCTCGGGAACGGCGCGGCCGGTGACGTCGTCGTACTCGATCAGCGGAAAGTTCACTCCAGCATATGTCGCCTGTATGTTCTGCGCCCACAGGCGGGGATTCAGCTCGATCATCTGGTACTTCCCGGTCCGCCGGTCCATCTTCAGCTCGACCGAGCCGATCCCCCGGTAGCCGACGGCCTCCAGGAAATCCAATCCTATCTTCTGCGCCACCTCGTCGTGGATGCTCTCCATCGTCGATCCGACCCCGAACTCCACCGGATTCTGGCGGATCTTCCTCGTCAGGAACAGGGCCCGCCTTCGGCCGTCCATCCCGTAGTAGGCGCACACCTTCACATGGTTGGTGTTCGGCCCGTCGATGACCGTCTGCACCAATGCGCCCAGACCGGCCCGGAACACCTCCTCGTACCTGTCCTTCAGTTCCCGCGGCCCGTTCACCTTGAAACCTTTGTTTCCGAACACCGGATACCACAGGTGCGAATAGTAGGGCTTGATGAACGCTGGATAGATCAGCTCCTTGGCGGCCTCCTGGACCTCGGACATGTCGGAAGGGAAGAAGGTGGGGGGAAGCGGCGCTCCCACCCTCATCGCCTCCTCGTACTGCGCCCGCTTGTTGATCATGCCATCCAGTATGCGCCGGGGGGGGATGCAGAATCGGTAATGGTCCTCGAGCTGCTCGCGGAAGCGGGAGAGGAAGAGGACGAAGGCGTCCGAGGTCGGGAAGAGAACATCCCTCTCGCCGCGGTGGCTGGACAGAAGCGCTTCGAGCGTGGCCTCCGGCCTCTCCACCGGGTCGGGGACCACCATAGGCCGGGCGTATCGGGAGCGCAGGCCAGGGGCATCCGGCAGGTGATCTGCGGCAACCACCTCCACGCCCTCCCGGCCCAGGCTGCGGATGGCGCCGAGGCCGTTGGGCGTGCTTACGCCGAGGACATAGGCTCGCGCCTCA
>DAGU01000042.1:0-989 GCA_002498285.1 Methanomassiliicoccus sp. UBA386 | reverse complement strand
GGTCTCCCATCCACCGCATCGGTGTTATCACGGAGCCCATTCCTTTTATTGGTTGGCAATCAGCCGCCCGCGGCAATGTCCTCCAGGAGTGGATAGTCCAGATGGTCCCGCGACATCCGGTATAGCTGTTCCAGGGAGTCCATCCACGCCTGCCTTATGTCCTCGCCGCTCACCACCGAGCCGCGGTCCCTCCCCAGGTCCAGGGAGTCCTCGGCTGGCATGCGGAGCTGGGAGAGGGGAAGCACCCCGGCGCAGGGGACGCCGGTAAGCTCTTCCAGGCGCTCGATGCCCGGACCCAGTATGGAAGCGTCGCCCCGGAAGCGATTGATGATGAACGCCCTGATCCGTTCCCGCCTTTCGGGCGGGAGCAGCATGAACGTCCCGTACAGTCCGGCGAAGACGCCTCCGCGGTCGATGTCCCCCACCAGCACGACGGGCGCGTCCGCCATCTCGGCGGTCGCCATGTTGGCGATGTCCCTATCGGCGAGATTGATCTCGGCCGCGCCGCCCGAGCCTTCCAGCACGACGACGTCGGAGCGCCCGGCCGCCGTGCCGTAGGCTTCCCGGACCGCGTCCATCAGCACGTCCCGCGGTACGGGCCGCCCGGGGCCGGCGTCCATGAGGGGCCGCCCCTTCAGAACGACCTGCATCCCGCGTCCGCGGTGGGGCTTGAGCAGCACGGGGTTCATGGACCAGTGCGGCTCCGTGCCGCAGGCCCACGCCTGGTAGGCCTGGGAGATGCCTATCTCCTCGCCGGCGGACGTGACGTAGGAGTTGAGGGAGAGGTTCTGGGCCTTGAACGGCGATACTCTATATCCCTTCACGGTGAAATGCCAGCACAGGATCGCCGCGATGGTCGTCTTTCCGGCGCCGGACGTGGCGCCGAGCACCATGATGTTGTTCATGCTCCATCCTCCATGATCCTGAGTATGGCATCGCCGTCCAGATGCTGTGATGCGATCGCAGCGACCTTGACCAGGCTGGCCTCC
>DAGU01000022.1:460-3043 GCA_002498285.1 Methanomassiliicoccus sp. UBA386 | reverse complement strand
GCCTGCACCAGCGCGGCCGCCGTCTCGTCCGAGAGGCCGGGGACCTGCTTGAATATCTTCATCCCTTCCTTCACGCGGAGGGACGTGAGGGCGATGTCGATCTTCTGCTTCTCGACCTCCCACCCCACCCGGTGCTCGCCCTGGGGTGAGTCGGTGAAGTCCAGCTCCACCGCGCGGACCTCCTTCATGATGTGCTCCCGCCACGGCTTGAGGTTCTCCTCGATGTCGAGGGGGGCGCGCACCTCCGCCCGGATGAACTCCTCCACATCCAGCTTCATCTCCTTGCGCATCTGCTGGATCCTGCGGATGATCTCGCGGGCGAAGCCTTCCGCCTCCAGCTCCGGGGTCATGTTGAAATCGATGTATAGCTCGCCCCGCTCGAACTTCACCGCCGTGACGTTCTCCGGGACGGTCGTCGAGAACGAGACCATGTTAGGCTCTATCCTAATGACCTGGCCCTCGATGCCGAGCGAGTACTGCCCTCTCGCGATGGCGTCCCTGACGTCCTGCGCCGGGCGGTTCTTGAGCATAACGGCGATCTTGGACGACCACTGCCGGTAAACCTTCCCGATGGCGTTCGGGTTCGGTATCACGTCAAGGATGAGCTCGCCCCACTCCTCTCCTGGAGGCACGTACTCGATCTGCTTGACGTTGGCCTGCGACAGCAGCACCTCCTCCATCGGCCGTATGAGGTCGACGGCGGCCTCGTCCGCCCTGACCACGATCCTCTGCAGAGGCCAGCGGAGCTTGACGTTCTTCTTCTGCCTCTCCTTGGTGATCTCGTCCACCAGTTCCTGCATGAGGACCATGGAGGCCTCCACCTTCTCGTCGATGAGCGACAGATCGGCGGAGGGCCAGTCGGACATGTGCACCGTCACCAACCGTCCGTCCATGGCCTGGTAGATCTCCTCGGCGATGTGTGGGCAGAATGGCGCCAGCAGCTTGACCGAGGCCATCAGTCCTTCGTAGAGGGTATGATATGCCGCCAGCTTGTCCAGGTCGGCAGCCTCTCTCCACATGCGGTCGCGGATGAGCCTCACGTACCAGCGGGAGAGGTCCTCCAGGATGTACTCCTCCAGCGCCCGGCAGGCCTTGTGCAGGTCGCAGGCCTCTATGTTGCGGGTCACCTCGGCCTTGAGCCTCTCGGTCCTGGACGTCAACCAGCGGTCCTCAGGGCGCAGGGCGGCCCTGATCGCCGCCTGGTCCACCGCCAGATGGTCGTACTTGTCGATGCTCATGTACATGGTGGCAAAGCTGGCCACGTTCCACAGGATGTTGAGGGTCTTGCGGGCGCTCTTCACGCCCTCGTTCTGGAAGGAGATGTCCTCCCATGGGGCCGAGACCCGGAGGAGGTAGAAGCGGAGAGCATCCGCCCCGAACTCCTCCATGACCTTGGACGGTTCGATGACGTTGCCCTTGGACTTTGACATCGGAAGGCCCTGGGAGTCGAGCATCCAGCCATGCACCAGCACCTGGTCGTAGGGCGCGCGCTCGAGCGCGATGCACGAGGAGCCCAGCTGCGAGTAGAACCAGCCGCGCGTCTGGTCGTGCGCCTCGGTGATGAACCGGGCCGGCCACCACCGATCGAACTCCGCCTTCTCGCGCGGGTAGCCCAGGGCGGCCCAGGACGCCACGCCGGCATCGAACCACACGTCCAGCACGTCCTCCACCCGCCTCATCTCCTGGCCGCAGTGCTCGCACTTCAGTGCAACGCTGTCGATCCAGGGGCGGTGCAGGTCCATATCGGCACGATAACCATCGGCGCCCTCCAGCTCATCCCGGGAGCCGATGACCTTCATGTGGCCGTTGGCGCACGTCCACACTGGGATCGGTATTCCCCAGTATCTCTGCCTGGAAATGCACCAGTCCCTGGCGTTAACGGTCCAGTCATACTCGCGTCCGGAGCCGGCCCATTCCGGCGTCCACTTGACGCGGGAGATCTCGCTCAGCATGAGGTCCTTGACCTCAGTGACCCGGAGGTACCACTGATCGGTGTTGCGGAACAGGATGCCGGACCGGCACCTCCAGCAGTGGCCGTAGCGGTGCTCCACGGTGCCGTCGTGGAACATGAGGCCCTTGTCGCGGAGGTTCTCGATGATCACGGGATTGGCCTTCTTCACGAACATCCCCTGGTACTCGCCGCCGTCGGCGGTGAACTTCCCGCCCTCGTCGACGGGGCACAGGGCCATGAGATTGAACTGCCGGCCGATCTCGAAGTCCTCGGGGCCGTGGCCCGGGGCGATATGCACCAGGCCGGTCATGTCCGCCTCCACCGTGGAGGAGGGAACGACGCGGTGGACCCACTTGCCCTCCACCGTCCTCTGCACCGGCACCTCGCCCTCCAGCGGAGGTACGTACTCCGTGCCCACGAGGTCATCTCCCTCGATGACCTCCAGGACCTCGTGCGACTCCCATCCGCCCAGCTGTCCGACCTGTTCGATGAGCGACTCCATCACGATGACGGTGTCATGCTCCTCCCCGCGGCGATAGCGGACCTTGGCGTAGCGGTGATCGGGGTGGGCGGCCACCGCCATGTTGGCCGGCAGCGTCCACGGGGTGGTGGTCCATATGAGCAATGATACG
>DAGU01000022.1:0-369 GCA_002498285.1 Methanomassiliicoccus sp. UBA386 | reverse complement strand
GTGGTCCATATGAGCAATGATACGTCCTCTTCGTCCCGCAGCGGGAACTTGACGTAGATGGAGGGGTCCTTCTCCTCCCAGTAGTCGATCTCCGCCTCGGCCAGCGCCGTTTCGCAGCGTGGGCACCAGGAGATGACGCGGTTCGAGGATGACAGCAGCCCCTTGTCATGCGCCCGCTTCAGCGTCCACCATGCCGCCTCTATGTAGGTGGGGGCAATGGTCATGTACGGGCGCTCCCAGTCCATCCACACGCCCAGGCTCTTGAACTGCTCGGTCATCATTTTCTGATGGCTCAGCGCGAAGTCCTTGCAGCTGGAGACGAACCGGTCTATGCCGTAGATCTCAATGTCCTTCTTGCTCTTGATGCCG
>DAGU01000054.1:14631-38327 GCA_002498285.1 Methanomassiliicoccus sp. UBA386 | reverse complement strand
ATATGGGTGCCGACCAGGAAGGCCTCGGCGGAGAGCGCCATGGCCATGGTGGGGCCGCCCATCACGAAGGAGCGGTTCAACAGGTGCGTGCGCATTCCCGAGAAGGCGCAGCAGCTGAGCTATTCCGATGCACCGTACGTCCTTCCCGTGGAGGGAGAGAGCGCCCTCCTGGACTTCAAGTGGCAGAACCTCGAGTATGCCCTGTCGGGCACCGAGCGCCCGATGCTGGTGCTCATGGGGCTCGACACCATGCAATCGATGTACGGCAACGGGCTGGAAGAACAGCTCATGGACCTCCTGGCCATGGTGAGGCGCAACCGGGGCATCTTCGTGGCCCTGGCGCCCACCTCGGCGAGGGCGGATGGACGACTGTGCGACCTCGCCACCACGCGGCTCGGCGTGGACCGCGTGGGCGGCACGGTGCTAATGTACGGCGAGGAGCCGTTCACTGAGTGCTTCACATGGCACTTCGAGCCCCGGGAGGCGGGAGGGGGGGCATCCCTGACCCCTATAGTATGAGGTGCCAACATGCTTAAGGACGCTTTTCCAGACAGTTCGACGACGCTCATGATCGGGAGCCCCGGCATCGGGATGCTGGAAGTGGCGGTTTCCATCGCCAAGGAATGGATGGAGGCCGGCGACTCAGTGGTGTTCGTGTCGGTGGACCTGCTGCCGGCCGACCTCATCGAGGTGATGGACTCCTTCGGAGTGAGCGAAGAGCTCAGGAACGAGCGGCTGTGCATCATCGACTATCACTCGTCGCTGCTGGGCTCTATGGACTGCTCGAACGTTTGCCCGGGCACAGACGTGAAAAGATGCTCCGACCTTGAGGGCATCATGTTCAATGTAGCCTCTCTGGTCTCCTCTGCCGAAGGCCCCATGAGGATCGTGATACACTCGCTGTCCACATTATTCCTTTACAACCAGGCCAATGTGGTGCTGAAGTTCTTCCAGATCTCGTCGTCGCGGATACGCAGCGGGAGAGGCACCGCCATCTTCACCGTGAACGAAGGCGTTCACGAAGAAAAGACGGTGAACCATCTCATGGCCATCTCCGATGGGGTGATGGAGCTGAAGTTCGATGAGGATCTGCAGCGCCGCATGCGCATCCGCAGCATGAGGGGCTGCGTCGCATCATCGAAGTGGACGCCGTTCGACATACGGCGGGTGGAATGAGCTCACTCCATCTCTTCGGCCATCATGGTTCCGTAGATCGATGCCTTGAAACTCTGCCGGTTCTGGGCGGTCTCCCTGACATACAGGGCGCATTCCGCCTTGGGCCGGAGGACCAGCATCTTCTTCTGGCAGAAGAGGAGACCCGCGTTCATGCCCGATTCGGGGCGCTTGTCCATGTACAGGCACTGGAAACAAAGAGGCTTGTCAGAGGTCAATGCATCATCCACGATGTCGCCCTATTTATTCGTTATCGCCGGTGCTCCGAAAGAGCTGCGAGAAAAGCAGTCAGCTCCCGGACCTCCAGTCCCCCCGCCCGCTCCAGGTTCACCACGCAGAAGGGGCAGGGTGCCAAGAGGACCTCGGCGCCGGCCCGGGCGGCACTGTCGGTCCTGCGCCTGGCCATCCTTGTCGCCAGCTCCGGCAGCGCCGAGGCCACTCCGCCCCCTCCGCCGCAGCATCCTTCATCGTCCATATCCACGACCCTCAGCCCAGGGACGGATGCCAACAGTTCACGGGCATAGTCCATGGTATGCGGGCCCACCGAGCGGACGAGGTGGCATGGCGAGTGCAGCGCCACAGTGATCGGACGCGGCGAGCGCCACCGCAGGCGGGAGGGCGTGATGGATTCATAGAGATGTTCCAGCACGTGCAGGGCATCCACGCTGCTTGCCTTCCGCAGCTGCACCGCGCAGCCAGGACAGGCGGTGACCACTTCCTCCGCATCCTCCAATATGGGCGCGTTCAGGTCCCGCAGCCTCTTCGTTTCGTCGTGCGCCCCGATCTTCTCCAGGGGAGAACCGCAACAGTACCATTGCTCGGGAACGAACGCCCGGTCGCCGGACGCCAGGAGCATATCGACCGCCCCCTGGACCGATGACGACACACGGGCATCGCCCACGCATCCGGGGAAGAACAGGACCGAACCTTCCGCCGGCGCCCTTGCCCTTGATGCCGGAGCGATGGTGCGGCCATACCGCCGGGCGTTGCTGATCATGCGTTCTCCCCCCTCGCTCCTGGCACCATATCGGACGCGCATGCGCATCACCGCCTCGGTGAGCGGCAGCCGGGAGGGGCAGGCCGACTCGCACATGGCGCAGGAGGTGCACATCTGCAGCGACGATGAAAGCGACGCCAGCTCCCTGGAGAACCTTGGGGCCTCCACCGCCAGCCGCCGGGGGCCCGGAAAGCTAAGACATCCTTCCTGGCGCAGGACCGGACATGCGGCCTGACAGGCCCCGCACTTGATGCAGCCATCCTCGGTGCGCGAGGTCATAGCGCCTCCTCCACCGCCGGGGCGATTTCCCATGCATGCACCATAACATCCCCCAGGCCGCGGCCCAGTGGGTACGACATGCCGCGGAGCAGCGAGCCGACCGCGAATACGTTGCGAAGCGAGACGCCATCCGTGGTGACCGCCTTCCCTCTCCTGGTGACCAAGCCGGACGATAAGGTGGCGCGAAGTTGCCTGGAACTGATGCCGGACGCCCTGGCGGACGACACCCGGAACAGGCCCAGAGGATCGACGACCTCCCGCCCGCTGACCGCCAGGCCGCCCGAGACGACGTTGCCGGTGGCCAGGACCAGGCCGTTGAATGTTGCTCTCTGGGTTCTCACACCGGACGACAGGAGCGCCCGGTTCGCTTCCCTGCCGTTCACGTCGATGGAGAGAAGGCGCCGGTCCCTGAGGATCCGGACCCCCAGCCTCTCGGCGGTGCCCTCCAGCAGGGACTGGAAGCGTCGTCCCGGCCATGACAGGGGCGTGGCCGCCTCCACCACCTTCTTGCCGGAGCGCTTCCGCAGCTCGGCCAGGAGGCCGTACGGCGTGTTGTGAGGGAGGGGGGGCAGAACGACCGTTCCCTCGGCCACATCGTTCATGAGGACGTTGCCAAGCTCCTCGGCGAATCCGCCAGGGTCCAACTCGGGCGAGAAGGATGGCGAGAACCAGTAGGGTCGAGGCTTGGCGCGTCGCGAGCGGCCCATCTCCAGGCTGACCAGGTCGGGGTCGAGGTCGCTGTTGCCGACCAGCCCGACCACCGCCACGTCCCGGTCCTTGGAGGTCCAGTCGAACAGCGGGCTGGTCAGTGACTGCCTCATCCCCGTCCCCAGGTTGGTAATGGCGACCACTGGTCTCTTCGACATGACATAGTGGGCGCCCTGGCGCCGGAACTGGGCCAGGAAGAAGGATGCCCACTCCTCCGCCTCGGGATCGTCATGGTCGAGCAGTATCCTTCCGGTCGAGAGCAAGGTGGCCGGCGTGGCCGAGGACGCCACCGTCACGCTCCTCCCGTCCAGCGCCAGACGGGTGGCGACGACGAGGCCGGCCGCTCCGCCCCCTGCCACCAGGACGTCCGCGTCCACATCGGGAAGGCTCATTCGACGGCCTCCGTGTGATCTATGCCATACACGTTCATGAGATGGGCCTTGAACGCCTCCTGCCGGAGCTGCTCTCCGAAGAGTACGGGCTCCACCCCCTTCCACCTCTCGCCGAGATAGTGGCGAAGCTCCTTCACCCCTACGCCCATGGCCGAGGCCATGCTCACCGCGCACAGTCCCGCCTGGCAGTAGCCCATGCCGGCCCGCGTACGCCGCATCAGGTCGCCCATGTCCATGACATCGGGCGAGGATGCCTGGAGCTCCAGCTCCCCGCGCGAGACGGCCTCGCAGCCGCATGCCGGCGCCGGGGACACGCCCTCCCCCCTCCCTCGGCGGTAGCGCATCGCTTCCAGGTCGAAGAGGTCTGACGGCTCGTCGTCGAACGGCGCTATCTCCTCGTCAGCGGTTCGGCACCGCGCGGTGCGCCCCAGCTTCTCCATGACCGCGTTGGACGCTTTCTCGGCCATCAGGCGGAAGGTCGTCAGCTTGCCGCCGGCCACGCTGATCAGGCCGTCGACGCCGTCGGGAGCATGGTCGATCACCTGGAACGTCCTCGTAGCCTTGCGGCCGGCCTTCCCGCCGCCCAGCAGTGGCCTCGTTCCTGCGTAGGCGCGTACGGCCCTGGCCGTGCGAATGCCCGGATATATGGCAACGGCCTCGTCGATCAGCCGCTCCACCTCAGCGGAGGTCGCCGGCGCCCCGGGGGCGCCGGCCGATGAGGTCGTCCCCAGTATCGTGGCGGTGCGGTGGGGCACCAGGATGTCCCCGTCCGACGGGGGCCGGAGACGGTTGACCAGCCGGCCGACGAGCCGGCCGTTGAATACCACCATGGTGCCCTTGTCCACGCACATGGGGATGCTGGCCCCCAGCATGGCTGCCGTCTCTCCGGCCCAGGACCCGGCGGCGTTGACCACCACGTCGGCGGTGATCATTTCCTTCCCGCCGATCATGGCCTCGAACCGGCGGCCGGACCGCCTGATGCTGCGCACCGGCGCATGGTTCATAACAATGGCGCCGTGGGCGCGGGCCGATCCCACGTTCCCCAGCGTAAGGAAGAAAGGGTCGATGGACGCATCGGAGACCTCCACGGCAGCCTTTATCCCCGGGTCCAGCCCGGGCTCCGCCCCTAGGGCCTCAGCTACGTCGATCTCCCGGGCCTTGATGCCGGCCTCCCAGCAGGCCGGAAGGAAGCGGTCCACGTACTCCTCGTCATCGCCCCTGGCCGACACGAACAGGCCGCCGGTGTCCTCGATGCAGAAGCGGGCGATATGTTTTAGGACCTTCCCCTCGACAGCGCACTCCCTGGCTGACACGGGATCGTTGACCGCGTACCTGGCCCCGCTGTGGAGCATGCCGTGATTGGCCCCGGTGGCGCCGGCAGCGAAGTCGTCCGCCTCAACGAGCATGACCTCCGCGCCCCTCATGGCCAGGTCCCTGGCTATGCCGGTGCCGGTGGCGCCGCCGCCTATGATGAGCACTTCCACCCTCGAACGCATCGGCCTCCAAGCTCACTCGTTGCTTATATTATTTCACGCCCGCTTCGTCCAGATGGCGATGCTGCCTCTCCCACCCCTGCCTGCTCTCCAGCTCCTGCGTCTCCTTGCTGATGAGAAAGGTCAGAACGACCCGGATAAGGACCGTCCCCCCCAGCCGGACAATCTCCTCCAGGTTGGGGACCAGAACGCTCAGCACTATGTCGCTGGCGATGAGAAAGTCTAACCCGAAGATGATGCGAGTGGTCAGTTTCCCACGGAGGATCGCGAGGTCCAGTCGCTCATGCTCATCGTCCGGACGGCGGCGGAGGAAAAGCTGGGCCAGGCGAATGAACGTATCAAAACTGGCCAATACAATGATTATGAGTCCGAAGCCAGCGATGATCCATGCGACGATCTCGATGAGCTCCAGAAAGTTCATGGCAATTAGAGCTACTGCGCTGATGATTAACTTTTTGATAGAAGAATAAAGAAGTAGCGGGGAGTCGATTTGAACGACCGGTCTCCGGGTTATGAGCCCGACGGGATGTCCTGGCTACCCTACCCCGCTGTGTAAGCACCACTATTGCGCTTTCCCTAATAAAGCTATCGTAAGCCTATCCCAAGAACGAGCACCGTTAGCATCCGGAGGCGCCGGCGGCGGCACTGGCTTTGACGGAAGCGCCGCGGCCTCCATTCCAGGGATGGACGCATGAGGTCGAGGGTCAATGTGCGAGGCCAGTAAAATATAAAGTATAATTTTTAAAAAGTTTCGGGAAAAATACCTTAAATATGCACTACGATTGGATTTCGATCGCGTTCGGCTGATTTTGAACGAACGCTAGCAGGACGCCGAACGACCGTCATGCTGTTCCTGACGGCGCGTCCGAAGGCCAAAAGGAGAACAGGATAATGTCATATAACGATACAGTAAAGGACACGCTCTCTCGCCTTGAGGGCAGCCTGTCAAAGCATCTGGATAATATTTTCCTGCCATTGCGGACGTGGACCCGGGAGGTCCAGATATCCTCCTGCGCAGGTAAACCTGATGAGACGGCCAGGGGTCCTCCCCCCGCCTCGGACGAGAGCACCCATGGAGAAGAGGCAGGCAGGAAGATCATTTCGATCAGTGGCCTGACCAAGGTATTCGGGCCGAAGCCCATTACGGCCATCAAGATGCTGGAGAACGGCTCCAGCAAGAAGGAAGTGCTGGAGCAGACCGGCATGGTGGTTGGCCTGAAGAATATAGCCCTCGATGTCCATGAAGGCGAGATCTTCGTGGTGATGGGGCTCTCCGGCTCCGGGAAGTCGACGCTGCTGAGGTGCCTCAACAGGCTGGTAGAGCCCACCCAAGGGAGCATCGTCATTAACGGAACGGATATCCGGGATCTCGATGACAAGGGTCTGCGGAAATTCAGACGGACGCAGATGGGCATGGTGTTCCAGAACTTCGGCCTGCTGCCCCACCGCACCATCCTAGACAATGTGGCCTACGGGCTCGAGGTCAGGGGGGCGCGGGCAGAGGAAAGGCACGCCAGGGCCCAGAGCATGATCGAGCTAGTGGGCCTGAAGGGATATGAGTCGGCATACCCATCCGCATTGAGCGGGGGCATGAAGCAGAGGGTAGGTCTGGCAAGAGCCCTAGCGACCGACCCCGCGATCCTCCTCATGGACGAGGCGTTCAGCGCCCTGGACCCTCTCATCCGCAGGAGCATGCAGGATGAGCTAATCGATCTGCATGACAAGTTGCAGAAGACGATAGTGTTCGTCACTCACGACCTGGACGAGGCGTTGAGGCTCGGAGACCGCATCGCCATAATGAGGGATGGGGAGGTGGTGCAGGTCGGCACGCCCGAGGAGATCCTGAGCAACCCGTCCAACGAGTACGTGGCCAGCTTCCTCAACGGCATCGACCGCTCGAAGGTCATGACCTGCGAGAGCCTGATGAAGAGGCCCGAGGTCGTCATCTCCCGGAAGACGGGGCCGCGGACCGCACTGAAGATGCTGGACGACTCTGATCAGGTCATAGGGTTCGTGGTGGACAGGGACAGGCGCTTCACCGGCCTGGTCAAGGCGGAGGGGCTGCTGAAGGCCCTGGAGGCGGCGAAGCCCCTCGCCGCCGCCGTGAACACATCCGTCCGGACCGTGAAGCCGGACACAAAGGTGGAGGAGCTCATCGCCATCCTGGTGGAGACCGACTACCCGATCCCGGTGCTCAATGATGACAGCATACTGATGGGAGTGATCTACCCCGGTTCGGTCATGGACAAGGTGCGCCCAGACGATGTGACGGCCTCCGGGGAGGTGGCCTTATGATCCCCAGGATCCCCCTGGGCGAATGGGTAGAGGCGCTGGTCGAATGGATCGCTACAAACCTAGGCTTCCTCTTGGATGCCGTCTCCGAGCTGTTGGGATGGGCCCTGGACCTGGTAGGCTCGATCCTGGAAGCGTTCCCCGCTCTGGCGTTCGTACTGCTGGCATCGGTTCTCACTCTGTTCCTGACAAGAAAGATATTGCTGACCGTAGGGGTGGCCCTTGGGTTGCTCCTAATCGACAATATGGGGCTATGGTCGCAGTCGATGGAGACCCTCTCCCTCGTGCTGGTGGCGGCCGGAGCGGCGGTGCTGATCGGGATCCCGCTTGGCATCCTCTCCGCCCGCAATGCCAGGGCCGAGGCGGTGACCAGGGTGTTCCTGGACTTCATGCAGACCATGCCGTCCTTCGTATACCTGATCCCGGTGGTAATCTTCTTCGGCCTGGGGAACGTGCCCGGGATGATCGCCACTGTCGTGTTCGCCCTCCCGCCGGTGGTGCGCCTTACCGCCCTGGGCATCAGACAGGTGCCCGTGGAGCTGAATGAGGTGGCCGACTCCTTCGGCAGCTCTACGCTCCAGAAGTTGATGAACGTGCAAATGCCGGTGGCCATGCCCAGCATCCGGGCCGGCATCAATCAGTGCGTCATGCTGTCCCTCTCTATGGTGGTCATCGCCTCCATGATCGGCGCCAGAGGGCTGGGGTATAACGTCCTGGTCTCCATCCAGCGCATCGATGTGGCTATGGGCTTCGAGGCGGGCTTGGCCATAGTGATCCTCGCAGTGGTCCTGGACCGGATAACGCAGAACGTCGGCGGCACTGCAGTGACACGCAGGCGACCGGCTACCAGCTCGACGAAGGCTAGCGCCCCCAGCCTCTCAAGAAGAAAAGGCATAACTGCCGCGGTGACACTGGTCGTGGCGGCCGCCTTGATATTTGCAGCGATGGGGCTGAGCGGAACCGGAGATGCGGGCGGGGAGAAGCTTAGGTTTGGATACGTGACCTGGGATGGTGAGGTCGCCAGCACCAACGTCCTGACCTTGGTGTTGGAGGAGGCGGGCTTCGATGTCGAGATGGTTCCGGTGGACGCCGGTCCGTTGTACCAGGGGCTGTCGCAGGGAAGTTTGGACCTCACCACCTCCGCTTGGCTTCCGGTCACCCACCAGAGCTATATGGGACAATACGGCAGCAGCCTCGACCGAGTGGCCGTGAACCTGGAAGGGTGTAGGATCGGAATGGCCGTGCCCCAGTACGTCTATGACGCGGGGGTGACCACTATCGCCGACCTTAACGAGCACGCCGACCGGTTCGACAGCCGCATTGTGGGGATCGAGCCCGGAGCGGGCGTCGTCATGGCCACCGAGGCGGCTATCGAGGAGTATGCGCTCGATGGATATCGGTTGCAGACGAGCAGCAGCGGCGCCATGCTCGCCGAGCTGAGAAGCGCCTATGAGAAAGAGGAGTGGATCGCCGTGACCCTTTGGAGCCCCCACTGGGCGTTCTCCGAATGGGACATGGCATACCTGGACGATCCTCTTGATACCTACGGTGGCGCAGAGGTGGTGGAAACAATATCTCGCCTCGGACTCTCCGATGACAGTCCCAAGGCGTATGCCATCATCGAAGCGTTCGAATGGGGCCTGGACGACTGTCAGTCTGTAATGCTGGACATCTTCGCGAACGACATGAACGAGAAAGTGGCTGCCCAGAAATGGATCGACGCCAACCGCGACAAGGTCGATTCATGGATCGCGGCCGGCGAGGCTGCCGGCAGCGGGTGAAGGTCCGCTCCCCAAGGGCCGATAGGTCCCTTCCCAAACCCCATTACCCCTTTTACATCCGCGGCCTTCCTGCCGACCAACAGGTTTTCAAAGGATTAGACGAATCGCAAGTCCCGTATGTGTTCGCAGGTGCGTTGACATGCTGGAAGCAACCCTCCAGGTAAAGCCCTTGGAAAGCTGGGCCATAGACATCTCGAAGAAGCTCAGCGTCCCCATCCGCATCGTGGAGAGCGCCATGGGGAAGGACGGCACCATCAGCAGCCTGGTGGAGTTCCGCCTAGCGGGAACGAGCAAGGAAGCCGTGCTGGAGGAGATCGCCCGCCATCCTGACACCAGGGAGCTGGTGATCTCCGAGGAGAGCGATGAGGCCATCATGGGCAACATCACCATCGACAAGTGGATGATGGGCAAGGCCCTGCAGAGGACCAATCTCTACGTCATATGGGCGAGGACGCTGGAGCAGGGCACGGTGGAATGGAGGCTGCTGGCCACCGACGAGAAGGTCCTGCGGGGTCTGGTCAGGGACCTGAAGGCAGCGGGCGCCAAGGTAAGCCTGAAAAAAAAGCGCCAGATAAACGACTTCAACCTCCTGACCAAGCGGCAGGAGAGCGTTCTGGACAAGGCGTTGGAGATGGGGTACTTCGACTACCCCCGGGGCGTAACGGGAAGGGAGCTGGCCAAGAGGCTGGGCATCAGCCAGTCCACGCTGTACGAGACATTGCAGAATGCCCAGAGGAAGCTGGTCGAAACCTATCTGCTGAGAAAGAGGATGGGCTGAGCCCCTTAGCATAGCTGGACCCGGCACGTCGGGCCGGACGGGCATGGCGCGGCTCAGAACAGTTTTCTCAACCGGAGCACGTCGTTGAGATCGCCCTTCACTCGCACCTTTCTCAGGGCGAAGGCCTTCATGGGCTTGATCTTTCCCTCGATGATCCCCTGGATGGTCTCCGGGTCGGACGTGAGGACCAGGTCGGGGCCCTCCAGCCCACCCTCCTTGAAGTCATGGGCCTTGCAGTCATGGAGGTGGAAGCTGTATACCTCGCTGCCGAGGTCCATCAGGACCTTCTTGTCCATCCCCTGCAGCTCGGAGCGGAGCGATTCGTCGTTATCGGTCTTGGCATTGAATTTCTCGATGAGGTCCCGAAGGAGGGGTTCGACAGTCATGGTATCTCCATCCAGTTGTCCAGTTTCGTTACCTTGCACATGGAATGTATCTTCCGGGCGGTGACCCAGGAGCGGCGGGTATGGGGGGGAAGGTCCCCGTGGTCCCGGGTCCAGCGCTCCAGGAAGGCCTTGGTGACAGGATCGGTAGGGTAGCCGGAGCCGACCTCCTCTCCCAGTTCCTCACAGATCGACCGGACCGCCCGGTCCCGCATCACCTTGGCAATTATGGATGCCGCCGAAACCACTGGGTATATGGTATCGGCGCGGTGGCAGCTGACCATTTCTGGCCGGCAGTGCAGAAGGGCACAGATGTTCTGTCCGAACCTTTCGGCCACCACGTCGGCGGCATCCACGTAGACCTTGTGGGGAGCGAGTCGGTCGATCACAGCGGCGAAGTGCTGCACCTCCAGCTCGTTCAGGGAGCCTTCCCCCCGGGCATCGATCTCCTCCGGCGCTGCCACGGACGTCTCGACCCTGGCCATGTCCATGATGCGATCGTACAGCTCCTCCCTCCTGGCCGGGGAGAGGAGCTTGGAGTCCCGGACCCCCAGCTCGCGGAGGGAGAGGTCGTCCTCGACCATGACGGCCGCGACGACCAAGGGGCCGATCACAGGGCCTCGACCGGCCTCGTCCGCTCCGCAGATCATTGTTGGTCGATTTTGCTTGAGATATAAATGAGTATCGCGGAGCCGGGCCCGTCGATCAGCAAGGTTCATCAGCCGCTGGCGTCATACGCGGACGATAACATGTCCGAGGTGTACTTTGCTGGCCTGAGGGCCGATGGCCCATCCCAGAACGTTCCGTCAAAGGTACGGCGCCTGTTCGAAAGGGCCCGGCTGGGCTCGACGTTCACGGAAGGGGACCTGGTGGCCATAAAGACGCACTTCGGCGAACCGGGCAGCACCAGTTTCCTGAGGCCGCAGTTCGTCGGCGCGGTCGTGGACATGGTCCGCCAGGGAGGCGGCAGGCCGTTCCTCACCGACTCCAACACCCTATACCTGGGCGGGAGAAGCAACGCCGTGGACCATCTGAACGCCGCCGTGCGGCACGGTTACACCTATCCGGTCATCGATGCCCCGGCCATCATCGCCGACGGCCTTCTCGGCAGGGACGAGGTGGAGGTCGACGTCAACCTGAAGCACTGCCGCACGGTGAGGTTCGGAACGGCCGCGCACCAAGCCTCGTCCATCATGGTCGTCTCCCACTTCAAGGGGCATCTCATGACCGGATTCGGAGGAGCGCTCAAGAACCTGGGCATGGGCTTCGGCTCCCGTGCAGGAAAGCTGGAGATGCATAAGCTGGCCCATCCCACCGTCGATCAGGAGGCCTGCACCGGCTGCGGCTCCTGCGCCGAATCCTGCCCCCAGTCGGCCATCGGCGTGGACGAGAAGGCCAGCATCCACAATGAGGACTGCATCGGCTGCGGGGAATGCTGGGTGGCCTGCCCCAGCGACGCCATCGGACCTCAGGACCCCAGGAGCCTCATTGACATACAGGAGAGGATCGTGGAGTACTGCTATGGCATCCTAAAGGACAAGAAGGACAAGGTGGGGTACGTGACATTCGTGGTGGATGTGACGCCGCACTGCGACTGCCCCGGATGGTCCGATCTCCCCGTGGTGCCGGACATCGGCATCCTGGCCTCGCTGGACCCGGTGGCCATAGACCAGGCCGCCGCCGACCTGGTGAATAACGCCCGAGGGCTGGAAGGGACCGGCCTCAAGCATCATCACGCTCCGGGAGAGGATAAGATCGGAGCGATGGCGGACGTCGATTGGACTGCACAGCTGCGCTACGCCGAGGAACTAGGCCTGGGCTCCAGGAAGTACGAGCTGATCGAACTGTGAGAGAAGTTTACATACTGCGGGAGTAGCTACAATATGTTTATTCAGGAGGATGATTTGAGTGGCCGCAATCAAGGTGATGGACATACAGGCCTCAGCTGACGTTCAGAACCGCCGCCTCGCCAAGGGGTTCATGCTGACCCGGGTCGGAGTGACGGGAGTTAAGAAACCAGTAAGAGTGGTCCGGGGCGAGACCGCGAACACGCTCTTCTGCACCATAGATGTCTATGTGGACCTCCCGTCCACGCAGAAGGGCTCCCACCTGTCGAGGAACCTCGAAGCTATCAACGAAGAGGTTGAGAAGAGCCTGCGCTCCGGGCTCCCGGGCATCGAAGTGTTTGCGGCCGGACTATGCCGCTCCCTGAGGGAGAAGCATGAATATTCCACATACGCCGAGGTGCGCGTCACTGCCGACTACTTCATGCAGCGCCCCGGCCCCAGCGGGAAGCCCAACCTGGAGTCGTTCAAGATCATGGCTCAGGCGGTGAGCCGCAATACCGACGTGCTGAAGAAGATGATCGGCGTCGAGGTCATAGGGATGACCGCCTGCCCCTGCGCCATGGAGACCGTGCGCGAGCAGTATGGAAGCAACGTCACCATGGAGGACTGCCTGCCGATGATATCCCACAACCAGCGCAACGTCTCCTCCGTCATGATGGAGGTCCCGGAGAGCTGGGACGTAGAGGCCAACGACCTCATCGAGATCGTGGAGGCGTCGTTCAGCAGCCCCACGTACGAAGTGCTGAAGAGGAGCGACGAGGCCAAGGTGGTGCTTCAGGCCCATCTTGAGCCAAAGTTCGTCGAGGACGTGGTGCGCACTATTCTGGGCAAGGTGCTGGAGCGGTATCCAGACCTGCCGGACGAGACGCTCGTCACCGCGCGCAGCGAGAGCGAGGAGTCCATCCACAAGCACAACGCCTTCGCCGAGCGGGTTAGCACCCTGGGGGACATTCGTTCGGGCGCGTGAACCGTCCGTTCACAGGTTGACCTGGCCGCGGCCGTCGGCAGTGACGGCGGGCAGCATCACCACGAACTTGGCCCCCTTGGCATAGTCCCCAGGGACGCGGTCCTCCACCCACACCCGGCCGTTGAAGTCCTCGACCAGCTTCTTCACCAGGAACAGCCCCAGGCCGCTTCCGGCCGTCTTGGAGCGCCCCCTCTGCTTGCGCTGGAACAACTTGGTCTTCACCTCGTCCGGTATCCCGGGGCCGTCGTCCTCGACCGCCACCTTGTAGTACTCCCATCCGTTCTCGAACATCTTGGTAAGAGAGATCGAGATCTCCACCGGGCCAGTGGAGTGCTTTATGGCGTTGGAGATGATGTTGTCGAACACGTCCCTCAGCAGCTCGCTGGCGATGACGAACTTCTTTATGGTCGTCTTGTAATTGATCTTCACCTCGCGCCCAGGATATTTCTCCGCCTCCGAGCGGACGTCCTCCAGCAGCCAGCCGAGATCGATCATCCCATGCTTGGCCTCGTGGCCTTCCACCTGCTGGATCTTGCGCACGTTCTCTATGAGGCGGTTGCTTGTCGCTAGGATATCCATCGGTTTGGTGAAGTACTGCTTGTTCTTCTCCTCGATATCCATCTTCTCCAGCGCCAGCTCCATGTAGCCCCGTATGGCGGCGTTCATGTTGCTTATGTCATGCGACAGCAGGTCGATGTACAGCTCGGCCTGCTCCTTGGCCTCTATGGCATCATGCTCCAGCTTCCTCTGCCTGGTGATGTCCTGGACCACCTCGACCCCGCCCATGACCTTGCCATCGGCGCCTCGGATGGGGGCGGCCGACGAGATGATGGTCCCCCGGGTGCCGTCGAGCCTCTGGATGTCGATCACCTCGCCGACCACGGAGTCGCCGGTCTTCACCGCCCGCGCCAGCGGCCATTCCTCCGTGCGCACGGTCATTCCGGTGTCGGCCCACCAGCCCTTGTTCCCGCCCCGCTCGCCGGTCGCCCGATGAGTGGCCCTCCCGCCCCATATGACGTCCATGATGTCGTTGCGCTCCTGCACCCTTCCCTTCCGGTCGGCCACGATGACCCCCACCGGGAGGTTGTCCAGGATGGTGCGCAGCCGCCTGCGCTCCGAGTCGGCGCGGTTCGCCAGCTCCTCGATCTGGCGCCTTCCCATGACCTGCTCGGTCATGTTCTGGAGCATGATCAGGATACCTTTGTCGCCTATTGGAGCTGGCAATGGAATGGCAGCCACTTGCCAGAACGTCGGCGTACCGCCGAACAACTCGGTAACGTCCAGTTCCCTGGCGATCACCGGCTCGCCGCCCTGCCTGGCCTTGTTCATCAGTTCGATGAAGTGAGCATACCCGCCCCTTCGCATGAGCGGGAGCTCGGATACAGGACGTCCCACGATCTCGTGGGCGTCGGTGTCCATCATGTCCACCGCCGCGCTGTTGGATAGCTTCACCACTAGCTCGGGGTCGCTGAGCACCATGATGCCGAACGGGGAGTTCTCGATGACCGTCTGCAACAGATCATGTTGCTGGGCCAGCTCCATGGTGAGGCGCTCCCTCGCCTCCTCGGCCCTCTTGCGCTCCGTTATGTCATGAACGATCGCGTAGAGGATCACGCGGCCCCGTATATTGATGGGGCCGCTGAACATCTCGACCTCCCGGACCGAACGGTCGGACAGGCGGTTCTTGAGGAAGATATGCTGCTGGTCCTTGGAGGCCGCCCTGCCCAGGACCTCGAACACCTCGCCAGGCTGCAATGGCACCAGGTCGGTGATGTTGAGCGTGGTGAACCTCTCCCGCGGATAGCCGTAGAAGTCCACCGCCGCCTCGTTGACGTCCACGATGCTGCCGTTGACCGGATCGATCATGATCATGGCCGCATGATTGTCGTTGAACAGGCTGTGATATCGCTGGTTGCTCTCCCTTAGCTCCTCCAGCGCCCGGCGCCTCTGTATGGAGTATCGGAGTGATCGGGCAAGCGAGGCGCTGTCCGCCTCCCCCTTGACGAGGTAGTCCTGCGCTCCCCTGGTCACCGCCTCCAGGCCAAGGTTCTCGTCGGAGTAGCCGGTAAGTACCACGATGGGGATGGGGCCAGCCGCCTTGACCATTCTGTCCACGGTGTCCAGTCCGGAGGAGTCGGGAAGCCCCAGATCAAGAAGTATGACGTCCGGCTGCTCGCTCAGGACCATCTCCACTGCCTTCTGCAGGCGATCGGCATGCAGCGTCACCGCCTTATGGTACAGCGAGTCCTCCATGCTCGCCCTCATCAACCCCACGTCCCCGGGATTGTCCTCCACCAGAAGTACCTTGATCTCGCCATTGGACGATCCCGCCCTCTCCTTCCCCTCAGATTTGATCATGACCGTTGGCTCCGTAACGCCAGGGACCGGCATGGCGAGGTCTCGCCTAAAGGCCGCCGGGCGCCTTTCCCCTCCTTGCTGTGGAAACTGGCTGGATATAACCATTGCGTGCCAAGGTACAGCGGAAGAGAACGATCTAACGTCCTCCGGCTCCGATCCCCACCCATAGGGATATTAATATCGGCCTATTTAATTATATTACCCCCTTGCGGCCGGCATCTGAAAGGCCCCATCATGATCGCGGCCGTTACATCGCCCTGGTCCGCTCCGGATATGCTTTATCCGTCCTAGGACCATCGACGAAACATGGGACTAAAGGCGATAGCGGTGGACATAGATGGCACTCTGACCGATGGTGAAAGGGCCCTCAGCACTCGCGGGGTGGAGGCCCTTCGCCGGGTGCAGGAGCGCGGTACCACCGTCTGTCTGGCCTCCGGAAACGTCCTGCCGATCGCCTACGGCCTCAAGACCTATATGGGCCTGGATGGGCCGATCGTGGCCGAGAACGGCGGGATCGTGTGCCATGGCACTGGCATCGTGGAGCTGTTCGACATGGCGCTGCCGCGTAAGGCGCTGGAGCTGCTCCAGAGGAACATGGATGTGCGGGAGCTCTTCACCAGCCAGTGGCGGCGCACGGAGGTGGCCATCGAACGGTGGGCCGACATGGAGCGCATCGAGGAGCTGCTGGAAGGCTGGGAGCTGGCGATCGAGCGCACCGGCTTTGCCATACACATCATGAACGCAGGCCACGGGAAGGGGACGGGCGTGAAAAAGATGGCCGAGCTTCTAGGCATCGGCACCGAGGAGATCGCCGCCTTCGGCGATTCCGACAATGATGTCAGCATGTTCCGCCAGTGCGCCTTCTCAGTAGCTGTGGGGAACGCCTCTCCCGCCGCCAAGGCAGCGGCCAGTCATGTCAGCCGGAAGGAGCACGCCGAAGGTGTGATCGAGGGGCTGGAGATGCTGGGGCTGCTGTGAGCTTACTTGCGCTGCAGAAGCTCCAGAGCGCCTTCCTCATCCAGTCCGATGGCCAGAAGCAGGTACTTGAGGGACTTCTTCATGACCATCTCCTCGCCCTTGTCGTCCATGTACGCTTCCATGACCACCGGGGCGCGACGGAAGTACTCCACCCCGAACTCCGAGTAATAGTAGGGAGCATTCTCCGGGTCCAGTTCGGCGGCCTTCTTGTAGGCGGCCTCGGCGTCGTTGAACAGCCCCGCCTCCACGCAGAAAGACCCTATGGAGCTGTGGTACATGGGATTCTTGGGGTCCAGGTCTGCAGCCTTCCTGTACGCCTCGAGGATGTCCTCGGTCTTCACCTTGGGGACGAGCACGCCCGCCTCGGCCTTGCCGTACCATCCCTCGGGATTGCTGGGGTCAACCTTGGTGACCTTCTCGAACCTGGACAATGCCTTGGGATAGTCCCCGTCGGCCAACGCCTGATATGCCTGCTTCATAAGCTTCTCAGCTTCCTCCATCTGAGCACCTCGGGGAATGTAACCTCGTGGATTACAAAAAGGTTTCTTTTGGCCCGGCGAACAAACGTTGAGGGACATCCAGCGAGCACCAAAGCAATAAATAGCCAGCCCATAATAAACGGGCGATTTTCCGAGGTGCACCATGGATGAGGAAACGGTCCGCAAGGTCGCCAGAGTGGCGAGGCTCGACCTCACCGACGAGGAGGTTAGCAAGTACGCCGCCGATCTGGAGGACATCCTGTCCACGTTCGAGGTGCTGGATGAGGCCCCTTCCACGGAAGACTTCGATCTTGACCCCGTGCCAGTGGAGGACCGGCTGAGGGATGATGAGGTGCTTGCCTACCCGGACCCGGCCCGGCTGAGGCGGGAGATGCGCACCGCGGACGGATGGGTGAGGGGGCCGCGGCTGACATGAACGGGGCGGAGCTCGCGGCGGCCGTCCGGCGAGCGGACGTAGGCTATCAGGTGTTCGCCGAGAGGCTGGAGGACCCCATCGCTTACGAGGGTGACCACGCATTCCACTTCTCCACCAAGGACAATCTGTGCTCCATCGACTTCCAGACGCGGTCGGGAAGCCGCATACTGGAAGGTTATCGTCCCCCGTTCGATGCCACCGCCATCGAGAGGCTTCGAAAGGCGGGCGGGCTGCTGATCGGGAAGACAAACATGGATGAGTTCGGGTTCGGCTCGTTCAGCACCAACTCGGCCATCGGCGTTCCCCGCAATCCGTTCGATCTGGAAAGATGCTGCGGAGGAAGCTCGGGAGGAGCGGCGGCCGCGGCCAGCCTCATCGAGGATCATCTCGCCGTGGGAGTGTCCACCGGCGGCTCCATCTCCTGTCCGGCCAGCTTCTGCGGCGTCGTCGGCCTTACGCCGACCTATGGAAGGGTCTCGCGGTGGGGCCTCATCGACTACGGCACCTCCTTGGACAAGGTGGGCCTTCTGAGCGCTTCGTCCGCCCCGATACGCAGGTATCTACCGGTCATCAGCGGGCCAGATCCTCTCGACCCCACCAGCCAGACCCAGCCTCCGCTCGACATGAGCGGTGGGATCGACTCGGTGGCGGTCCCCGAGGAGATGGTGGCCGATCTGTCAGATGACATGCGTGATGCCTTCCAAGAGGCGGTCGGAAAGCTGGAGGGCATGGGCGTCGAGGTCCTGAAGGTCGCTATGCCGGCGCTCCGCTATGCCCTGCCAGCCTACTACATTCTGGCCACCGCCGAGGCGTCCACCAACATGGCCCGCTATTGCGGCATGCGGTACGGGGACATCGTGGAGGACACCGACCTGGGCTTCAACGAGCTCTTCTCGAGCGTTCGGTCCCGGGGCCTGGGTAGTGAGACGAAGCGGCGCATACTGCTGGGAACGTTCTGCCGCATGGTGGGCCTCCGCGACCGCTACTACATCAAGGCGCTCCAGGTGAGGCAGCTGGTGATCCGCCAGTACGAGGAGGCCTTCCAGGGCGCGGACGCGGTCCTGACGCCCACGATGCCGTACGTGGCGCCGCGGTTCGACGAGATCGAGACGATGACCGCGCTGGAAGCGTATCATGCCGACATACTGACCGTGCCGCCCAATCTGGCTGGCCTTCCGCACATCTCACTGCCATGCGCCTACATCGGCGGGATGCCGGCCGGGATGCAGCTGGCGGCCCCTCACTGGAAGGAGGGTCGCCTGCTCTCCCTGGCCGAGCGCTGGGAGAGCGAGTTTCAGTACCGCATACCGGAGGGGAGGACATGAAGATCGGCCTCGAGATCCATATCCAGCTGCCCACCAGGACCAAACTGTTCTGCTCCTGCTCCACTTCGGGGGATGAAGTGAACTCGTCAGTATGCCCGATATGCCTGGGCTTCCCCGGCTCGAGGCCCATGCTGAACCGCCGGGCCCTGGAGATGGGCGTGTCCATCGCCAAGTTTCTGAACTGCGAGATCACCGATAAGGTGTGGTTCTCCCGCAAGACCTACTTCTATCCAGACCTGGCCAAGAACTATCAGATCACTCAATACGAGACCCCGCTGGGCCGGAACGGCCACTTCATGGTCGGTGACCGCCGGATAGGCATCTGGGAGGCCCACATAGAGGAGGACCCGGGCCGCATCAAGCGCGCCGGCCGGGCCGGCGAGGAGGTCGCATTGGTCGACTACAACCGCTCCGGCGTGCCTCTGGTGGAGATCGTCACCGCTCCTGATCTGACGACCCCGGAAGAGGCCAGGGCGTTCCTTTCGGACCTGCTCATCGAACTCCGCCACCTTGTAGGCCTATCCCCCCAGGATGAGACCACGGTGAGGGCGGACGGCAACATCTCCGTGGGCGAGGAGCGCGTGGAGATCAAGAACATCAACGGACTGAGGAACATCGAGCGGGCGCTGAAGTTCGAGGCCAAGCGACAAAGCAGGCTGCTAGCCGCCGGCAAGAAGATCGTCCGGGAGACGAGACGCTTCGACGAGGAGCTGGGCACCACACTGCCGTCCCGGGAGAAGGAGTTCGAGGAGGACTACGGCTACATCGGCGAACCGGACCTGGGGACCTATGTCATAGGGCCGATGGCCCGCGCCATGGAGCTGCCCGAGACCCCCTTGGCCCGCGCATCCCGCCTGGAGCGGGAGCATGGCGTGGCTGCGGCCTCGGCCCGGCAGATGGTCCTGACGTCATGGGAGCTGGCCGACATGTTCGAAGCGCTGGCCTCCCGCTTTGGCGGGGAGGCGGCCACCACCTGGACGCTCGGCCCCCTCGCTTCGCACTGGAAGGAGCTTCAGGAGCGCCACGGCGATCGTCTGGAATCGAATGTCGTCCCGATCATTGAGCAGGTCTGCGCTGGAACGATCACCGACGCCGAGGCCAGGATGCGCCTGGACGTGCTGGCCGGCCGGGAGGCCGCACCAGCCGCCGCCCCTGCCGCTGAGGGCGACCTGAAGCAGCTCGTCGCCCGCCTGGTGGACTCGCATCCCGAGGTGGTGAAGGACTACCGCACCAATCCCCGGGCGGCCAACTTCCTCATAGGGCAGGTCATGAAGGAGACGCAGGGGCGCTACGCCTCCAAGGAGGTCTCCGACATGATAAGAAAAGAGCTGGAGAAAAGGGTTTGAGGGCTTATTCCTCTTCGTCCCCCGCCAGGGACAGGAGCTGAAGCTCGGCCAGCCTGGACTCCTCCACCGGAGCGGGGGAACGGTCCATGAGCCCCTGGAACTTCTTGTTCTTCGGGAACGCGATGACCTCACGTATGGACTCAGTGCCCAGCATGATCGAGACTAGACGATCGACGCCCAGGGCGATGCCGCCGTGGGGCGGGGCGCCGTAGGAGAGCGCCTCCAGGAAGAAGCCGAAGTCGCTCTCGATCTTCTCGTCGCTCATGCCCAACAGGCGGAACACCTGCCTCTGCACCTCGGGATCGTGGCATCGCATGGAGCCGCTTCCGATCTCGCTGCCGTCCAGCACCAGGTCGTAGGAGCGGCCGCCCATGCAGGTGTCGTCGCCGCCTTCTCCGAGACAGCCGTCGGGGCGGACGAAGGGGTGGTGGAACGTCTCCAGCTGGCCGGTGAGCGGGTCCCTCTGGAACAGCGGGCAGCCGACCAGCCACACGAACTGGTGGTCCTTGCCCTCGAGCAGACGGAGGTCCCGGGCGAGCTTGCGGCGAAGCTCCCCGCCCGCCTTCAGGGCGGCGATCTCGGAACCGGCCAGGAACAGCAGGAGGTCGCCCTCCTTGGCATCCAGCCGCTCGATCAGTCCCGCTCTGACGTCGTCGGGGAAGTACTTGACTATGTTGGAAGTGAGCTCCCCTTCGATCATGCGCATCCAGGTCAGGCCGCCCATGCCCTGGCCCTTGGCCCATTCGATGAGCCGGTCGACCTCGTTGCGGCCCACCATGGTATCGTCGGCCGAGGTGGCGTGAGTGTACTCGGCCTTGACGTTCATGCATACCACCCGGCCCCCCTTGGAGAGCACCCGGTGGAAGATCTCATAGTTTGAGCGCTCCACGATGTCCGTTACATCATTGAGCTCCAGACCGTACCGGACGTCTGGGGCGTCCGTCCCATAGTGGTGCATGGCGTCGTAGAACGTCACGCGCGGGAACGGGATGGGCAGCTCCTTGCCGTATATCTCCTTCCACATGCTAGCCAGCGTCCTCTCGATGAGGCCTTGGATATCGGTCTCGTCGACGAACGACATCTCCACGTCGAGCTGGGTGAACTCCGGCTGCCGGTCGGAGCGCGAGTCCTCGTCGCGGAAGCACCGCGCCACCTGGTAGTAGCGATCGATGCCCCCGACCATCAGCATCTGCTTGTACAGCTGCGGCGACTGTGGAAGCGCATAGAAGCTCCCCGGAGTTATGCGGGACGGAACGATGAAGTCCCTCGCGCCCTCGGGCGTGCTCCTCGTCAGCGTGGGGGTTTCTACTTCAACGAAGCCGGCCCCATCGAGGTAGCGGCGGGCGGCGGCGATGACGCGGTGGCGGAAGCGTAGGTTGTTGGACATCTCGGTCCGGCGAAGATCGAGGTAGCGGTAGCGCAGCCTGAGGTCCTCTCCAGGAAGCAACGAGCCCTTCTGTTCGGCCACCTCGAAAGGAAGGGGGCGAGAGCGGTTCAGCAGCTCGGCGGTCTCGATGAACACCTCCACCTGCCCGGTGGGATTGCGCGCGTCCTCCGTTCCCTCCACCCTATTTCGCACGATACCATGGACCGAGATTACAGACTCCCGGCCGAAGGTCTTGAACAGGCTCTCCAGGCCCTCGACGGCCGCGCGGTCCTCCATGGCCTCGGGATCGAACACCACCTGAGTGGTGCCGTAGGCGTCCGCAAGGTCGAGGAACAGCACTCCGCCATGGTCGCGGGAGAAGCGTACCCAGCCTGCCAAAGTGACCTTCTGTCCCAGATGGTCAGGGCGCAGCTCTCCGCATGTGTGCGTTCTCATCATATATTGTTCCCCCCTGTGCTCAGGGTTCCGGCGTGCTAACGAGTGTCGCTATGATAAACCATTCGGTCTCGCTTCGATGCCGGCGAAGGGGACTGGGTCAGACCGGTCCGCTGATGTTCAGTTCGGGTATGAACTGGTACGGGTCCTTGATAAGGTTAAGGACGACATAGGTGTTGGTCTTCTTGACCCCGTGGATGGTCAGCATGCGCTTGATCAGGTCGGAGAACTCATCTCGGTCCTTGCACGCCACCCATGCGATGGAGTCGCACTCGCCGGTGACGTCGAATATGCATATCACGCTGTCCATGGCCTTGATCTTGCCCTGGACGTCCAGGACGTCGCCTTCAACGTAGATGTGGACCAGGGCCATGAACTCGTAGCCCAGCTTGAGATAGTCGACGTTGGCCCGATATCCTAAAATGACACCTTGCTCTTCTAGGTTCTTGATCCTCTGTATCAGGGTGGTTGGGTGGACGCCCAGCCTCTTCGCTATCTGACGATAGGACCCCTGGCTGGATATGCACAGCTCCTCGATGATGCGTTTGTCAAGATCGTCCAACATGCGCCTCTCCTCAATGACCTCTAGACAAATGTCTAAATGGCGTGCCTGTTAATAAACCATATCGAAGGTGGATCGTGCGTCGGCCAATGCCTGGGGGGAATCGGACCTTATGGCCGTGGCCCCTCCGCCTTTCTTAGCCGTTCGATGAGCTCATCACGCAAAGTGTGGTCCTTGGAGATCTGACCGCTCGCCTCCGAGGGAATGTTCGAGCACTTCCCGTGAGCCGAAATATGAGAGATGTATTCCTCGATGACCGCATCGATGCGGTCGCGGTTCTCTTCAGTGACCTGCACGCCCGCGTCATCCAACATCTTGTTGAACCACTTCCAGCAGGACATGATTGAGTGTGGTAACGCCCCGTACATATGGATTGCTCGGCACAGGGAACCCGACGGGCATGCGGCATTCGTAGGCCAGGCACGTTCATGGAAAGATTATATGCGGCGGATTCCTGTCACCGTTCCATGACCGTCCATCTCTACCATTCCGACCCATATACCGGCGGGTTCACCGCCAACGTCCTGTCCACAGAGGGCGAGTGGGTGGTGCTGGACCGGACCGCGTTCTATCCCGGCGGAGGGGGGCAGGAACCCGACCGGGGGACGCTGAACGGACTTTCCATAACAGAGATGAAGCAGTCTTCAGGCGCCGTAATGCATCGGGTCCCCGGCCATGCCTTCGTGGCGGGCCAGCAGGTCGAAGGAAAAGTGGACTGGGAGCGGCGGTACGAGCTGATGAAAGGGCACACGGGCGAGCATCTGCTGTTCTCCCGCCTCCATGAGCTGTGCCCGGAGATGGAGCTGGTCAAGATATCCGTCGGCCAGGAGAAGAAGAGCGTGATGGTGAAAGGGCCTCTGGACTGGGGGATGGTCATGGAAGCCCAGATGATGGCCCTTGACGCCATCGAGGCCGCTCTGCCCGTGTCCATTAGAAGCGTCCCGAAGGACGATCCCTCGCTGGCCGATGCAAGGATCAAGGTGGAGCGGATCCACGGGAACGAAGTGCGGGTGGTCAGCATCGGCAACATTGACCAGGCGGCCTGCGCGGGCGTCCACGTCCGCAACGCCGGGGAGCTGGGCATGCTGCTGGTGACCAGGTTCACCTCCGCCCGGCCGGCCGCCGATTTCGAGGTGGAGTTCGAGGTGGGGGGGACAGCAAAGCGGACCGCGCTTCAGCTGTCGGCCGCCGCGCTGCGCTCCGCCGAGGCCCTGGGAGCAAGGGTGCAGGACCTGGACCGGGCGCTGGACAACGCCCTCAAGGAGAGGGAGATGCAGGCCCGGCAGCTGCGCGTGTACGA
>DAGU01000054.1:14008-14352 GCA_002498285.1 Methanomassiliicoccus sp. UBA386 | reverse complement strand
TGCTGGTGATCGCCTGCTCCCCCGACGTGAAGATGGACTGCGCCGCCCTGGTGAACGAGGCCTTGGCGCCAGAGGGCGGAAGGGGAGGAGGCAAGAAGCACTTCGCCACCGGCGGAGCGCCGTCGCCGGAGCGGGCGGAGGACATCATGGTGCGGGCGATCGTAAGGCTGAGGGGAATCCTCGAAGAAAACGTATCAGATGGTGAGATGGCGTAGGCGCCGAGGGACGTAACAATAAAAGAAAGGAAAATAGGCTCCGGCCGCCGGACCGGTCCGGCGACCATCATCGGCCCATTACGTTCACGCGTACAGTTCGTCGATGTACTCCTTCAGGGGGCACGACGC
>DAGU01000054.1:9457-13790 GCA_002498285.1 Methanomassiliicoccus sp. UBA386 | reverse complement strand
ACCACCGTGTCGTTGAACGCGACCTTGGGTGTGGAGCCGGCGAACGATGCGGCCTGGGCGGCCTCGGACCATCCGATGCTGGATGCGCAGATGCCGATCGCCTCTGTCCTGTTCGCATTCATGAAGTCGGTGGACTTCTTGATGGCCGCCACGAAGGCCTTCATCTGCTCGGTCTTGTTCTCATACATGGCCTTGGTGGTGACGAGGACGCACGTGCTGTACACCTCGATGTCCTCGGAGGAGCCGATCTTGACCCCGCCCGCTGACTCCATGACCGTGGCCGGATATGGCTGGCTGCCGGCCAGGATATCGATCGCCTTAGTGCCGAACGCCGAGGTCAACGTCTTGCCGTCCAGGTACTCCAGCTGCAGGTCGGAGCCGGCCGTGGTGTTGTACGTAACGCCAAAGTTGTCGCACCACCGCTTGAACATGGCCTCGGTCGAGGATTTCTCTATCACGCCGACCTTGTAGTTGGAGCCTTTGAGATCCTCGGCGATCTCCTGCGGCTCCTTCCCGTCCACGTCGATCCCGTTGCCGATTAGGGACTTCTGAGCGACCCATACATGCGCGCCGGTGCTGATGTCATAGCTGCAAAGCACCACGATCTCGTCGCCGTACTTGTTCAGCGCATTGATGGCCGGACCCTCACCCGTGGCCGCGATGTCAGCCGAACCGGCGATCAAGGCGTTGACCGCATCCTGCCCGCTGCCGGTGACCAGATGCTTGGTCACTTCGAAGTCCAGTTCGTTGAAGAACCCTTTCTTGTCCGCCACGATCAGCGCCTCGTAGCTGGACTTGTTGAGGTACGCCACGCTGAGCGAGTCGTCCTCGCTGCCCAATACATAGGCCGCTCCCAGTGCCGCAGCGATCACTATCGCCACAGCGCCAACGGCCAACAACCTGGTCTTTTTTTCCATGCGTTCACATCCGAATCTCGATTGGACGGACGTCGGCGCACGCACAGGCGGGCATGGCGTCCGTGATCTCCTTCTTGAGCGCGATGATCTCAGCCGTCGTGGGATCCCGGGACATCATAGGCGGGATGTTCCATTCCCTGATCACCTGGCCAGGGGACTGGGAGAACAGAATGATCCTTGTGGCCAGGTGCAGCGCCTCGTCCACGCTGTGGGTCACGAACACGATGGTCTTTCGCTTGACGCGCCATATGTTCAGTATGTCGCTGTCGAGCTTCTTCCGGGTCTGCTCGTCCAGGCTGGAGAACGGTTCATCCATGAGCCACAGGTCGGGATCCATGGCCAACAGCCGGGCGACGGCCACCCGCTGCTTCATCCCCCCCGACAGCAGGTTGGGCCTCTGGTCGGCAGAGTCGGCCAGGTTCACCATTGCGAGCGCCCTCAAGGCGATGTCGTCCTTCTCCTTCTCCGATAGCCTATTGGAGTTGAGGGCGAAGCGCACGTTGTCGAGCACACTCATCCAGGGGAACAGACTGTACTCCTGGAACACCACGCCCCGCTCCGGAGAGGGCGCCGTGACATTCTCTCCCTTGTACAGTATCTCTCCTGCCGTCGGCCGTTCGAACCCAGCCATGAGGTTCAGCAGCGTCGTCTTACCGCATCCGCTGGGGCCGATGAGGCACACGAACTCGTTGTCATGGAACTGCAAAGAAACGTCGTCCAGCACTATCCTCGCCCGGTCCTTCCGGCGGCTGGTGTAGTAGGCCTTGGTGACCCCTTTCACCTCGACGAGGGACATCAATATCCCTCCTCCATGCCCAGCCGATGGCGGGCGTACTTCTCGACCTCGGCGAACAGCACCTTGTCCAGCAGAAGGCCGATGATGCAGATGATGACAATGCAGGCGAACGAGCCGACGTAGTTGAGGAGGTCCTTGGTCATGGTGATGGCGTACCCCAGCCCTATGCCGGTGCCGACCACCATCTCGGCCGCTATCAGCACCCTCCACGCGCTCCCCATGCCCACTCTTAGGCTGTTGATGATATCCACCGTGGCGTAGGGTATCAGAACCTTGAGGAACAGCGTCAGATCGTCGGCCCCCATCATCTTGGCCGCTCGGATCACGACAGGGGGCACCCGCCGGATGCCCCCGGCCACGCCGATGGTTATGACCACTGACGATACGGCGAAGATGATGAACACCGCCGCGTTGCTGCCCAGCCCGAACAGCAGAAGGGCAATGGGCAGCCATGCCAGGCCGGGGATCATCTGGAATACCGACACCGGGACGATCCCTATGGGGAACAGGGTGGTCGAATATCCGAGAACAACGCCCAGGGCCAGGCCGACCGCCGTGGCGATGGTGAAGGCCACCATCCACCGGCCCAGGCTGGCCATGATGTGATCGTATATGGTGTATCCAAGCAGCGTCCTGCCCTCGAACAGGAAGTCCCACAGCATGGCAAAGGTCTCCAGCGGCGCCGGGAACCGCAGTACGGCGCGGTCCAGGACATCATTGTAGACCCATGCGAAGACCTGCCAGATGATCAGGACGATGAGCAGGCCGATGGCGAAGGTCATGGTCGTGCGTGCCAGGGCGGCCGGGCGGTCCGAGCCGATCGTGATAGTAGAGTCGGGGGCCCTCCTCGACCCCAGGTGCTTGGCGATCCTCGCGTCGTCGTCCCCGTTGAACAGAATCTCACCCGCTGGCATGCTCTCCGTCCGGAAGTCCAGACCGGTAGGGGTGGCAACGGTGTAACCTTATTTAAGATTATTTCAGATTATAGTTTAATAATCATGGTCTAGGTAAAAGAAGCTCTACCCAGTAGGTCGGACGGTTGGCCGCGCCGAGCGCCGGCGCGTCCCGGAAGTACTCCGGCAGCCGTCACAGAGCAATCCTCTTAAGTCTCGCAAAATATAACCTTCAATATGCCCGCCCAGGAGCACGTTACCAAGGAAGATATCTTTCGCGCGGTAAAGGAGCAGGAAGTCAAGTTCATCGAGGTCCAGTTCTCCGACATACTCGGTTCGGTGAAGACGGTTTCGTTCCCCGTGTCCAACCTGGAAAAGGTCCTGGACGAGGGAGTGTTCATCGACGGCTCCTCCATCCTGGGCTATGCCACCATCGAGGAGTCGGACATGCGGGCCCAGCCCATCTTCGACTCCTTCCAGATCTATCCCTGGACGTGCAATGGGCACATCAAGACCGCCAGGCTTCTTTGCCAGATCTTCGACCATTCCGGCAACCGATTCAAGGGCGACCCCCGCTTGGTGCTGGAGCAGTTGGTCGAGAAGATCGGTGAGAAAGGCTACACATTCAACGTGGGGCCGGAGTTCGAGTTCTACATGTTCAAGCTGGACGCGAACGGAAACCCGACCGCCATCCCATCGGACACCGAGGGATACTTCGACCTCATGGCCCTGGACCACGGCGAGGAGGTCCGCAAGGACATCGTTCTGAACCTGGATGAGATGGGTTTCGACTGCGAGGCCTCGCACCATGAGGTCGGGCACGGCCAGCACGAAGTGGACATGCGCTACGGCTCCGCCCTCACCATGGCCGACCGCATCATGACCTTCAAGTTGACCGTTAAGACCATCGCCATGCGGCACGGGCTGTGGGCCAGCTTCATGCCCAAGCCGATCCACAACATGGCCGGATCGGGCATGCATGTGCATCAGTCCCTAGCGCTCGCCAACGGCAAGAACGCCTTCGACGACCCCGATGGCGACTACGGGCTGTCGAAGATAGCCATACACTACCTGGGCGGACTGTTGGCGTACGCCAACGAAAGCAGCGCCATACTTAACTCCCATGTCAACTCATACAAGCGGCTGGTGCCCGGGTACGAGGCTCCCTGCTATGTATCCTGGGCCAACCGCAACCGCTCCGCGCTGATCCGCGTGCCGGCAGGCCGCGGAGGCAGGGCCAGGATCGAGCTTCGCAACCCCGATCCGGCCGGGAACCCATACCTGCAGTTCGCCATCATGCTGGCGGCGGGCCTGGAGGGGATCGAGAAAGGCATCATGCCCCCCGAGCCAGTGGAGAAGGACATCTACCACATGAACGCCGAGGAGAGGGCCGGAAATGGCATCAAATCGCTGCCGGAGAACCTGGGCCATGCCCTCTCCATCATGAGCAGGAGCGACCTGGTGAAGAAGACCCTCGGCGAGCACATCTTCGAGCACTACCAGACAATCAAGGGGCAGGAATGGGACGAGTACCGCACCATGGTCACGGACTGGGAAGTGAGCAAGTACCTCGGTTCGCTATAAACCGCCCTCACTAGCGTCCTTTCATCTCACCGGCCACTCAAGATTCCAGGGATGGATGAGAGCGCAACGGATGACAGCTGCCCTGTTAGCCGCGCTCCATATATGGGCACGAGGTCGATCGCCGCGGCCGAACCCGCGCCATC
>DAGU01000054.1:9117-9333 GCA_002498285.1 Methanomassiliicoccus sp. UBA386 | reverse complement strand
GGGAGAGACGAGGCCCGGCGGGAGGGGCTTCGTCCCGTGGAACTCCTCGGCATCCCGGCCAGCGCGATCCTGCTGGCAGCAGGGAGACGAGGATAGGGACAGGTTCTTCGGTAGCTTCCCGGAAAACCTTTAACTACTCTCCAGCCATCACAAATCAATTACCATGATGCCAGGCATGAGAGGGGTGAATCCCCGTCAGATGAAACAGGCGATGAA
>DAGU01000054.1:8506-8933 GCA_002498285.1 Methanomassiliicoccus sp. UBA386 | reverse complement strand
GTGCTCACCGACGCGGCGGTCACGCTCATGGATATGCAGGGCCAGAAGACGTTCCAGGTGGTCGGAGAGGCCGTCATCAGGGAGCGCCAGGGATCTGAACCGGCCAAGCCTGCCGAACCGGCCGTGCCGGAGGAGGATATCCAGCTGGTCATGGAACAGACGGGATGCGACCGCGAGCGGGCGATCAAGGCCCTCAAGGACGCCGGAGGACAGCCGGCCGAGGCCATCCTTGGCATCATGTCATCGTGAGGTACCATGTGCTTAGCCATTCCCGGTAAGGTTATCAGCGTGGAGGGCAACCAGGCCGAGGTAGACTTCGGCGGGGTGGTCCGCAAGGTGAATGTCTCCCTGGTGGAATCGACCCCCGGAGAATGGGTGGTCGTCCACGCCGGTTTTGCCATCGAGAAGATGGACGAGGAAGAGGCGC
>DAGU01000054.1:7900-8340 GCA_002498285.1 Methanomassiliicoccus sp. UBA386 | reverse complement strand
GACTAACGCTCCCGCCCCTTCGTAACGAACGTCGCGCTCCCCTCAGGAGGGGAGCCTTTTTCCATACGGTCCATCACAGGTGGCGCCAGTCCCATCGCCTCATACTGCCTGGCCGCCCTCCCGGCGTCGCCGTCATCGATGGCCATGTACGCAATGTCGAGGCGGCGATGGTACTGCTCGACCTTCTCGATCCCTTCATTCAATGCCATGAGCTCATCGTGAGGGTCCATGCCCCTGCCTGGACGAGGGCCGAACTCCGCCGCCAGCAACGGCTCCCTCCCCGCCAGGCGGCCGGCCAGCAGGTCGTACCGCTCTCTCTTCTTCTCCACCTCCTCCCTCAGAAGGTTGATCCCGGCGCATTCCAGTTCCAGCATGGTGATCTCGAAGCAGCCTGGATGATAGCCGGCCGGACTGATGGCCACGCCGGCAGTGTGAGACAG
>DAGU01000054.1:5507-7630 GCA_002498285.1 Methanomassiliicoccus sp. UBA386 | reverse complement strand
CAGCGCCGGCAGCGAGGCAGCACCAATGTTCATTGGAGCTCGTCCCTATTGAAGCTATATCATCGGACGCTGCCGCCCTGCCGACCCCGTGTGAAATCGGAGATCGCACCGTGAGGCCTGTGCCCTGAGCGGCATCTCCGCCATCGTCCGATCAGCTTTCCCAGGTCCCAAAGGTGCCGTAGTCCCTGGCGGCCTGCACCAGAGCGAAGACGTTGGCCGGATACGCGTCCGGCGGAAGCTCGCAGGCGGTTCCCAGGATGTAGCCGTTCTTGCAGTCCCGTCCGCGCAGCAGCTGCTCCTTGGCCTGCTGGTAGACCCTCTTGGGGTTCGGCAGGATCATGATCTTGGTGTCCACCGAGCCCATGATGGTGGCCCTGTCGCCGTACTCCTTCACCAAAACGTCGGACGGGAAAACCTCCCGGCCCATGTATCCAGCGTGCATGATGGTGAACGGGGTGAAGACCAGCTTGTCGCTGAACACCTTGTAGTCCGTCTCGTGATTTCCGCACAGATGGTAAAGCACCTGCGGCCCCGCGCCTTTCATCAGTGCTTTGTTGACGAATGTGCGCAGGTACTGCGCCGAAAGCTCCTCGACGTCCGTGTCAGAGAAGATGTCATTGTTGGCCAGCACCGATCCGGTAGAGATGAATGCCGATCCGTAGCGCTTGGCCATGAGCTCGGCGCCGTTGATAGCGGTCTCGGTATACTTCTCAGTGAGCTTGTGCACCACATCCCTCTCGCTCATGGACCACATGATGAAGTTCTCGACGCCGCACAGCTGCGCCCCCCCTCCGGTGAGGTCAGAGGTGTAGGTCATGGGGACGAACTTTTCAGGAGTATGCTTCTGGATGTAGTCCTGGGCCCGGGTCATCAGCTGGCCGGTGAAGCCCTTCTCCATCTCCTTGGCGTCAGGCACCTCGATATTGTCGACCATCTCCAGGTCGGTGATGTTCGGCTCCTTCACCACCGGCGGCAGCAAAGGCCGGAACTCCACGTTGGCGCCCAGCTCGGACACCCAGGGGAGGGAGAAGTACCAGTGCGTGATCGGAATGAGGTCGTACATCTCCGAGGCGTTGGCCACACACGCCGCGCCCAGCTCTGGCTTGGTGTAGAAATCGTTGATGGTGAAACCGGATATCAACGCTGCATGCGACAGCATCATAGCGTCGACGTCGATCCGGTCGAACTTCTGTCCCATGAACGGATTGGCGAAGCGCTTGGCGGCGTGCTTATGCCACTTCTCGTTCGGCGGCGGGAGGATGTCTCCGACGTCCGTGGTCATGGTTGGTCAAAGGAGTGAGATAGCATAAAGGTGCCCCACGGCCACACTTATAGGCGATGCCGTCAACAGCCGTGGAGGCGCCTCGTGTCGGCCTACTTCTTCTTCAGGATCCCGGAGAAGAAGTTCGAGTACAGCGGGCCGACGGGATTGTTGGCGGTCATGCGGTCCTTGACCATCAGCGTGGTCACGTAGGCGTTGGAATGCTTGTTGAACAGCATGTCATGGCCGACGCACAACCCCACCACGATGTTCAGGTCGGTCCCGGCCTCGTTGAGCAGTTCCGCCTGATAGATAGGATTGCACACCGTCTCGCTGGGCGACTTCAGACAGTCCTCCTCGGGGATGCCCAGCTCGCCCTTGGTCATACCGAAGCCGCGGCAGATGATGGAGCAGACCTCGAACTCCCTGGCCTCCAGGACCTTCACCAGCCGTATCGCTTCATCCCTCGCGGCCAGGCAGAACGCCACGCCTATGCGCTTCCAGCCCATCTCGTCGGCGAACGCCATGATCTCCGAGATCCTCGGCCTGATGGGAGTGCGGACGCCGTTCACGTCCTGAAGCGTTCCCTTCTCCACCTTGGCAGCTATGGCCATCATCCTATGGAGCTCGGGATCGCTGTAGCGCTGGGCGATCTCTTCCTTGCCATGCCCCGACACGTTGGTGGGGCAGAACTTGAACTTTCCAGGGGCGCCGGCCTTACAACCGACGTCGCCACAGTGATCGCATCTTGGGTGCTCGTACGCCATGTTAACGCCGTTTCCCGTATCGACGTACGGCATATTAAGAGATGAGCTGGAAGATAGGCCCCCGGAGGTCTGGGGCCGTCGTGGAACGTGAAGCG
>DAGU01000054.1:3320-5259 GCA_002498285.1 Methanomassiliicoccus sp. UBA386 | reverse complement strand
CCCTGGGCCTTCAGCCAGTCGGCCAGGGGGCGCCTCTCCATCTTGCCATCGGCGATGCGCTTGGTCTCCCCGGTCAGCGACCACTTGCCGTTCTCGTACTCGTAGAGGGGCCACATGCCGGTCTCGACGGCCAGCTTGGCCATCTCGATGGTGGCGGCGCTATCGTACCTCCATCCGCGGGGGCAGGGGGTGACGACGTTGAGGAACGCGGGGCCGTTGGCCTCGAAGCCCTTGGCCGCCTTGGCGATGAGGTCCTTCCAGTTGTGGGGGGACGCCTGCGCCGCATAGGGCAGCTTGTGGGCGGCGATGATCTTGGTGAGGTCCTTGGGTATCTCCTTCTTGCCCGGGATGCAGACGCCCGACGGGCAGGTGGTGGTGGACGCTCCCCTCTGGGTGGCGCCGGACCGCTGGATGCCGGTGTTCATGTAGGCCTCATTGTTCAGGCAGACATACATGAATCGGTGGCCCCGCTCGATGGCGCCGGAGAGCGCCTGCAGCCCAATGTCATAGGTCGCGCCGTCCCCTCCGAAGGCCACGAACCGGATGTCCTCGCTGACCCTTCCCTTCCGCTTGAGCGCTATGTATGCCGATTCAACGCCCGATATGGTGGCGGCGGTGGTGGCGAAGGCGGTGTGGATCCATGGGACCTCCCAGGCCGACTGCGGGAAGCCAGAGGTGGAGACCTCGAAGCAACCGGTGGCGTTGGCCACCACGACAGGCTTGTCGGTGGCCAGCAGGACCTGCTTGGCCACGATGGGTTCGGCGCAGCCGGCGCACAGCCGGTGGCCCTCGGTCAGTCTGACCGGCCTTTCTGACATCTCCTTTATCGAGATCAAAGCTTCACCCCCAGGTAGTTGACCGTTTCAGCAGTTCCGTTCTCCAGGTCTAGGAAGACCCTCTTGAGGTCCTCCACGCCCACGTCCCTTCCCCCGAGACCATAGATGTAGTTGACGGCGGGCGAGCGGCTGCCGTTGTCGAACATGGCGCTGCGCACATCGGCGAACAGCGGGCCGGCCGCTCCGAACGACAGGGCGCGATCCAGGACCGCCACTCCCTTCCGCCCGTCCAGTACCTTAGCGACGTCCTGGAAGGGGAAGGGGCGGAACAGGCGCAGCTTGACGGAGCCGACCTTGTGTCCTTCGGCGCGCAGGTCATCGACCACCTGCTTCATCGTTCCGGCGGTGGAGCCGAGAGCGATGGCGACGTAGTCGGCGTCCTCGCAGCGGTAGCACTCCAGCAGGTCGTACTTGCGGCCGGAGATCTTGGCGTAGTCGTCCGAGACCTGCCTGACCACGTCCAGCGCGTTCATCATGGCCATCTGCTGGTTGTACTTGTGCTCATAGTAGTAATCGGGCATGTCGAACGGCCCGAAGGAATGGGGCGCCTTGACGTCCAGGAGTGGATGGAGGGGCTTGAAGTCGCCCACGAACTTCTTGACGACCTCGTCCTCCAGAGGCTCCATGGATTCGATCGCGTGCGTCACTATGAAACCGTCCAGGCAGTTCATGACGGGGAGCCTGACGCCCATGTTCTCAGCGATGCGGAATGACATGATGGAGTTGTCGTACGCCTCCTGCACGTTCTCCGCGTAGATCTGGATCCACCCGCTGTCCCGGGCCCCCATGGCATCGGAGTGGTCGCAGTGGATGTTGATCGGGCCAGACAGCGCGCGGTTGGCGACCGTCATGACCACCGGAAGGCGCATGGAGGCCGCGATGTACAGCATCTCCCACATGTATGCCAGTCCGGCGGACGCGGTAGCGGTGGCGGCCCTGGCCCCGGCGGCGGAAGCGCCGATGCACATGCTCATGGAGGAGTGCTCCGACTCGCTGCATATGTACTCGGTGCCGACCTCCCCATTGGCCACGTACTCGGCGTACGTCTCCACGATGATGGTCTGCGGGGTGATCGGATAGGACGAAACCACGTCCGGGTCGAT
>DAGU01000054.1:1874-3020 GCA_002498285.1 Methanomassiliicoccus sp. UBA386 | reverse complement strand
CAGTTGATGCACTTGTCCTTGTCGACCTCAGGCCTCCTGGACCTCCAGGAGCCGGTGTGGTACTGCCTGGCGGTGCCGGGCTTCATTATGACATCTTCGGCGGTCATCAGTCCACCTCATCGTATGCACGCTGGACGCTCATCACGTTCTTCTCCACGACCTTCTCGGGAAGCTTGGCACCGAGCTTCTGCCGGAGCTCCTCCATCACGCTCTCCAGCTTGACGACGTTGGAGATGCGGACCAGGGCGCCGAGCATGGCGGTGTTGGCCATCGGCCGGCCTATCGTCTCGAGGGCGATCTGAGTAGCGTTGACGGCACGCACGTTCATGTCCGTTCCAAGGGCCTCCCTGAGGTGCTTGGTCCCCTCAGCATAGTTGGCCACCAGGGCCCCCTCGGGCTTCATGCCCTCGAGGACGTTGACGTTGCCGATAAGTGTGGGGTCAAGGACTATCACAAAGTCCGGGAAGTAAACCTGGCTGTGGACCTTGATGGGCTCATCGGACACCCTGGCAAACGCGCGGATGGGAGCCCCCATGCGCTCCGGTCCGAACTCCGGGAAGGCCTTCATGTACTTGCCCTCCCGCAGAGCGGCCCCGGCCAGGATCTCGTTCGCGGTGACCACTCCCTGCCCACCTCTGCCGTGCCATCTTATCTCCTGAGTTGTCAAATCAAACCCTCGCTTTGGCTCGGTGTATTATTGAGAATATTTAACCCTATCTTATAAACCTCTTTTTTGGACGCACCATTCTACGAATTCTCGGTGCGTTTTTTACGGATAGCGGATTTGATGGGAGGGATTCGAAGAAAGCAGGAGCTGCGGCCCCATGTCGTTAAGGACCGCGCCGATGATGCTGGATGGTCCCAGAATGATGACGTTCATATGCTTGTTCTATCTGGCATGTTGTATCTCAAGAAGATATATTTACAACAAGTTTATCCGAGCAATGCTCCATGTTGTCTAAACACGGAGACGTTCCGGGGATTGAAAATGAGCAAAATCATGAACATCAAGGACCTAGGCGTGAACGATATACCGATCGCGGGGGGTAAGGCGGCCAACCTCGGCGAGCTGACCTCGGCCGGTTTCGATGTCCCGCCTGGGTTCGTGCTGACCACGGAATCCTACGACTACTTCTTGGAGAGCAA
>DAGU01000054.1:0-1695 GCA_002498285.1 Methanomassiliicoccus sp. UBA386 | reverse complement strand
AAGGTGCAGGAGGCCTCGGCCAACATCCGCCGCGCTTTCGAGGTGGGCAAGATCCCAGAGGACCTGGAGGAGCAGATCGTTGCCGAGTATGAGAAGCTGGGGAGGGGCAGCTACCCCCTGGTGGCGGTGCGCTCTTCGGCCACGGCGGAGGACCTGCCTACCGCCTCTTTCGCCGGCCAGCAGGACACCTATCTCAACGTCAGTAATCCCCAGTCGCTGCTGGAGAGCGTAAAGAAGTGCTGGTCGTCGCTGTTCACCCCCAGGGCCATCGCCTACCGGGTGCAGAAGGGGTTCGACCACACGACGGTCAAGCTGGCCGTGGTCGTGCAGAGAATGATCTCGTCCGACCACTCGGGCATTATGTTCACCATCGACCCCAACTCCGAGCTGCCGCACATCATCATCGAGGCCGGCTACGGACTGGGGGAGGCGCTGGTGGGAGGGAAGGTCACCCCGGACACCTACTGCGTGGACAAGTTCCACCGCAAGATCCTCAACAAGCGGATCTCCACCCAGACCTGGATGCTGGTCAGGGGCGATTCCGGCGAGTGCATTCGCATGGAGGTGCCCGCCGAGATGTCCAAGGAGCAGAAGATCACCGATGAGCAGATCCACGAGCTGGCCGAGATCGGCAACCAGATCGAGATGCACTACAACAAGCCGATGGATATCGAGTGGTGCATCGAGAAGGGCGACGTCTTCGTGGTGCAGGCCAGGCCCATCACCACTCTGTCCAACGGCAATAAGAAGGCGCACAACTGCAAGACGGACGAGCCCAAGGGGGAGCTGACGACCCAGCGCACCATCCTGGCGAAGGGATTGGGGGCCAGCCCCGGCATCGCCGGAGGGGCCGTCAAGATCTACAACGAGGGGATGAGCCTGGACGAGGTCAAGGAGGGCGACGTCATGGTCACCCAGATGACCACTCCGGACATGGTCCCGGCCATGACCCGCGCGGTCGCCATCGTCACCGACGAGGGCGGGATGACCTGCCACGCCGCCATCGTGGCCCGGGAGCTTGGCATTCCATGCATTGTGGGCGCCAGCGATGCCACCAAGGTGCTGAAGAACGGCATGAAGGTGACCGTGCACGGCCAGATGGGCGTTGTGTACGAGGGCGTGGAGGAGAAGAAGGAGACACCCGCCCCCGCTCCCATGGCCGCGGCCGTGGCATCAGTGCCCGTGACCGCCACCAAGATCATGGTGAACATCGGGGTCCCGCAGAAGGCCGAGGAGATCTCCCAGCTTCCCGTGCAGGGTGTAGGGCTGATGCGCATCGAGTTCCTCTTCACCTCCTACATCCAGGAACACCCGTGCGCCCTCATCGAGCAGGGACGCTCCCAGGAACTGATCGACAACCTCGCCAACGGCATCGCCATGGTGGGCAAGGCATTCTACCCCCGGCCCGTGGTCCTCAGGACGTCCGACTTCAAGACGAACGAGTACCATGACATGAAGGGTGGGAGCAAGTACGAGCCGAAGGAGTCCAACCCCATGATCGGATGGAGGGGCTGCTCCCGCTATGTGTCCGAATCGTACCGCGAGGCTTTCATGTGCGAGTTGCGGGCGGTCAAGAAGGCCCGGGACGAGATGGGGCTGAGGAACATCTGGGTCATGCTCCCCTTCGTCCGCACCCTTGATGAGCTGGACAAGATCGAGGCCATGATGAAGGAGGTGGGGCTGTACCGCGGCAAC
>DAGU01000013.1:7923-8437 GCA_002498285.1 Methanomassiliicoccus sp. UBA386 | reverse complement strand
TGGGCGTGGCGGCCATGCTGGAAGAGGAGGTGGGTGCGATACTGTTCACCGCCATCGTCGCTCACAAGGGCATAGAGGTCCTGGCGCTGGCCACCACCTTCAAGCTCGCCGATTTCTCCACCAAGCGCTCCATGGGCATGGTGGCGGCGTTCTCGCTCCTCGTCCCGGCGGCGGCTTTCGCGGCCGTACCGCTGATCGATCTCATGGAAAGCATAGAGGTCGGGTTCCCCCTGGCCCTGGCGGCCGGCACGTTCCTCTACGTGGGCATCTGCGACCTGCTGCCGGAAGCGTTCCATCTCGAGAAGAGGGGATACCGTGCGTTCCTGATGATCGTCCTGGGCATCGCCCTCATGTACGTCATAAGCCAGGTGGCGGGGCACATGCACTAGGACAAACCCTAATTATCACCGCCTGCCCATTGTAAAGGCATGAGGTCGTCGCTACGCCTCGGAACGGTGAAGGGGCTCCCCATCAAGATCCACATCTCCTTCCTTTTCATCCTCCCGTTCTTCGC
>DAGU01000013.1:7216-7734 GCA_002498285.1 Methanomassiliicoccus sp. UBA386 | reverse complement strand
CCCATCGGGTGGCCGGAAAAGCTGGGCCTGGGCCTCATCGCCGCCGTGCTGTTCTTCGCCGCCGTGCTGCTGCACGAGCTGGCCCATTCCATGGTGGCGCTCCGCCGCGGCTACAAGATCTCGGGGATAACGCTCTTCATCTTCGGTGGGGCGACCGAGATCGAGAAGCAGCCCAAGGGCGCCGTGGGGGAGGGCCTGATGGCCTCCGTGGGGCCGGCCACCAGCCTCATCATAGGGCTCGTTCTGCTGCCGTTCTGGCTCCTGCTGCGCGACTCCACGGACCTGGCCACGACCATCGTGGCCATCATGTTCAGCATGATGAGCTTCTACAACATCCTACTGGCCGGCTTCAACATCATTCCGGCGTTCCCCATGGACGGCGGACGCGTTCTCCGATCGTTCCTGGCCAAGCGCATTGGGTTCATACCGGCCACCAGGACGGCGGTGGCGGTGGGCAAGGTGATCGCGGTCGGGATGGCCATAGTGGGCTTCTTCTTCAACATCTGGCTGATCCTCAT
>DAGU01000013.1:2397-6939 GCA_002498285.1 Methanomassiliicoccus sp. UBA386 | reverse complement strand
GGCCGCGTGGTCGGAATAGTCACCCTCCAGGACGCGCAGGGAGTTCCGGCGTTACGTCACTACGATGTGGAGGTAAGCAGCATCATGAGCCGCGACATCATCGCCATCACTCCGGAGACGCCAGCCGAGGAGGCGATCCAGATCATGGCGAGGCAGCGGGTCGGGCGCCTCCTCGTCATGGAAGAAGACCGGCTGGTCGGCATCGTATCCCGGTCCGACGTCATCCGCACACTGGAGATCCGCTCCATGGAGCAGGGCATGCCGCTGGGCCGAGGCTGAACTTTATCAATCATCGCGCCTTACTGGGAGGCGATATGAGGTACGGCGTGGTCATCCATGGCCCAGAGGTCATCGACCTGGGGATAGCGGAGAAGGTGCTCGACCAGCTCGCCACCATGGGGGATGTGGAGGCCACCTTGGGCGGCGCCATGGGGGCGGCGGCCCTCATCGATGCCGGCCTGGAGGACCGGGTGACGGTCAGGGGCCGGCAGCTGGTGTCAGACGCCCTGGTGGAGATGGACCGCCGCAACGATGAGGTCATCCTGCTCAATCACTCCAAGACGCCGGCGTCCGGCCAGGCCTTTGGCCGGATGGTCGTGTCACGGGTCGTTCAGCGTCTGGAGGTGCCCCTGGTGCAGATCGACGCCGGCTTCTACATCCTCTGGAGGCCTCCGATGGGCACGGCGGTCGCCTCGCTCGTACGATCGATGAGACTCAGGGAAGCGCCGCCTACCAGGATGGTGGAGATGTCCCCGTACCGCCGCGTCATCTCCGGCGTGGAGATCGGCGAGAACGTGTGGATGGACGGCATCGTGGTCGGAAGGGCGATCGACGAAGTGGTGGAAGTTCGTTTAGTGCAGGGCGAGCTGGCCTTCACCGGCCTGGAGCCGAAGGAGCACGGCATCGAAAAGGTGTCCATCACCGACCTGAGCAGGACGATCATCCGCTCCGGCTCGGTCCGCAGGACGGAGGGGGGCGAGGGGTGCCTGCAGACCACAGGGGACCGCATCATCCTGATCGATCACCGCGCCGAGGACGCCCTGTTCCGCGGGCGGGACATCAAGGCCGCCGTGTCGGTCGGGGACGACACCACGCGCATCGCGACCTCTCTACTGGCGCGCCTGGGCGTCCCGGTCATAGGCATCGTGGACGGCGACGAGGACGGCATCTGCATGGACAGCAACGCCGCCGAGGGCTCGGTCCGCATCGTGCTCCAGCCGGGGAACGACGATCATCTGGGGGCCCTGGTCCGGGAGAGGATCTTCCGGGGGCAGGACGAGATAGAATACCAGGGGACGATCGGCGAGCTGACCTCTAAGATCAAGCACCTGGCCGGGAACAAGGTCCGGGCGCTGGTGCGCTGAGCGCCGTTCAGGCCTTCCTTCCGTTCTCCAGCGAACGCGCCAGCTCCTTGGTCGCCTGCCAGGCCGCCCTCAGCGCGTCGAGGTTCCCCGAGGTCCGCTCGTGCCTGAGGCCCAGGGCCTCGGCCACTTCGAGGGAGTTTCCCTCCAGCCGCTCGATGCCCTCGATCCCGGTGTCGATGAACAGGCATCGGGAGAAGCCGTCGAACATGATCTTGAGGAAGTATTCCGGGGCATAGTCCTCCACGCTGTCCAGGCGGAACAGCCTCACCATGCCGGGCATGCCGTTGGCGGCCCATCCCGCAGGATAGAACCAGGTTATCCCGCCGTTCCTCTTCTCCGCGTGGTATCTCTCGGTCGTGAGCATGGCGGCGATGCAGTCCTCGTACTCCAGCATGACGATCGGGACATCGACCTGCTCCGGAAGGCCCTTCAGCGCCTGGCAGTGGCCGTAGCCCAGGAACACGACGTCCACCTCGGCCGGCAGGGACTCCAGCTTCTCCAGGATGGCCTTCCTGAGCTGCTCCGGCTCGAGATGGAGGCCGAACTCTAGGTACTCTCGGTAAACGACCTCCCGGTCGCCGGCCGTGACGATCTCCAGCTCGTTCCTTATAGCATCGCAGCCGAGTATGCCGATCCCCATGGTCATCCGTCCCGCGCCCTCGGACCAGAGTGTTCATTGCTCCTAAAGCTTTCCCGGTCGGCGGACCCCGATTCCCCGGCGTGCCACATGCGCACCGTGGCCTTGGGAGGAGGCGGAAGCGGGAAACCATAACGGCAGGAGGCGCAGAAGGCGGCGTCCAGCTCCACCCAATAATGGCAGCGGGGGCACTCCTTCCGCAGCGGAGCGCCGCATTTCGAGCACGCCTTCTGCATCCAATCCACTCGGGCCTCGCACCGGAGGCAGTGCCTCATGACCTCGCCCCGAAGCCATGGCGGCCTCCGAGGGGCGCTCATGATCGCCGTATGCCCCTCCGTTCCCATGCCGGGACGCCTCACCGCTCTGTCAGCAGGTACATCGGAAGCTCGAAGCCGCTGACCGGGCCGACCTCCGCAGTCCAGCGGGTGATGCGCTCGATGGCGCTCTTGGACGCATGCGCCAGTCCCGGAATGATGATGCGGCGCGACGATGACCTCGCCGCTATGCCGCTGTCCGTGATCGCTTTCATCACCGCCATGGGCGTGAACGCCCCGGCGGCCACGGCGTTGTCGGCCGTGAGGCCGTTGGTGTCCACGACCACCAGGAAGGCTGGGACGCGGGCAGCGTCGAAGATGAGCCGGAGGATGCGGTGAGTGACGACGGAATTGCCGGTGAGGAGCACAGGGTCCTTCTCGTCCGGCGAGTTGAGCTCCACCAGCCCCTCCGTCACCTTCTGCTGCATGGGGTCGCTCTCCGGCAGGCGAACGTCGAGGGAGAGGACGGCGTCCAGCGCCGCGGCCATCCTCAGAGGTATAGCCTCGCACTCGACGGCCCTGGCGACACCGTCGATCAGCATCTGCGCGAACTCGCTCCAGCTCCTTGCCTTGCAGGCCGCCCGCTCCCCCTGGGGAAGGTACCTCAGGACGTCCTCCGCTCCCAGTTTGTACAGGTCGATCTCCTCTATGGTCATTCTCCCTCCTCCGGCGGTCGTGCGTCCGGACCCTCGGTCGTCCGCTCAGCCCCCCGCCTCGCTCCTCATTATCGAACCGTCCTCGTTGTAATACTTCCTCCGGAAGTACAGCGACAAGTTTACGAGCGATATGAGCACCGGCACCTCCACCAGCGGGCCGATGACGGCGGCCAGGGCGACGCCGGAGCCGATGCCGAAGACGGCCACGGCGATGGCGATCGCCAGTTCGAAGTTGTTGCTCGCCGCCGTGAACGACTGCGCCGCGGTGTGCGGGTAGTCGAACCCCTGCCGCATGGATGCCCAGAACGACAGCAGGAACATGATGATGAAGTACACCAGCAGCGGCATGGCGATGCGGACGACGTCCAGCGGAAGCCTCAGTATCTTCTCCCCCTGCAGGGAGAACATGATGACGATGGTGAACAGCAGCGCCAGCAGCGACAGCTTGGAGAGCTTCGGCATGAGCTCCTTGTCATACCAGTCGGCGCCCCTGCGCGGGAGGAGCGCGTACCGCGTGACGATCCCGGCCAGGAACGGTATGCCGAGGTAGATGAGGACGCTGGTGGCCACCGACGCTATGGATATGCTCACCGCCACCCCGGAGCCCGGCGAGATGAGGTCCGACAGCACGGTTATGAGGAAATATGCGTAGAACGAATACAGCGCGATCTGGAACAGCGAGTTCAGCGCCACCAGTATGGCAGCGTACTCGCAATCGCCGTCCGCCAGCTGGTTCCACACCAGCACCATGGCGATGCACCTGGCCACGCCGGTGAGGATGAGGCCTATGCGGTACTCCGGCAGATCGGGAAGGAAGATCCAGGCCAGGGCGAACATCAGCAGCGGGCCGACCACGTAGTTCAGGGCGAGCGAGGTCGAGAACATGGCCCTGGACTCGGGCATCCTCGTAAGCTTGCCCAGCTCCTCGTACCTGACCTTGGCCAGTGGCGGGTACATCATGAGAATGAGGCCGACGGCGATCGGTATGGAGGTCGTACCGACGCTGAGCGAGTTTATTGCGTCGGCCACTTCCGGGAAGAACGCCCCCATGGCGATGCCTAGCGCCATGGCCGCGAAGATCCAGACGGTCAGGTAGCGATTCAGGAACGACAGCTTCTTCGGCGCCGTCCCGGGCGGCGGGCAGTACTCTCCGGCGGTCTCATTCATGGTCTACCCTCTCAGATGATTTCAAATATAATTGAAACGAATGATGTGTATAAATAGATTCCTAACCATTGTTATCTCTGGCCATCATACGGGTGAAAGGTCATCTTACGGGGACGGTACTGTTCATCTGCCTCCGTAACTCGCCATCTCTATGATCTTTCGGAGGGCCGGATGGCCGGGACCAGCGTGATCATGGGCGTTGTCCCGTTCACCACCTCGGCCACCAGTAGCATCTTCCCATCTCCGTGGCTGTCCATCTTTTCCCGCACCTCCTTAGGGATGACCACCCCTCCCCGCTTATCGATCACCAGGATGTGGGCCAGGCCGATCGTTTCGAGCGGGGCACCGGGCATGTCCCCAGGTTCACGGCGGACCACCCCTTCGACCGAGCTTCCGGCGGGTGC
>DAGU01000013.1:0-2031 GCA_002498285.1 Methanomassiliicoccus sp. UBA386 | reverse complement strand
TCGGGCATGATGTAGTTCACCGCCACCAGGCCGGTCTCGATGCCCACCTGCTTCTTCAGCTCCTGCGATGCCCGCCACGCCTCGATGATCGGCGTGTATTCGGGATAGACGACGAAGACGAAGGTGCTCCTGTCCCTCGATCTCATGGTCTCGATGACATTAGCGTACTTGCCCCGCGTCTCCTCGGAGGTGTTCTTGGCCAGAGTACCAAGGTCGATGAAGCCCTTCCAGTCGGACGGCAGCTCCAGCAGACGGAGGGTGTGGCCAGTCGGCGCGGTGTCGAATATGATGGCCTCGAAGCCTTCCAGCTCGAAGTAGCTCATGAACTTCTCAAAGGCCGACATCTCCTCGGCGCACGGGGAGTTGAGGTCTTCCTCCACCGATCTCCGGACCTCTTCGGATTGCCCCCTCACCGAATCGAGGATGCGCTTCCGATACTCGTCCAAGGCCTTCTTCTGATCGATCCTGACCGCGAAGAGCCTGTCCGCTCCAGCGACCGGGGTCGGTTCCGAACCGATCTCCTGTCCGAAGATCTGCTGGAGGTGGGACGCCGGGTCGGTCGTCACGATCAGGGTTCTCAGGCCCTCATCGGCAAGATGCAACGAGGTCGCGCTAGCCAGGGTGCTCTTGCCCACGCCGCCCTTGCCGGTGAAGAAGATGTACCGCGTTCCGTTCGTCGGCCGGAGGAGCTCCCTTGCCGCAGCTACGTCGCTCTCCACTTCCTTGTGCGCCGGGGCTTCACCTTCCGGGCCTCGGATCTTTATTTCCTTGCCATCGAACAGATAGGAAGCGACGGATGCCAGAGCGTCCGCTCCGTTGATCTCCGTTTCCTGCAGAGGGAAGTGCATGGTGTTGAGGACGAACTCCTTCCGGATCTCGTCCAGCATCTTGTCCTCCTCTGCCTTCTTGTTGCGGAAGAACTCGTCCGTCGCTGCCTCGGCCGGCAGAACGCCGTTGATTATGAGCGAGGCGGTATTGATGCCCAGGCCGGACAGCTCCTCCATGCTGCGGTTTGTCTCTAGAATGGAAGACCTCTCCGGCTTGAGGACGAAGATGAACGAGGTCTTCCCACCGTCCTGCAGGTAGCCGATCGCCTTTTTGTATTTCGCCTTAGCGCCCTGCAGCGACGAGCTCGGCCCGATACAGGTCGATCCTCCCTTGTCCAGCTCAGTGGACCACCCGCTGGGCAGCTCCAGCAGCCTTATGGTATGGCCGGTCGGAGCAGTGTCGAAAACGACCACATCATACTGCGGGTCGTCCATGAACTCGATGAAGCTGTCAAAGGCGGCGACCTCTTCCACGCATGGGCTTTTCATCTGCTCCATCATCACCTCCAGGTTCTTCTGGTCCAGGATGCCTTTCATGGGAGCGACCATCCGCTCGCGGTATTCCTGCGATGCCACGTCCGGATCGATCTCCGTCGCATAGAGGTTCGGGACAGTGCGAACGGCGGTAACGCGATGCCCGATCTCCTGTCCGAAGATGTCGCCCAAGTTAGGGGCCGGATCAGTAGTGACGATCAGCGTCTTGTACCCCTTTTGGGCCAGCCATACCGCGGTGGCGCAGCTCATGGTGCTCTTCCCCACTCCGCCCTTTCCGCTGAAGAAGATGAATTTGGTATCGCCCTTTTTGGGCTCGATCAGATCGTTCAACGTGTTCACCCCAGATCTCCGCTCACTCCGCTCCCAGGAGCGCAGCTTTCATCTCCTCGTAGCTCATGTATCTCCGCTTGGAGAGTATCTTGCCATTCAGGGATGTGATGGGCAGGATCTCGGTCCCCATTTCGTTCACCAGCTTGGTTATCTCGGGATGCTCTAGGAAGGCTCCCGCGTTAAAGGACAACGACACTCTGATGATGCTGTTCTGAGGGAACTCGACTCTGAGCCTCTTCACGTCCTCGTTCAGCTGGATCAATGGCTTGTCCGGCTCTGGGCCACATATGCCCGTGGAGCAGCACAACGCCCCTTCGAATATGATCAATTTCCTTGCCATTTGGTCACCTCTTTATATTCAAATCTCGTGCGCCCATGT
>DAGU01000077.1:9629-10868 GCA_002498285.1 Methanomassiliicoccus sp. UBA386 | reverse complement strand
GAGAGGCGCGCCGGCATCGCCAAGGGAGAGGCTGAGCTATACCTCGACGTCCTGACCCATGATATCGCCAACTTCAACACCGCCCTCATGGGAAACCTGGAGCTGATGCGCCAGAGCGGATGCGTCGATCCCCATGTCGCATCGTATGCGGACAAGTGCCTGGGGGTGTTGCAGGCCTCCAACGGGCTCATATCGGCCATCCAGCAGGTGCAGCGTGCCGGGGAGGCGTGGGAACGAAGGGACCTCGGCGAGATGCTCCACGCCGTCGTCGGCGAGCTCTCCATTCCGTTCGGCCGAAAGGTGCACCTCGAACAGGATGTCGGGGAGGGGCTGGTCATCGAATGCAACGGCCTGCTGAGGGAGGCCTTCGTCAACCTGCTGAGCAATGCCATCGTCCATACCTCAGGAGAGGTGCACATATGGGTCAGGGCTAGGCGGGTTGACGACCGCGCGATCGTCTCGGTGGAGAACGACGGCGATGGCATCGAGGATGCTATCAAGGCACGCCTCTTCGACCGCCGAGTGCGAGGTTCCGACAAGGTGCCGGGCCAAGGCCTGGGACTATTCCTGTTGCGAACGCTGGTGGAGGGCCACGGCGGCAACGTCATGGTGGAGGACCGAGTGGCTGGAGACCGCACCGGGGGGGTCAGGTTCGTCGTCTCGCTGCCGCTGGCGCAACCGCATGGCCTATAGGAAGAGGGCATCCTCCCTACGAGCTAGGACAACGCCCCCTCATGAGCGCAACTGTTGCACCGTGGCGCGGTGAGCCGATTCGAAGTCCCGGTCCAGCTTCTCGCGCATATCCTGATCGTATATCTGCTCTATGAGCGGCAGTATGTTGCCTTCCTCGATCTGTATGTGCAACGACAGCATGTTGTTGGCAACCACCAACCTGGGGAGCCAGACCTCCTCGGTGATCTCCATCTCGGCCAGGTCGCGCATGAGCTGGCGCATGATGCGGTGCTCCTCGAGCGACTGCAGCGCAATGGGGCGGATATCGAGGTCGGTCCCCAGGAGGGCATAGATGGTCTGCTCCTCTGCCCTCTCATGGCTTTCCACGGCGATCATGAGGTCGATGAACCCCTTGCCATATGACTCGGGATCATCTATCTCCGAGTTCAGCATGTTGCTGAACACCGTCTGAAGCTCGTCGTGCTCCTCTCTCAATCTCTTTATGATGTCCATGTTACGCCTCCCATGGACCTCGGAGCGGCCGGTATATGGGAATTGCCCTCGCCA
>DAGU01000077.1:8908-9438 GCA_002498285.1 Methanomassiliicoccus sp. UBA386 | reverse complement strand
CCGCCACGTCACAGCATTGCGAACAGCTGGAAGAGATAGTTGGCGGCGGTGCCAAGGGCCAGCGCCAGGGTGATGGAGGCCGCCGAGATCGCCAGGGACGATCTCAGGCCGAACTCCTTGATGAGGGCGGCCAGGACCCCCAGGCATGGCATGTAGGTGGCCATCACCAGGGCGAACACGAACATCTGCTGAGGCGTCAGCACGACGCTGAGGTCGCCTCCGGCGCCCAGGGCGAAGATGACGAACAGGATCTGGAGCGCCATCTCCTTCCGCAGGACGCCGAAGACCAGCGCCACGATGATGGCCGGGGGAAGGCCCAGTAGGCCCTCCGTGAGGGGGGCCAGCGGCTCCACCAGCGCGTCCAGTATGTCATAGGCCATCAGCGCTTCGAGGAACAGGCTTCCAACCAGCAGCAGAGGGAAGGCTATCACGAAGAAGTCCTTGATCCTCATCCAGGTCTTCCCCAGCACGTTGCGCACTGACGGGCGGCTGAGCTCCGGTATTTCAATGGCCAGGCTTGGCGGCTCCGC
>DAGU01000077.1:8185-8748 GCA_002498285.1 Methanomassiliicoccus sp. UBA386 | reverse complement strand
TATATCAGCGCCGCCCACATGATGCCCGAGTACTGCCCGACCGTGCCGATGATGATGACCGTCTGGGCGGAGCAGGGGACCACCATGACGACGATGGTGGCCAATATGATGCGCTGCCGCCGCGACTCCAGCGTCCGGGTGGCCAGGACCGCCGGCACGTTGCAGCCGGTCCCCACGATCATGGGGATGATGGTACGGCCGTGAAGTCCCAGTTTCACCATGATGCCGTCCAGCATCATGACCACCCTGGGCAGGTATCCGGAGTCCTCCAGCACGCCGAGGATGAGGTAGAACACCAGGATGTACGGCACCACTATGGCCAGGATGGCCTGGATGGACAGGTCCACGCCCGTGGCGACGATCTCCCCGACGGTGCCGCCGATGAATGAGGCCAGCTGATCAAAGAAATCGCCGACCAGGAGGGCATAGCCGTCGAGCAGCAGCTCCTCCAAAGCGCCGCCTATCAGCACCACCGCCAGGAAGATGCCGACCAGCATCGTCACCAGGATGGGTATCCCAGTGGCGGGGCGCAGCGTCAGCTCGGAGATGCGGTCCCGCAGCGT
>DAGU01000077.1:5502-8025 GCA_002498285.1 Methanomassiliicoccus sp. UBA386 | reverse complement strand
ACCTCCACGTCCTCGCCGTGCTCATCGTGGAACATCTCACGGTAGTCGTCGGCAGCGACCTGGACGGCCGGGGGGAACTGCTCCACGAACAGGTCGTTCCCTTCCAGAAGCTTGATCAGGGCGCCCCGGATCGGGAAGCCCTTCCCGGTGGCGACCCGTCCGTCCATCATATCCTCAAGGAACGCCTCGATGTGGCTGTCGTACCTCGTGACGTAAGAGGAGCGCTGGACCTCGCCGGATACGACGTTCTGCATCAGCAGGTCCACGCCCTCGCCGGTGGTGGCCACGGTCGGAACGATCGGCACTCCCAGGATGGCCGACAGACGATCGACGTCCAGCGCGTACCTCTTCCGCGCCTGGTCCATGAAGTTGAGCGCTACGATGACCTTATACCCCAGCTCTATGAGCTGCAGCACCAGCACCAGGTTCTGCTCCAGCCGGGTGGCGTCGACCACCGCGATGATGCAGTCGGGCCTCTTCTCGAACAGCAGTCCGGTGGCGACCCTCTCGTCCTCGGTGCTGCCGGCCAGCGAGTAGGTGCCGGGGAGGTCGAACACCGATATGCGCTTTCCTCCGTACGTCACCACGCCTTCCTCGAACTCCACCGTGGTGCCCGGATAGTTCGATGATATGACCCCTATGCCAGTGATGCGGGAGAACAGCACCGACTTCCCGACGTTGGGGTTCCCGAGCAGGACGAGCCTCAAGGGCTCACTTCTCCACTTGTATCAGGGAAGCATAGTCCCGGCCTATTGCCACCCTCATCTCGTCAAGCCGTACAAGGAGAGGGCCCCCCATGGGGATGTGCTCCTCCACCACGACCTTTCTGCCAGGAACGAAGCCCATGCTGATCAGTCGACGGATCTTCGCCGGCTCGTCGCATATGAGGTGGGAGATCATGCCTTCCTCTCCCTCCTCCAGCTCGATGATCGGGAATGATGGCACCTCATCCCCCATAGGGACCTGGGGGGCGGGGATGGGGTCGCCGTCCGGACACACGGTGGGGTTGTTCATGATGCGGGACAGCATCTCCACCGACTCGTCGGAGAAGTTGTGCTCCAGCCTCATGGCCTCCTGGTGGCTTTCCTCAGAGGTGCGGCCCAGAACATCAACGAGGAACCTCTCCAGCAGACGATGGCGGCGTTTTATCCTCTCCGCCACCCTGTTGCCGGCCGGGGTTAGCGTCACGCCCTTGTAACGCTCATAGTTGAGATATCCCTCCGAGGCCAGCCTCTGGGTCATCTCGGTCACGCTGGCCGGAGATAGCTTGAGGCGGCCAGAGATCTCGGACGTCTTGACCGGGACCCCCTTGTGGGATAGATCGTAGATGCATGCCAGGTAGTCCTCGGCGTTCTCGCTGATCTTCACGAAACGGAGATGGAGCCGGCATATAAAAAAATTTGGTGTGCCTAAATATCTAGATATCTCGGAAGGGGACTATGTCGCAGCAGCGGCACTCGGGGCACATGGTCCTGACCTCCCTCGTGTCAAGGCCGTTCTCCTGAAGGATCCTCTTATGCTCCTCTGCCAGGCGAAGAAGCCTTTCCGGGCCGGTCGGGAGAAGAGGGCCAAGGGCGTCCTCCATGGCCTGGCGGTTAAGATCGTTGAGCCGGAGCGGCCGCAGGACGGCGATGCACCCCATCTTGGCCAAGGCCTCGACGCCCTCCAGCAGGTTCTCGTCGCTCTCCCCCATTCCGATGATGATGTTGGACGTCACCTTGCCGCGGCCGAACACCTTCACTGCGTATGAGATGGCTTCCAAGACCCAGTCGAGGTCCAGCTCCCCGCACACCTTGGAGAATATCTCCCGGTCATAGGTCTCTATGTTCAACTTGATCTCGTCGGCGCCCGCCTCCCGCAGCGCGTCGATCTGCTCCAGCCGGTCCACGTACGGCTCCACGCCGATCGGCATCCCTGGAAGCGCCGCCCTGACACGTCTCACGACCTCGACCATGCGGTCGACCGTCTCCTCCGGCGTCGAGACCACCGCCGAGGTCAGCGCAACCGCTTTTAGCCCTCCTTTCTTATGGGCTGCAACCGCCATGTTGACGATGCGGTCGGCATCGAGGGACTTGGTGATCCTCCGGTCCAGGCGGGGGGAGGTGCAGAACTTGCAGGCGTAGATGCACTCGGTAGAAAGGTTGAAGAAGGCCTGCTCGGGAGCGTGGTGCAAGGTCGGCTGAAAGGTGACATTGTCGACCAGCGTCTCTCCCGACCGCATTATGGAGTATCGATCGTCGACCTTCACCAGTTCGAAGTCCCCCTCCTCGGCGGATATGGCCTTCTTGACCCTGGTGCCGCCGAAGCAGAACACCATGCTGGGCGAGCCGGCCCCCGGGCCCGCCGTGGAGCGGGACAGCGGGAACGGGGGGCGGAAGTCGGCCGGCACCTTGATCGCGCCGCCGGTCAGCAGGACGGCCTTCTTCCAGGCGGTCAGGCGGCCCTCTTCCACTTCACGCCCTCCGCGGTGTCCTGGACCTCGATCCCGCGGGCCTTGAGGCCGTCCCTGACCTTGTCGGCCAG
>DAGU01000077.1:4982-5264 GCA_002498285.1 Methanomassiliicoccus sp. UBA386 | reverse complement strand
CTCGTCCATGACGGCGAGCACGTTCTCGGCGCCCTGACGGCTTAGCCGTCCGTCGGACAGGAGCTTGTTCACCTCGCGGACCAGTTCGAACAGCGCCGAGATGGCCGCCCTGGAGTTGAGATCGGCGTCCATCGCCTCGATGAAGGCCTTTCGGAACGTCTCCACCTCAGCGGAGGCATCGTGGTCCCCCTTGGCGGTGTCGATGGCGGCCTGCAGCTCCGAGTAGGTGTTGTGCAGCCTGCGCAGACTGGCCGACGCCTCCTCCAGGGCGGCGGGCGAGTA
>DAGU01000077.1:3335-4825 GCA_002498285.1 Methanomassiliicoccus sp. UBA386 | reverse complement strand
TTCAGGACGTCCCGCACCGAGAAGAAGTTGCCGGCCGACTTGGCCATCTTGGCCCCCTCCACCTGCAACATGCCGTGGTGGACCCAGTAAAGGGAGAGGGGTTTTCCGTTGGCCGCCTCCGACTGCAGGATCTCGTCCTCGTGGTGTGGGAATATGAGGTCATTGCCGCCGCCATGGATGTCGATCGTTTCACCAAGATGCCGGGTGCACATGGCCGAGCATTCGATGTGCCATCCCGGGCGGCCCTTGCCCCACGGGGAGTCCCATGAGATCTCGCCCGGCTTGGCGGCCTTCCACAGGGCGAAGTCATAGGGATGGCGCTTCATCTCGTTCACCTCGACCCTGGCCCCCGCCTGCATGTCCTCCAGCCGCTGTCCGGTGAGGCGCCCGTAGTCCTCGACCTTCTCCACCGAGAAGTAGACGCTGCCGTCCTCGCTCCTGTATCCGTAGCCGTTATCGACGATCTTCTGGATCATGGCGATGATATCTTCTATGCTCTCCGAGGCCTTGGGATAGGCATCGGCGCGGCGAACCCCGAGGCGGTCGATGTCGTCGAAGTAGCGCTCGATGTACATCGCCGAGAGCTCGAGCGGCTCCACGCCCCTTTCGGCCGCCCGGTTGATGATCTTGTCGTCAACGTCGGTGAAGTTGGTGACATGCTTGACCTCGTAACCGCGGAAGCGGAGGTAGCGGGCGATCATGTCGAAAACGATAGCCGAGCGGGCGTGCCCCATGTGCATATCGTCGTACACCGTAACGCCGCATACGTACATCAGGACCTTGCGATCATCCAGCGGCACGAACTCCTCTTCCTTCTTCGACAATGTGTTGTAGATGCGCAGTGTCACCATATCCCTCGAAATGTCCGAACGATAATGCCGGCCTTAGTAGTTATTGTTTGCTTAACCGCCCCACTGGCCATCGGGCAGAGGTGCATTCCTTACCCATGTAGGCCCACCGCCCGAGCGGGCTCCGGGGAGGCGCTGTTCCGATCAGCTTGATCGATTCCCAGGTCCGACCCGCGCGGGAAAAGCGCTGTCGGCATTACCTAGCCGACCAATGGCGGGGGCGACCTGTATGCGATCATCGCATTCAAGATATTGTCATCATGGATTGGGGGTCGGGAGGTAACGCCGAGCTCCAGCAGAACGGGGCCCAGATGATCATGGAAAAAACTCGTAGCTGAGAACGACTCCGATGCTGCTGCTCGATCCTGCCTCAAGGGTCGAACCGCTCAAGTACGGCGATCCTCATTTCTTCAGCATCCCTTCCAGGGTTTCGATCCTCTTCTCCATGGAATCGATGGCGTTGCACAGCTCGGTCAAGGTCTCCATGAGGGGGTCGGGAAGGCTTTCCTGGCGCACCTTATACAGGCGGTCCCGCTCGCAGTTCTTCCTCTGGACCACCTTTCCCGGGATGCCGACCACCGTGACGTTGGGCGGGACGTCCTTCACCACCACGGAGCCGGCGCCGATCTTCACGTTCTCTCC
>DAGU01000077.1:2776-3045 GCA_002498285.1 Methanomassiliicoccus sp. UBA386 | reverse complement strand
GGATGGATGTCCGCGCCGGTCAGCACGCGGGCCCAGTAGTTGATGAGGCGGGCCATCTTGTACTCGCCCTTGAGGTACAGACGATGCGATACGCGGTGGAGCAGAACGGCATGAAGCCCCTGGCTGAACATGAGGGCCTCGGAGAACGATTTGGGCGCGGGGTCCCGCTCCAGCACCGTATAGACGTCGTCCTTCCAGCTCATATCAGTCCATCGAAAACAGTTCTGTGCTTAGATATCTTTCTCCCGTGTCGGCCAGCAGGACCACCA
>DAGU01000077.1:0-2512 GCA_002498285.1 Methanomassiliicoccus sp. UBA386 | reverse complement strand
TCGCAGGTGTCCGGCACGAAGCCAGCGCCGATGCCCTGGATGCGGTGCGGCCCTGGTTTTCCTCCCGACAGCACGGGCGATGACGACGGCTCCACGGCCACCAGCTCCACGTCGCACTTCCTCTCCTTCAGCGCGCGGCCGACGCCGGTTATGGTACCCCCGGTGCCGACGGCCGACACGAAGGCGTCGAGGTCCGGCAGATCAGCCAGGATCTCCTCCGCCGTGGTGCGCTGATGAACCTCCGGATTGGCGGGGTTCTTGAACTGCTGGGGCATGAACGCGTATTCGTCTGAACGAACCATCTCCTCGGCCCTGGAGATGGCCCCGGTCATTCCCTCCCTGCCGGGCGTGAGGACGACTTCCGCGCCGAAGGCCGCCATGAGGCGGCGGCGCTCGACGCTCATCGTCTCCGGCATGGTGATGACCAGGCGGTACCCCTTGGCCGCGCAGACCATCGAGAGGCCGATGCCGGTGTTGCCGGAGGTCGGCTCCACCACGTACATTCCGGGGCGCAGATGGCCATCACGCTCAGCGGCCTCTATCATGGACAGGGCGACACGGTCCTTCACCGAGTGCATGGGGTTGAAGGACTCCAGCTTGGCATAGACCTGGGCGCTTCTCTCGCCGGCAAGCCGGTTCAGCCTCACCATTGGCGTGTGACCTATAGCTTCCAGGATGTTTCGGTACAGCATTGCATCACCGGGTAAAGGAACGGACTAGGTGCCTATTATCTTTTATCGAAGAAAAAAGAGCATCATGGGGAGAAGGATGCGAAATGCTCCCGTTAGCAAAGGCAGAGAAAAGAGAAAATGGGGCCGGGATCGAGATTTGAACTCGAGTATGCGGATAACTGCCTGAGGGACCGAAGCCCTAGGGGCTGCAGTCCGCCACATGGCCGCTCTGTCATCCCGGCGTCCACCGTTAATTCAGCTAGGCCTAGATAAGCTTATCTTCAATTAAATTCCACATCCCCGGAATTACGAACATTAAATAACATTTAAGAGCGGCCGTTCATTGGTGAGAACATGCTCCCCGGGCACTGCAAGGACGTAGCCGTCAAGAAGGTCGATTTCGACTTGACGGCCGAGAACATCGAGCGCGAGATACAGGGAAAGAAAGCGTACACTCGATGCGATCACTACGTCCTGCGCCACGGCGACGATGTTGCGGTGGTCGCCATAACCAAGGCGGAGGGAATGGGGCTGTTCCGGCCCATTGTCAGCCACCGCATTCTTGCCCTGCCCGACGATGTCGACCTCGTCATCGACCCGACGGTGGACGTGATCAATCCATCGAGCATGGCCAAGGTGGCCGAGGCGCATCCCGGCCGGACGGTGGTGGTCGAGGGCCTCTTCGACCATGTATCCTTCGTCATGCCGGACGAGATCATCCACCTGGACGTTCTCGACGTCGTTCCGCCCAGGCCGTCCAAGCTGTCGGTGCTGGTGGAGCGAGCGCTCCTTTCCGGACTGGTCCATTTTCCTGTGGTCCCGCGCTACGAGGAGGTAGACCTCAATGAGCTTGCCGCGGACGTGAAAACGCCGGCGGCCGTCTTCCCGTGCGAGGCCTCTGGCCTGACATCCGGAAGGAAGGCCTACTACCTTGATCAGCTGCCCGACGTCGGGGAGGAGGCGACCCTGGTGGGCTGCGACCTGTCGGCCCGCATCTACCGCACGCTGTACCATGGCGATATCCCCCGGATCGAGATGTGCCCTCAGGAGCTGGCGCCGCGCGACGGCCGCAAGCGCCTGGTCAAATGCTGCCGCGTGCGGGAGGGATATCAGATCAAGGAGAACCTGGCCATCGTGCCGTGGGGCGCCACCGTGCAAGAGGTGGCCGACGCCATCAACGCGCTCCTAACGCCGGCTTAGCTCCCTCGCTCTGTTCATCGCGCGGAAGCCATCCTCGCCCTTTCCCATCTTCAGCAACAGCTCGGCGGCCAGGAACCACGCGTCCTCGTCCTCCGGCTCCTTGACCAGGTGGTCCTCCACCAGCCTCAGCGCGATCCTGGTCTGCCCCTTGGCTAGGTGCTCCCGGGCCCGCTGAACGGCGCCCTTGGTCCGCTCCATATGATCGGCCATGGCCTCCTGCGCCCCCTTGACGATCTCGTCGAGAGCGTAGCGTGACAGCCACGGGTACCGGGAGCTGAGGGTCCGGCGGAACTTCTTCACCTCTTCGGGCACCAGCTCGACGGTGTTTCCAACGAAAATGCTCCTCGGCACGTTGATCGCCAGCCGGCCGTGGTACATCTTGATGAAGTTGGGGTTGTCCTGGGAGCGGGCGGCCTGCTTCATTCGTTCCATGAACCGACACTCCCTAGAAAAATGGATTGCCCGGCGGATTTATCATTCGTCCGTTGCCAATCATGCTACTGATGCGTGCTGCATGGGTCGCCGTCATCCTGGTTGTCGTTCTCTCCCTTACCGCCAGCGTAGCGGCGCAGCCATCGCCGTCCGCCGAGCTGGAGACGCGCGATGTGCATACCAACTTCATGGAGTCCTTCAGCGCCACG
>DAGU01000011.1:5667-9778 GCA_002498285.1 Methanomassiliicoccus sp. UBA386 | reverse complement strand
CAAAGCGATAATTATAATGGAATCGACATTATAGATGCAAAGGTACTTATGCATCTAAATGATATTTCCTTTCGTAAACTGAGACGGTGTGAAGGTCAATGACCCATCTGTGAATGGTTACGAGCCCTTCTCATTGGTCTCATACTTCGTTTTTTTCTTAAAGGGGCAATACTCCCGGGGCTCTTCTTTCCCCAATATGGATGATAGTTCTTTTTCCTATTAGCTCATAGGCTTTTCTTTCCTTGCCCTCTCTCTGAAAGCTATGTGAGACCCCGGCCGCTAGGTCTGCCAATTGGACTCCGGGGATCTTCATACTATCATGACAGGAAAATTGGATATGGACCTTGTTCCCATTCAAGGCTTCCGTTATTGGTCTGGAACACATCGAGACGGCCTTCGACCAGACCTTATCATCCAGGATTACCTCAGCTTCTATCGGCTCCTCGCCACCGTACATGAACAACGGTTGTAACGACTTCGCTATTGCGCGTGCTCTGACAATATTCCCATAGGTCTTACTATCATACCCAGGCAGGATGGCTTCAATTGATGGGTTTACAAAATTGCAACTGTACATTATTGGTTGCTGTATCAATCGCAAATTCCGTTTTTCTATTGAGAAATCATCATAACAGTCTCTGTGGACGATCTCGAGGAGGCGATCACTGAACCTGTGTAATCCCCCAGAATGATGAATCTCATTTGGTCTTCCTCCCATTTCAGCCTTGATCTCATCTTTTATGCGTTCAGTCGTATATCCAAGGACCTTTTGAGCTCCACCTCTATTGGATGGCATGCACCATACGGCAGCCGTCGTGAACACAGATTCCGTAACGTCGGTTGTGCCACTTTCGTCGATGAACACCATCAGCCTCGTCAAGGAACTGGAGTAAGTAGTGAAGAGGATTAATCCTTTGCTTACGGGGCCGAATGATGAATAGCATGGGCCTGGATTAATATAATCTGCTGTGTAAAAATTCATTGGAAGAAAAGAAATCGTAGGGAATTGAGGTCAGTACGCTCCTCCTAGTTTGATGGGCGATGAAGATGTCGATTCGAAAACCTAAGTATTCCTGGAAGATATGCCCTTACTTGGGCTTACGACCGTTTCCCTCAGCTGGCCCCTTCATTCGAGCATAGGTCATGAACTGCCCATCATATCGCATCGATCGATGGGCCCCTTGACCATGCCAACCCAATTATCCAGGGTCACGCTTGAACCATCGGCCTCAACTCTCCGTCGGCACCTCCTTGATGAACTCCACCATGAGGTGCCAGCTGCGTTCTCCATAGTCCCGCCGATAGTCGCGCTCCTCCAGCCGACGGATGGCGCGGGACATCGCCGGCACGTTCACGTTGTCTGTGAACATCAGAGCGTAGCCGCACAGCGGAAAGAGAAGGAAGCCGCCCCTGTGCATCCTGCCGATCTCATAGTTCGACCCGACCATCTTGATCAACTCGTCCAGCAGGAAATGGCGGTGCTCCGGCGCCGGTTCCCTCTTCCCGCGAGCGATCCTTCTTCCCGCCGCGAACAGCAGGGACCTCTGGGCGTCCACGAATCCGAACGTTCCGCGGTGGGGCACCGACAGTATCAAGCGTCCCCCCGGCTGGAGCACCCGGTCCACCTCCTTCAGCGACGCCGCCGGATCGGGGACGTGCTCCAGCACGTCCAGCATGGACACTGCTGAGAAGGTGCCATCGTCGAACGGCAGATCGTCCGCCGAGCCATGATAGAACTCGGCCTCCGGATAGAGCGACCGCGCTCTATGCAGCATCACCTCATCGACGTCCAGGCCCACGGCCCGCTTGCACTTTCCCAATGCCCCGGACACAAGCACCCCGTCACTGCATCCGATGTCCAGAAGGATATCGTCCTTCCCGACCCAATCCATTGCCAATCGGGTCCTTCCCAGCGACGTTCCTCTGAACCCGTTGCCTGAAAAAGTGGGCCGGGCCGGTTCGAACACGGTACGTTCCACTACCTTCTCTCTTCCCCCTAGCATACATCCGACTTTATTTGAGCGGCATATAATTAACTCTTTGTTATCTGCCATGGCCTGCGATCGAATGAGGCCTTGGTCGTCTCAAACCCCTGCGACGGCGATCCCTCGGTTCGTCGATAACCACCATCGTTCAAGCCGTACAGGAATGACCTGGCCCCGAGGCCGCTGCCACCAGGAACATGGTTCCCAGGTCCCGCGTGATCGTCCTGAAAGGTATTGGCGTCGAGCCCGTTCGCTCTAGCGGACCCGATGGAGTAATCAATAGTTCATTCAATACTCATACAATTGAGTCATAAATAAAATATATAAACATCAACTGAAATATGGTATGAGGTCGTTCAGGCGACCAGAATGGTGCTCTTGAGCGGTCTCTCGGTTTGGGGAAGACCGCGCCGGAGAAGCCGAGAGAGCGTCCGGTAGGTGTATGAGGGCGACGAGCAGGCCGGCAGACAACATCCGTTGACGGCCGCCTCTCGCCGGACCCGAACCTTGCCACAAGCCGCAGCGAGAGCATTACGAACTAGGCGGAGAACAAGCCCATGCCCTGATGGAGAGGGAGCGCGTGGAAATGCTCCCCTCCCAAACTTCTTTTCCGCTCGTGCCCCCCAACCGTCCGTCATCTTCTCAGCGAGGGCTGGGCAGGGCGCGCATCACCATTTTCGTTCGCAGCTCCTCATGCCCGTTGCAATGCTCGCGTAGCGCATCGGAGAGCTGCCCGTCGTCATCCCCTCCGACCTTGCACCCGCAGGCCGGGCAGGTGATGGTGTTGGCGTAGTCCTCCAGCTGCTCCCTGCTCATGGAGAACTCTGTCACGCAGACACCGCCGCATTCCCTCATTGAATCGGCAAAGATCTCGTCCCGGCTTCTGGTGGACGGAGCCAGATGGGCCCGCATCTCCATTTCCATCAGGAGCAATCCTCTCGTGACCTCCTCTCCCAGCTCCTCCCTCAACTCGAGCATCCGAAGCGAGTCTCTGTCCTGGTCATGTTCCTTGACGAGGTGCTCCTTGAAGTTCCTGGAGCGTTCACTGTCGCCATTGCCGTTGATCTCGCATCCGCAGGGACATCTGAGCGTCATACCTATCCCGTCAAGACTTGGCATCGCCCTTTATTTCAACCATGCCCTCCGGCGTCCCTTGCCTGCCGCCTATCCATACGCGTCTGCGTGGAGGCGGCAAGATAGCGGACCGGTCGAGGGAACGAGGACGTCCCGTCCAACGGAGCCAAGTTGAGCGATTTTAGCCGCAGTAGATATACCAAATGTTGGCCTTACCTCTGCCCAGGCTCCGACACGTCGGAGCCGATGCGTAACGGACCGGTGAGAATAATTCGCTCTCCATTGGAACCAGTATACGGCCTCGGCATCGACACGGGCGGCACTTATACCGACGCCGTCATCATGGACCTTCGCTCCGACAGCGTGCTGGCTAAGTCCAAGGCCAGGACGACGCACGACGACCTAAGCGGAGGCCTGATGGAGTCCATAGACGCCGCCCTGGAGGACTTCGGAGAACGGCCTTTCGAGCCCTCCCTCATCGGCGTCTCCACGACCCTGGCCACCAACTCCGTCCTGGAGGGCAGGGGCGGGCAGGTCGGCCTGATCGGGCTGGGCTGGAAGCCCGAGAAGGGATGGGAGCTGGGGGCCAGGGTGCAGCGCTTCCTCCCGGGGGGCCACGACTCCCGGGGCAATCCCCTTGCCACTTTGGACATGGGGGAGCTGGACAGGAAGGTTCAGGAGATGGCCCCGCACATAGACTCGCTGGTGGTCTCCGGCCTGTTCTCAACGCAGAACCCCTACCAAGAGAACGGCGTGAAGGACCTGGTCCAGAGGAGGTACGGCCTCCCGGTGGTCGCCGGGCATGAACTGACGGCTGAGCTGGGCATATACGAGCGCACCGTGACCGCGGTGCTGAACGCCCGCCTCCTGCCGGTGATGACCGACTTCCTTGATAGGGTGTTGAGCATCCTCAAGGAAAGGGGTCTGACAGCTCCGGTGCTGGTGCTCAAGGGCGATGGAACGCTCATGAACCTGCGCACCGCCAGGGAGAGGCCGGTGGACACCATCCTGTCGGGCCCGGCGGCCAGCGCCATGGGGGGCCGCGTGCTGAG
>DAGU01000011.1:0-5552 GCA_002498285.1 Methanomassiliicoccus sp. UBA386 | reverse complement strand
GGCATCGACGACTGCGTGGTGGTGGACATGGGCGGGACTTCCACCGACATCGCCGTGCTGAGGTGCGGCATACCCAAGGTCAGCAAAAACGGCTCCACGGTGGGCAGATGGCGCACCAGGGTGGAGGCGGTGGACATGAGGACCTCCGCGCTGGGTGGCGATTCCGAGGTACGGGCGTCGGCGGAGGGCGGGCTGGCCATAGGGCCTCAGAGGGTGGTGCCGCTATGCTTCGCCGCCCGCTGGTTCCCAGACATCACGTCGAGGATGCGAGAGGTCGGCCAGGCCCGCTTCATCTATCTCACGGAGCGTGGCCATGGCCTGTCAGGCTCGCAGGGCAGGCTCGCCGCATATCTGGCCGAGCGGGGGCCCCGCACCCTTTCTCAGATAAAGAACGACCTCGACATCGTTCTCCTGCTGCCCATGCTGGACGAGATGCGCGCCCGCGGGGCGATCGCCAGCATAGGGTTCACCCCGACCGATGCGCTCCACGTGAAGGGCGCATACACCGAGGGGGACGTCGAAGCGGCCGTCCAGGGAGCGGACCTCTTCGCCAGGGTAATGTCCGTCGGCAGGGAGGAGTTCGCCGACAGCGTCCTGGACGCCGTCACCTCGCAGATCGCCGAGGAGGTCGTGAGGAAGGTGCTGACCGACGCCCTGGGCTCTCTACCTGACGATCCGGCGTTCCACGAGGTCATGGGAATGGTCAGCGGGAAGAGGGCCTGTGGCCCTCTGCGGTTCAACACCGTCCTGGACGCTCCGGTGGTGGGCATCGGGGCGCCGGCCCAGGCCTACATTGCCGCCCTGGAGAGAAAGATCGGCGCACGGGTGATCATCCCACAGGACCACGAGATCGGCAATGCGGTGGGAGCGGTATGCGGACACATATCCGAGTATGTGGACGTCTTCGTGTATCCGCGGGACAAGGGGTTTGCGGTGCACTCCGCCTTCTCCACCCCCATCTCGTTCCTTAAGGAGCACGATGCGGTGCGGCGCGCCAAGGAGCTGGCGAGCGAGCATGCCCTGGGTCGGGCGACGAGGGCCGGCGCACTGCATCCAGCGGTGAAGATAACCGTGGAAGAGGAGAGGGTGGTCACTCCCGATGCTCCGGGCATCACCCAGCTGGCGGAGATGAGGGTCAGGGCCAGGGCGGTGGGCAGGCCTATCGAGATCTGAGGCCGCTGAACGCGCCTGGAAACGGCCCGGGGCCGCCGCTTCTCATGCATCACACTTATCTATTCCCGGCTGACAAGAATGAGCGGGGATAATCTGAGAAGACCTGGCCTCATCTTCCGCTCCGGTCTGCTGGTGCTCACGTCGTTTGCTCTCGTCGCAGCCTTTCTTTCTGGAGGCATCCTCGATCTCGGGGACGGCGACAATGCTCAGGCTGGCGGGATCAGCCTGACGCTCAGGGAGGACCTCACCGTGCGCACCGAGGGGTATTGGCCGGTGTTCATGGAGCTCGGTTTCGATGACGCTTCGCCGATCGCGGTGACGGTCGACGGCATCGAACCGGACAAGGTGGATGTGCGAGCGTTCCCCCTCGACGCTCCGTCTGGAACGCTACTCATGACCGAGGAGGACGGCTCGCTCACCGGCACGGTGTCGGATGGCTCGTCCAGAATGCTGCTGATGCTCACGTTCTTCGAGGCAGGAACCTATCGGGTGGCGGCCGAGGCGATCGGTCGGGTGGCCAGCGCGGACGCTGAGGTGGCGATCTCTGAGAACGGGGCGCACATCTTCGGAGAGCCGACGCTGGGCGAGTGGGCCGGGGGATGGAAGAACGAGACTGGGGTCGGCGACGAGCTCGGCTTCGCCCTTACGGCGCCTGTCGAACGATGGAATGATGCCCCCTGGGGCACCTACTACAACTGGACGATCAGCGTGATCTGCCCTACCAGCATGAACGTGGGCGGGGACCTCTCCATATACAATACAGGCGACACCAGGGTGGACCGCTCCGCTCTTGAGTCCACCTCGGCCATCTCGGCGTGGGAGAACGGCTTCAACACGGCGTTCTACACCGTGTGGAACGGCGACGGGGGCAACATGCTCTCCGGAACGGCCGCCATGACGCCCAACGGCAAGGAGCTGACCATGGCCGCCGGGACCTATAATGAGTGGTCGAAAGGGCTGTGGGCCCCGTCCGGCGCCGGGACGCTGACGTTCAATGACGCCGGGCACTACCTGGTGGTCATCCATATATCAGACGGCGAAGGGCCGGTATCGAGGCCACTGGTGATGGAGGCGGTCGTCTCCTGATCACGGCCGGATGGCGATGGAGCCGGGAACGTCCCTCCCCTCGTGCCGCATGATCTGCTCCGGGAGGCTCTCAAGGGGCTGGACGTCGGAGACGATGTCGCCGAACGGTATGCCCCTCCGCTTGGCCACGTTCATGGTGGCGATGGCCATGCGGTATTCCAGGGAGGGATAGCCGAACACGCCGAATACGCTCACCTCTTTCTCGCAGAAGTCGGAGAAGGGATTGACCTCTATGGTTCCCTTGTCCCCCGCCACTCCCAGCTCCACCACGGTGCCGCCCTTGCGCACCAGCTTGAACGCCTCGGCGAATGCCTGGTTGGTCCCGGCGCACTCGAACACGATGTCCGCTCCGCGGCCGCCGGTCATGCGGCGGACCTCTTCCGCTCTATCCTCAACGGTCTCCAGGGCGCCCCGGTCCACAATGCCGGTGACGCCCATCCGCTCCCCAAGCTCGATCCGTTCCGGATGACGCTCGACGGCGATGATGTTCTCCATCCCGTTGACGTTGCAAACCAGGCTCATGCACTGTCCGATGGTGCCCAACCCCTGGATCACCACCGTCTGCGACGGGTCCACTCCCTCGCCCGCTCCGGCCCCGCTTGAGCCGCTGCCGTGGGCGCGCTTGAACGAACGCGTGGCCACCGCCATCGGCTCCAGGCATACCAGCTCCTTTTCCTCGAGGCCGGGCGGGAGCCTGAACACGGGGATGTGCTTCTCGATGTACACGTGTTCGGCGAACGCCCCCCAGAAGTGGGGTGCCTCGTCGGCGCTGCGGCGGTACACGCCCACGACCTCCTGCTGCGGACAGAGATTATTGCGCCCCGGGACGTTGTTAAGGTACCAGCAGTCTCCCCTGGTGCCGTTGGAAGTGGCGATGAGGTCCCCTTCCCTGAGCTCCTGGCCGACGAAGTCCGTGAAGACGCCGTCGCCCAGTTCCCTCACGGTGCCGAACCACTCGTGGCCCAGGAGGGTGGGCATGGGCAGCTCCTGCCCTCCGTGGATGATGTCTACGTCGGTCCCGCAGATGGTACACATGCTGACGTCCGCGACGATGTCCCCTGCCGCCGCGGACGGCGTTGGGTAGTCCCTCATCTCGAAATGGTCTATCGATCCCTGCCTGGTCAGAACCATTGCCTTGGCCATATTATCCCTGATGTGCCAAGGCAGCGCCGCCTTGATAACTGAGCCCCGTCACCACGGTAACATCGTCCCTCCATCCCCGTCGATGGAACGGCCATAGCGGCCGTGCTGGAGCTATAACAGGGGCCGTTCTGACCACCAAAACAACCCCTAAGGAAAAATACTAGTTACCGAATGACGTATCAATGGTCGGTACAGAGGATACCGGGCTGAGGGGGGTCAAGGCCGCCACGTCCCGGATCAGCTTGGTCGACGGAGAGGCAGGAAGACTGCTGTACCGTGGTTATACGATAGAGGACCTCGCGAGGTCCTCTACATTCGAAGAAGTATGCTATCTCCTGTTGCACGATCGGTTGCCTGATGCCGATCAGCTCACTTCGTTCTCGCAGGAGCTCGCCTCCAACCGAAACCTTCCTCCTGGAATGCTGGATGCCATGCGCGCCCAGTCGCTCGGCGCATCTCCCATGGCCATGCTGTCGGCGATGGTGTCGCTCCTGTCCGGCTCCTGCCCCGATAGGGACGACGAGTCTCCCGAGGCCAACCGGCGGAAGGCCATCCGCATAATCGCCGTGGCGCCCACGGTGGTAGCGGCATGGAAGAGGCTACGCAGTGGCCAGGGGCCCATCGATCCTGACCCCAGCCTCTCTCACGCGGCCAATTTCCTGTACATGATCTGGGGAGATGAGCAGAGCGACACAATGAACCGCTTTCTGGACGTCGCCCTCGTCCTCCAGGCCGATCATGGCTTCAATGCCTCGACATTCACCACCAGGGTGGTCGCCTCTACCCGGGCCACCATGTATGCGGCGGTGTCGGCCGGCATCGCCGCTCTGTCGGGGCCCCTGCACGGAGGCGCCAATGCACAGGTCATGAAGAACCTCCTCGATGTGAACGATCCGGACAGCGTGGAGGGGTGGGTGTCCGATCAGTTCAAGCACGGAGAGAGGGTGTCGGGGATGGGGCATGCGGTGTACAAGACCATCGATCCGCGCGCTGCCATCCTTCAGCACATGGCCCAGCAGATAATGGAGGACCGCCCGGAGTTCCGGTGGTACGAGATGACCGAGAGGATGGTCCTGGCCACTCAGGAGCATTTCCGCTCCACCAAGGGCCGGGAGATCTATCCCAACATCGACATGTACACCGCTTCGATGTACCATGCCATGGGCATCGAACCGGACTTCTATCCGGCGGTTTTCGCCATGGCGCGTTCGGCTGGCTGGGCCGCCCATGTCCTAGAGGAAAAGTTCCCGCCGGGTCCGGTGAAGCCTGTGCTGTATCGCCCCGTGTGCACGTACGTTGGCGAGGACGGCCTGGAATACGTTCCAATTGAGAAGCGCGGTTGATCAGCGCCCCGGTTCGGCCCTCACGAACGTGCCCTCCTGGATCTCGCGGAAGGCGTCCTTCAGCTCGTCCTCGGTGTTCATGACGATGGGGCCGCGCCATGCCACTGTTTCTCTGATGGGCCGGCCGGCGACCAGGATGAACCTGGCTCCACTCTCTCCGGAGCGGACCGCGACCTCATCGCCCTCCCCGAGGACCACCAGTTGCTGCCGTCCTGCCATGCTGCCTCCGAAGTCCGCGACGCCTTGCAGCACATATGCGAAGGCGTTGAGCTGGCCCGATATGTTATGACGGAACTCCGCGTTCGGCTCCATGATGACATCAAGGTAATGGACATCGACCACGAGGTCCTTCACCGGTCCGACCGCGTCGTCGAACTTGCCGGCGATCACCTTGACCCTTACCCCCGCCGACGGCTGCACAATGGGTATGTCCTCCTCCCCGATGTCCCGGTATCGGGGCGCCATCATCTTGCTCTCCCTGGGCAGGTTCACCCACAGCTGCACGCCGCATAGGTGCTCCCAGGTCTCCCTCGGCATCTCGGCGTGGATGATGCCGCTGCCGGCGGTCATCCACTGCACCTCGCCCGATTGTATGCTGCCGCTGTTCCCCAGGCTGTCGCGGTGATCGATCTGGCCGCTGATGACGTAGGTGACGGTCTCCATGCCGCGGTGGGGATGCTCCGGAAAACCCGGCTCGTAGTCGAACGGGTCCCGAGAGGAGAAATCATCCAGCATGAGGAAGGGGTCCAGGCGGGGATCGACCTCGCCGAACGCCCTCTTCAGCCGTACTCCGGCGCCTTCCATGGT
>DAGU01000036.1:5416-8764 GCA_002498285.1 Methanomassiliicoccus sp. UBA386 | reverse complement strand
GACCTCGAAGAGAAGGTTGCCTCTCTGAAGCCCATCAAATCGGCCATCGGGCCCACGTTCAAGCAGAAGGGCAAGGAGATCATGGACCTCCTCGCCTCGCTCGATCCTGCCGAAGCAGGTCCGGCAGTGGAGAACAGCGGGCTCGTCCTGACCTTGGCTGACGGCAGCAGCGTGACGCTCGACAAGCGCTACGTCGAGGTGCAGAGGAAGCTCACCCTCGAGGGCAAGGCGGTCGACACCCTGCAGGTGAGGGACGTCCTGATCGCCGTCAGCCCATGAAACCCCTTCCATTAATTCCATTACAGGAATGGAGGTAGTCCAGCATAGGCAACCTTTATATCAGGGAAGTTTATTCTGGGGATTACCAAGCGGGCGTGGTGTAGCTGGTTATCACTTAACCTTGCCAAGGTTAGAACTCGGGTTCGAATCCCGGCGCCCGCACTCCTTACTTATCCACTGTTCTTCGACCTCGATCATGGATTTTGCAATCGGCCGTTGAGGGCCCGACCCGTCATTTGCTCAGGCATCTCGGCTGGCCTCGCTGCCGCCAGCGGTTCGGAGAGCCCGGCGATCTGCTATTCCCCCAGGGGTCGTGTCTCCTACGATCACACGGCGAACGGCTCTGTCTGTACGCCTACAGCGAGGCCAACGCCAGGTCACGGCCGACGGCGGCCCCTACGCTTACTTCCCCGCTCCGGCCCGCATCGGCGCAAGAAACGAGACGGGCGAGGCGATCTTGCCACCAGGGATCTTCTATCCGGCTTCGGTCGAGAGTGTCAGAACGAGCATGACTACTTCATCATACATATCGAGGCGTTCTAGAAGCCATGGGCATCATATCCATGCCCCTTTAGCGAGCATTGGCATTGACGGGCGCTCGAGCTCTTTCACCTATGCGGTGGTGGAACGGGATGTCCCGCCTCGGCCATGGATGTTCAGCGCAGGGAACCGAGCGCGCAGTCGCTTACTTGCTCCCTCTGGGCGTGTACCCCTTGCAGTGCGTCTGGTCCTCGATGCGGATGTTGGGGACGATCCCCGGAACGGCCTTTCTGAGGTCGTTCTCGATCGTCATGATGATGCGGTTGCCCTCCGAAACGGTCAGGTCCCCGTCCAGGCACATGTGGACCTCCATGAAGATCCTCCTCCCGGACCGGCGGGTCTTCAGGTCGTGATATTCGATATAGCCGCTGTTCTCGTCGAGTATCTCCTCAATGACCTGTTCCTCCTCCTCGCAGGTGGAGTCCATGAGATCGTGGGCCGTCCTTCGCAGGACGTCAACGCCCATCCTGGCCAGCAGGACGGCAACGACGATGGCGATGATCGAATCAAGAATGAACAGACCGGTCACGGTTGCGATGAACAGGGCGACGACCACGCCTACTGAGGACAGGACGTCGGAGAACAGGTGCTTGGCGTCGCCCTCCAAGGCCATGGATTGGCTCTTGCGGGCCTCGCGCATCATTACGGCGGCCAGGGCGCCGTTCATGGAGGTGGCGCCAAGAGAGACGAGCAGGCCGATGTCAATGTTCTCTAGCGGGACGGGGTTGAGGAGCCGGCTGATGCTCGCCTCCACGATCACCACGGCGGCGATGATGATGAGGATGCCTTCGATCAACGCAGATATGTTCTCGGCCTTGTAATGGCCATATTTATGATCGAGGTCCTCCGGCCTGCTGGCGACCGTCAGCGCCAAGTACATCATCACCGAGGCAACGATGTTGATGATCGATTCCATGGCGTCCGAGAGCAGCGCCACGGAGTTGGACAAAAGATAAGCTAGCACCTTCAGAAGGAAGACGGCGATGCCAACTATGATGGCGATGGCGGCGATCCGCATTTTGTCCATAGGCGTTCAATACATAGGTTGCTTAACACATTTTTGCATATCTTCCTATTTCACATACGACCCGCATCATATGAAGGCGGCAATAGGGCGCATCCTTCGACGCTGGACAAATGGGAGGATGCGCCCCCATTCTCTTCCGGCAGTCCCTCCTTCAGCACGATCTGGTTGCCGCCGCCCAGGAAAGCGGCCTTGATGGCGACGCCCGTCTCCTGAACGGCGCACTGAACGATGTTGGTAGGACCTGGGCCAATGCCCGGGCGAACCGATCAGTACCGCGCTTCGTTAATGTATCCGCATGTATCCGCGTAGCAGTTATGACAAGAGCGCGAAAACGCCATCATCTGTTGGACGCCGGCCAAGTCACGGTTCAAAGTCGATGAGCCTGGTCTGCCCCGTTCTTTTCGCGATCTCGGAGAGATTTCTCATGTTCCGCTCCGCCACATCGGACCGCTGTTCGATCATGAGCCCCGCCATGGTCAGGACCATCTCCCCATGGTCACCATCATCGCCCTGTGCAAGTGCCTTCAGATATTGCGCCCTCTCCTTGACAAAGGGTAACCTAGGATAATCATATCTCATGAGCATGTAGTTGAGTATCTCTCGGCCGACGCGGCCGTTGCCGTCAGTGAATGGATGGATCCTCTCGAACGTATGATGGAAGCGCACCGCCTCGATGAAGGGGTGATGCCCGGCCTCGACCCTGGTGTAATAGTCATCGATGGCTTCGTTGAGCTCATCCTCGATCATTGGCCAAGGGGTGAGCATAAAGTCTCTTCCCCCTATACCTATGTCATCGATCCGACGGAATGCGCCCGCACCGTCCAGATCGATGTTGTTCATGGTCAGGGCATGCAACTTTTTGATGAATGTTGCGTCGGCCTTCCCCCGATATCGATTACGATATCTGGCAACGTTCCTGAAGTTCTGGACCTCATTGATCTCTCGAAGGGTTTTATTCTCAGGGAGGATGCCGTCGCGGAGGAGCGTCCCCGTCTCCCTGCGGCTTATGGTATTGCCTTCGATCGATGTTGTCCCATGGACGTAATCGATCTCGAGGCCTTCCTCATACATCACGATCTCCTTGGCCGTCATGATCCCCTTGAATGCCAGGACTAGGTACTTCACCCTCTCTAATACCTTGATGAGATCTCGGGCGATATCCTCTGGAAGGATATCAGTGGTGTAGAACTTGGAGCTTATCTCGGCCTTTTTTTCAACCACCTTCAGCTCGATCTCGGAGGAGTGTATTGCTGATAGTTCCTCTACCCTCTGGGAGCTGGGCTCCTCCGTTCCGATGTACTTGGTCACCCTTCCCTTGGTGCTTTTAACTCTGAAATCCTTAATGAGATAGTAGCTCTTACTGCCAGTGTCCGACGCCTTCATTTCCAGGCGATAAAGGGGCCTCATCCAATTAATTCATACTATCACAGATATATGTATTTTGTCGATAACGCCATAGTATGTTCTTAACATGATCAGGACCACACGAACCCCATCGAACG
>DAGU01000036.1:0-5318 GCA_002498285.1 Methanomassiliicoccus sp. UBA386 | reverse complement strand
GACCACACGAACCCCATCGAACGGGTTCGTTGTCCGCTTTAAGGTCACGCCTCGCTAGGCGGCCGCTCCTTCCAGTTGTCCACCATGCCCCCGCGGTGGGAGCAGTCGTTGCATTTAGGATGGTCCTCCCACTCGGTCTTCCCGTGCAGGTAGAAGAACTCGCAGTTGGGGCAGGTGCGCTCGACGGCCGCATTCTCTTCGCTCATGGGCCGGCATAGCGGCTGTGCCCATAAGACGTTTATGGGCGACGACGGGCCAGAGGAGCGATCGATGACGCAACCCTTCCGATACTTTTCCTGGAACGGGGAAACATTAGAATATCGGGTTTCCGTTTGAAAATCGCGAGGAGGTCCAAATGACCGACGTCGAACCCGCATGCATCCCGAACATGACGAGCGTGATGGAGAGGTCCATTCCCCGGGTGAGGGAGGATATCGCCTATACCCGCTCGTTCAAGGAACTCATCCACACCATCGACCTCATCCAGCAGAGCCGCCTTCCCGTCCTGCTCATAGGGGAGGCGGGGAGCGGCAAGAACCAGTCAATATTCTGTCTGGCCTCCGGCCTCCGCCGCCCGGTCATCCGCATCAACTGCTCCGGCGACCTCCGCACCTCGTCCTTGCTGGGCAGGATGTCCCCGACCGAGGAGGGCCATTTCCGCTGGCAGGATGGCATGATCACGCAGGCCATACGGGACGGCTACTGGCTGGTCCTCGACGAGATCAACGCTCTAGAGGCGGACGTCCTGTTCTCGCTGCACGGCCTCATCGATGAGGGGCGGATATCGGTCGCGAACAACAGCGAGATCATCGACGCCCATCCCGATTTCCGGCTGTTCGCCACTATGAACCCCTCGCGCTACTTTGCCACCAAGCCGCTTAACCAGGCGCTGATGGACCGCATGGCCGTTGTCGAGGTGGAGTTCGACCCGGAGATCGATGCGCACCTGCTGAGACGATTGTCCCTGCCGCGAGATGACGAGGCGGGCTTCCTCAAGCTGGTGGAAAGCATACGGGACGCCTGCAAGGACGGTCAGATATCGCAGAACTTCGGCCATCGGACCATGGACAACGTGACCCAGCTGGCGCCGCTGTTCGGACTGGACAGGGCGCTCGACATCGCGTTCACGTCCAAGCTGGAAGAGGTGGAGAAGGCCGCGGTCAAGACCATGATATACGATTTCACAAGGAAGCTGACCAGGTAGGCCCATGGACCGCTCGGAGTACTATTCCAGGCTGGCTAGCATCATCGTGGGAGCACCGTGCTTCGTCTCCGTGGCCGGCACCGTGACGAAAAGGGAGGCCGCCGGCGGATCGACCATGATCGTTCTGCCGGAGCGGGGCATGGCCATGGGCATCCTGGCGGGCATCATGGACGCCACGCCGGCGCCGATGTCTGAGGGCCCAGAGGAGAAGCCCCCTCCGATTCCCGAGCTGCCCCTCATCAAAGGGATCGAGGACCCGAGCTCATTCCGCTTCCTGGTGGAGCGGATGGCCCTCTACCTGGAATGCGGCCGCATCCTTCACCCGCCCCTCGACCCCATGCCAGGAACGGAGGCGGAGCAGTTGATATTCGACGTCCTAGAGGACCGTAGGGCGGAAAGCCTGCTCTCCAGCTCGTTCCCGGCGCTCGAAATGAGGCTTCAGCTCGTCAACCGCCTGCTGGTGATGAGCGCTTCCCCCTACGTATCGAACAGGGGGGGCGACGCCATCATGACCAGGGCAAGGTCGCTGCTTCTGTCGGCGCTCAAGGTCAACATGGGGCTGGCATCGTGCGATTCCTGCGATGCGCCGGTCAAGCGGGCCGCCGAGCTCATCAACCAGGTGGGCGGGTCGCCCATGGAAAAGGGGCTGGTGGCCGCTGCCTGCCAGGAGATATACGATCTGGTGAGGAACGACCAGACCTCCGTCGCCGCCGTTGAGCCGCAGCGGGGCGGCGATACGAGGGGCTCTTCCTGCGCCGAAGGATCCGAGGAGAACATCGCCAGCGAGGACGGGACCGAGGCCACCGATGAGCTGTCAGAGTTCGCTCTGGACGAGGCGGTCACAGCGCTGGCAGAGATATCGAGGGAGATGTCGTCCCTCGGGATCGTCATCGAGCCGGAGCTGCCGCATATGGTCTCGACAGAGAGGAGCGGCGCGCTGATCGACCAGAGGGTGATGCGGCGCACCGCCGACATCCTACGCCGCATCCGCGGTTCGCTGCGCTCGTACAACGAGGTCCTGAGGGACGAGGGCTACGCCATGGACATTGACGAGCTGGTGCAGCTGAGGGCGGGAAGCTCGGATGCCAAGCATCTCTACTATAATTACCGCAAGGACCGCAGCGAATATGACATGGTCATCTGCCTGGACCGCTCGGCGTCCATGGACGGCGAGCGGCTGGAGCATGCCAGGGGATCGACCGCGACGCTGGTGCGCGCGCTCGAGCTGGCTGGAGTGAACGTCGCCATCACCGCGTACGACGAGACGTCCACCATGGTCAAGCCCTGGGAGCAGGACGTGGAGTCGTCGGCCCTTGCCGACCTGACCGCCCAGGGCGGCACCAGCATATCCCAGGCGCTGCAGGTGGCCAACGGGCTGCTGGCGAGCAAGGAGCGGAGGGCCGGCGTGCATCGCCGGCAGGCCGTCATCGTCGTCAGCGACGGCCATGATTACTATCTGGAGAGGATCGCCGCCCAGGTCGCCAGCGCCCGGCGGCGCGGGGCGAGGGTGTTCTACATAGGCATCGGGGAGCAATGCCGCCGGTTCCTGCGCATAGGAGCGGGCCATTTCCGCTACGATCACAGCGTCATCATCGAGAGGAGCGAGCACATGGGAGAAGCGCTCGCATCCCTGGCCAGAGCCTTCCTCAAGGAATCAGGCTCAAGGTTCGCGGCGAAGTGAGCGGTCATGGCTCAGGCGTTCAAGCCGGCCTTGACGACCATGACGGGGCACCGGGCGTTGCGGATCGCCTTCTCGGCCACGCTTCCCAGCCGGAAGTGCGCCAGGCCCGAGCGGCCGTGGGTGCCCATTACCAGGAGATCGTGCTGGCCGGACATCTCTACTATGACGTCGGCCGGGGAGCCGGCGATGACCTGCGGTTCGACCGTCACGCCCAGCCTTCGGCCTTCTTCGGCCACGCCGTTCACGGCCGCGTCGGCCATGCGGGCCCGGTCCTCGGCAGATCCGACCATCCCGCCGCCGGTATCGCTCACGCTCAGCGCGGTGACATCGGCCCCAAAGGCCTTCGCCAGCTTCAGCCCGTGGCTGATGGCCGGCGCGGAACTGTCGCTCCCGTCGGTCGCTATGAGCACCCTCTCGCATTTGAAGGACGATGCGCCGCCGGCGCGCACCACGATGACCGGGCTCCGGGCATGGCGGATGACCTTGTCGGCCACGCTTCCCAGCAGCAGGTGCGGGACGCCGGTCCGGCCGGCGGTGCCCATGACCACGAGATCATGTTCCATGGAGACCTCCACGATGTCCCGCTTCGGTATCCCGCTGACGACCATACCCTCGGCGCGAACGCCCTGCTCGGCGGCCGCCTGGACAACACCCCGGACGGCGGCCTCGCACACCTGGTACAGCGGCGACTCGACGTCAGGCTCCCCCGGTATGGTAGCGTAGTTGGTAATGTCCTTCACGCTCAGCGCGGTGATCTCCGCCCCGGTCTGCCGGGCCAGGTCGATGGCGTAGCCGATCGCCCCATTGGTGCTCTCACTGCCGTCCGTGGGTACCAGAATCTTCCGGTATATCGTCTCCATCATCTGCAGGTCTCCGTCGATCAGCCCTCGGGCCTCGCGCGGTCATGGATATGCGAGCGTATCTAACCATCGGCCCGGCTCACCGGGCCATGTTGGCCAGTGTACTGCTCCATGGCCGGATGATGATCATCCTGCCAAGAATACGATTGGCCGCGTGAACGCCGGAGCCGGTGATGAAGGCCATGACTACGGTCGCTATCCCGATGCCTACGAGTTCGCCCACAAAGAGAAATGACAACGCCACCGACAGAATGAGGCATGCGATGTCAAAGATCGTCTTGAGCCGGCGGAACGTCACGTGATAATGCCGCGTCAGGTCGTTGATGAAAGCGTCGACCGTCATCAGGGGCACCTTGGAATTGACCATGAGGGAGATGGCGAAGCACATGGCCACGTAACCAATGACGACGTAAAGCAGTCGGAACTGCATGTCGGTCGGCAGCGGGGACAGCAGCCGTTCGAACACGTCGAGGACGAGGCCGAACGCGGCCGACATCATCAGCGAGATCGCGTATCCCGCCTTGATCCGCCGGGTTATAGCCATCAGAATGATGAGCAAGCCTATGTGAAATATGGGGTTCCATATGCCGAAGGATATCTGCGAGAAGGCGATGCTGAGAACGTAGGGGAGGGAGGAGATAGTTGATACGCCGAGGTCGGCCTTGACCATGAGCGTGATGGCGAACGAGATCATCATCACGCCCGCCAACAGCGTGAGCTCTCCAGGTAGTGTGTGTTTTCTTTTCATTTCTTTCCTTCTTGCCTTCGCAACAGGTGTCCGAAATGCACCTGCATAGGCGTCTTCCCTGGGACCGTCGATAGAAGTGTGCGTGACCACGGTGCGGTTGACCTTTACGTGGAACGCGTCGTCCCAGGAGCCGTTAGTAGAAGTGTACCATACCAAAGGGTGCTTGGATATATATCTGTCCGTCCAAAGGGGGACGCCATGGTCACGGCTTTTTCGGCATCGGGGACATTATCTATTCCGATACTGGATGACCAAAGGTTATGAGCGGACGCCCGATGTCGTGACAGATGATAGGAACTTTCGCGCCGGGCGCGGGGCGGTGGTGACCATGGGGCTGCTGTCCGGAGTGAGCGAGTCGGTCGTTTCGAGCATCGTGTGCGGATACCTCGATCGATATTCTGGAGACGGGTGTTCCAACCTGCGATCGGCCATCCAGGGTAATGTGGATCTTTATCAGCTATGGGTCGATAATGCATCAAAGGAGGGCGTCATGGACCTGAAACAGGCCAGGTACTGGACGAGGAAGTTCCCTAAGGTGCAGGGAATGGTGACGTCCTCCAATGTCAAGCGTTGGCTCGTCGAGAAAAGACGTCGGGACATCGTGCATGCTATCGACGAAACGCCGGGAGGCCAGGAATGGCTGGATTGGCAGCTGGGGCGGTTCCGCTCCGGACTGTGGGGGCAGTGAGCCTCACAGCTTGCTGCCCTTGGCCCCCAACGCCTCGCGGCGCTGCTGCATCCTGAGCCGCAGGCCGTACGGCAGCATGTCGAAGAACGCTCCGAAGCGGTCGTAGGACGCGAAGTTCGCCACCTCCGTCCCCTCGT
>DAGU01000075.1:2291-6001 GCA_002498285.1 Methanomassiliicoccus sp. UBA386 | reverse complement strand
AGCAGCCCCCTCTCCATCTCGCGGAACTTGAAGCACTTCCGCGGGCAGGCCCTCTCGCACCGCATGCAGGCGGTGCCATTGCAGAGGTCGGAGGCCACCTCCAGCTCGAAGCCGTGCGTTCCTCCCTGCCTGATCGTGATGGCGTTCTCGGGACATTCCTGCATACACTTCTTGCAGCCGGTGCAGCCCTCGAAGCTCCCCCTGATGTACAGTCCGATGTCGCGGAGGACCTTCAGGCCTTTTTGACCCAGGTCAGGGATGTCCCTTATGACCGTGCGGGTCACCCTGGCCTCCTTGGTGATCGGGGGCAGCGGCTGCAGGTCGGAGATCCCCAGCATCATGTTGTATGCCTCCATGGGCATGCCCTCGGTCCAAAAGGCCAGTTCCTGTATGAACACCTTCTCGAACACCTTGTCGGTGGCGAACATGACGTGGTTCGCCCTGATGGTCTGCGCGAGCGACTGCAGCTCGTCCAGCACTTCGGGGTCCCTCACCAGGTCCAGCGCCATGGCCAACGAGGTGTTCCCGAACTGATATATCTGGCTGCATGTGGGGGGCAGCAGGCCGACCCGCCGGGCCTTCAGGGCGTCCACGTAGGTCCCGGAGGCCCCGCTCATGTACATGACGTCCAGCTCCTCGAACTTCAGTCCGGCGTGCTCGAGCAGGGTGAAATGGCCAGCCCTCATGGCGCCAAAGGTCTTGGCCGCCTCCACCACGTCGTGCTCCTCCAGAACGACGCCGTCCTGAAGATGGAGCTTGTTGTCGAACGTGGTGATATGGGGCATCTTGACGTGGCCGGAGTCCAGCCCCTCGGCGATGGCTGCGATGACCCCGGTGCCGGTGATGCCCACCGCCCGACCGTGCATCTCGCCTTCCTCGAGGACGGACCCCGTGTTGGGATCGACCACATCGCCCGGCTTGGCCAGGATGTCATCGTCGAGCACGGTGCATCCCCAGTCGTTCAAGCCATTGACGTCGCTTATGGCTCCTGGAGAGGCGAGCATTCCGGCCTTGATGTGCTGCCCCTCTATGGCAGGCCCCGCGGCGGCCGAACCGGTGATGATCTCGTCGCCGACCTTGATGGCCATCTCCGCGTTGGTTCCGTAATCGGTCACGAGCACGTTCTCCTTTCTGTCCAGCAGCCCGGTCTTGTACATCATGGCCAGGGCGTCCGCCCCTATCTCGTGCTTGATGGCGGGCGGAACGTACAGCTGGCACCCGTCCGGCAGGTCCAGGCCAAGATCGACGGCGTTGATGACCGCGGCGTCCCGCCTCTGCAGCTCCACCCCCCGCACCTTCAGGGCGGTCTCCCCCACGAAGGCCAGGTCGCGGGTCTCTATGTTCTGGAACATGGACAGCTGGATGGGGTTCCCGCATATGGCCGCCCTCTCCACTCCGGACAGGTCGATGTCCAGCAATCTCATCAGCTTGTTGGCGGTGTCGATCAGCAGGCGATTGGCCAGGTCCTGCTGCACCTCGATGCAGAAGGTGAGATGGTCCATCACGTTGGCCCCCGGCACCGGGTGGCGGACGGTGATGGCCGTCGAAATGATCTGTTTGCTCTCCAGATCCACAGCATGCATCCTCATGCCGCTGGTCCCCACATCTATCGCTATCCCGTACATGTGTCACCTCAATGCTCGTGCTGGAGTCCGAGGATGCCCATCTCCAGCCTGAGGCCGAGGGGCTCCAGGCTGCCCTTGACGATCCGCTCCAGCTCCTCGTCGGTAAGGCCGACCGCAGCGGCCATGAACCTCATCTCCCCCTCGACGATCGCTCCTTCCGGCAACCGGTCCTCCTTCTCCGGGCCCAGGTCCAGATCCACCATGTTGATCCGGAGCGATCCTCCCGGCACCGAGGTGAACGCTTTCACATGGCCGATCAAGGTCCTCCCCTGGCCGACGATGCCTTCGCCCACCGAGCGGACCGCTTCGGTCACCAGCTGGGCGAGCTCCCCCCGTTCGATGCCGGGCGAGGTGAACAGGAGCCTCAGTCCGAAGGAGCCGGCATGCGCCTCATCCTTGGTGTTCTCTTTCATAAAGCGTCCCCCAGCATGCTGACCAGTTCGTCGACCCCCTGGCCCTCGCGAGCGGAGATGAACACGATGGGCGTGGACGGCGAGATGTTCTTCACGATGTTCTCCACCTGCTCACGGACATCAAGAGATGTCAGGTCCACCTTGTTTATCGCGACCACGTCCGCCCCGTCCACCTGGCGGCTCAGGAAGGCCCCGGCCTCAGCGAAGAGCTTTGACGCCCGGAAAGCATCGATGAGGCAGATGGTGAAGGTGCGCTCCTCTCCGATCATGGACGTGCGCACTATCTGCTTGACCTTGCTGGGAAGGGCGAGCCCGGTCGGCTCGATCAGGATCATGTCGGGCTCGAACTCCCTCGATACCTGTCGGAGGGTGTTCTGCAGGCTGCCCGACAGGGAGCAGCATATGCATCCCTCGGTAAGTTCCACGCTCTTCAGCCCATTGGACTCGATGACCGCACCGTCCACCCCCACCTCCCCGACCTCATTGACAATGATGGCGACCCTCCTGCCGGTGCGGCCGAGGGAGGTGCCGAGACGGATCAGCAAGGTGGTCTTTCCGCTACCCAGAAAACCAGCCAGTTGGCAAACTATCATCACCTTTTCCAGGCTGCCAGAGAATTATAATACCTTGCTCCGAACGTATATCGAACCCATCGAGAAGGCTCAGCGGCGCGGAGGCGGGCCGGCAGGCCTGGAAACGATCTCCCTTCCCACCTCGATGGTCATCAGGTCCTCGGCCGCGATGGTCCGTACGCCGGACTCCTTCTCGATGTATCGGGCCTGTTCCTCAACTCCGTCCTCGAACACGCCTATCCCGAAGTGGGTAAGCACTGCCGCTTCCGGACCTATGTCCGATATGAGCGCGGCGGCGGTCTCGGTATACATGTGCATGGGGATCTTCGTCCGGGTGGTGCAGGTCAGGTTGATGATGAGCACCCTGGCGCCCCGGTGCACGCGGAAGAGACGCTCGTCGATCTCGCTATCCCCCACATATGAGATCATTCCCGCCCGGGTGTCGAACCTGAAGCCCACGCCGTCCGGGTCGGAGTGCACGGCGGGGGTGGCCTCCACGGTCATGCCCGCTGCCTGGAACCGGTCTCCGGGCGCCACCTCTATGACCTCCCTGGGCAGGGATTGATGATAGGTGGAGATGGCCTGCGAGAACCTGCCGCCTCCTTCCAGGACCGACCGAGGGGCGACCAGCGTGCCGGAGTGTCGGTGGCCTCCCCGGGTCATGCCCTCGATGAGCATCTCCGCGTCCCCGTAGTGATCGGGATGACAATGCGACACCATCACGCAATCCGTCAGCGCGGGGTCCAGGTCCAGGGACCTCATGCCGGCCAGCGCCGAAGGTCCCGGATCGAGGTGCAGTCGCCCCCCGTCATTTATGTATATCCCACCGGTGGCGCGGACCTGGTAGATGGTGGCGAAACGCCCTCCGCCTGTCCCCAGGAACGTAAGGCTGGTCATCGCTCCGACCTAATGGTCTGACCCCTACTCTATGCTTCCGCTCCCGATGACAGGATTATATACGGGCCAGAGGCATGGTCGAAGAGCATGAGAACCGTCATCAGGAATGGCCACATCGTCACCCAGAACCGCTCCCGCGAGATCATGAAAGGGGACATACTGGTGGAGGACGGCCGCATCATCGGCATAGGGGAGGTCCGCGG
>DAGU01000075.1:800-2112 GCA_002498285.1 Methanomassiliicoccus sp. UBA386 | reverse complement strand
TCCTCAAGGGGCAGATCGATGACCTTCCGTTCGACAGGTTCCTTGACAAGAGCTTCGGCATCGACGCCCGGCGCACTGACAGGGACATCCTGGCGGGGGCGCGGCAAGGCTGCATGGAGATGCTGCTGAGCGGCACCACCACCTTCGTCGACCTGTACTATTCCCAGGACGTGATCGCCCGGGCGGTGGAGGAGACGGGCATACGGGGCATCTTGGGCTGGGCCGTGCTGGACCCCCAATACACCACCCAGTCGGGAACGCCCCTCGACAACGCCAAGCGCTTCCACCGCAGCCATGGCGGACGATCCCGCATCATTCCCGCCCTGGGGTTGCAGGGGGTTTATGTCTGCTCCACCGAAACGTTCCTCGGCGCGAAGGAGTACGCCCTCGAAAACGACCTTCTGCTGACCTTCCATCTCTCGGAGACGAGGAAGGAGGTGGTGGACTGCAAGAAGAAGGAGGGCAGGAGGCCCGCCGATTATCTTGCCGACATCGGCTTCCTGAACGACCATTGTCTGGCCGCCCATTCCGCCTGGCTAACCATTGCTGAGATCAGGCAGCTGGCCAGGAGCGGCACCAAGGTGTCCACCTGCCCGGTGTCCAACATGAAGCTCGCCACTGGCGGGGTGGCCCCCCTGCCGGAGATGTTCCAGAACGGCGTGGCCGCCTCCATCGGAACCGATGGTTCGACCACCAACAACTGCCTGGACATGTTCAGGGAGATGAGGACGCTGTCCCTGCTGCAGAAGGCCAATCGCTGGGACCCCACCGTCCTGCCGGCCCAGCAGGTGCTGGACCTGGCCACCATCGAAGGGGCCAGGGCGGTACGCATGGAGGACCGCATCGGCTCGATAGAGGTCGGCAAGCAGGCTGACCTGGTGATCATGGACGGCAGGTCCGCCAACCTGCGGCCGATGCGGCTGGAGAGCATCATCTCCAACCTCGCCTACTCGGCCTGTGGGTCGGACGTCAAGACCGTACTGTGCGACGGAGACATCGTGGTGGAGGACCACCGCATGGTGACGGTCAATGAGGATGAGGTGCTGGCGGACGGCGAGGCGGCCGCCCGGGACCTCCTCGGCTGACATCACGGAACATCGCGGCCGCCCGGCCTCATCGGTCGCGAGTCGGACGTCCGTATTATGATAAAAAAAGGATGGTCCCACCTCCCGGATTTGAACCGGGGGCCTGCTGATATCGGCGGCTGAGAACCGGAAAGACCGGTAACCCACTACAGTCAGCCGCTCTAGCCAGACTGAGCTAAGGCGGGGCGACTCTGGTAATGCGGATACTGTATTTAGACCTTACCTAT
>DAGU01000075.1:0-682 GCA_002498285.1 Methanomassiliicoccus sp. UBA386 | reverse complement strand
GCAAGCTAGTTGCATATGTCAGCCAGCATCAATGCTCTGAGATGCTACTCCCTTCATTGATCCAATGATGCCAGAATGGCCGAGCAAAGAGCCCATTTAAAGGCCAATTTACGTGCCTGAAAGTACCCTCGATGACACAAAAGGTCAAAGTAGATGCAGACACGAGCCTGCTTGATCATAAAGAATGTTGGAATGATGAATGCCAGCGCCTGTTCGATGAACTATGCGACCGACTCTATAAGCCACTTCCCGCCAACGCTTTCACGGATCCATTTGCGATCGGTGAGGNNNTTCTGCCAATTATTATATATCTATGGATACATGACATTGTCCGACAGAAGGGGTCGTTCCGACCTCCTACGTCGGCATGGTGCGAGAATGGAAGGACCAGAGCTGGAAAAGGTCACGATACGGCTACCCGAGCGGTACGTGCGAGCACTGGACTTCCTCGTCAAGGTGGATGACTTTCCCTCCCGCTCCGAAGCCATCAGGGCGGCTATACGGGACTTCATCTATGAGCGGGTCGACATCGTGATGGACAAGGTCAAGAAGATGGAGGAGGCGGAGAAGACCCTCGCCGCCATGGAGATCTTTCAGGAAGAATACTTGAAAAAGTAGGGCTGCCAGAATGGGATGGGATGCACTTCAAGGCCCGTACCCACCTCCCCATTTTCTATTTTTT
>DAGU01000087.1:2316-2749 GCA_002498285.1 Methanomassiliicoccus sp. UBA386 | reverse complement strand
GATGAAGGCGGCAATGGCTCCGGCTATGAAGAATGCGGGAATGAGGCAGGTCAGCACGTGCTGCGACATATAGTCCAGCACGCTGTTGAGGCCGCCCAAAAACGGTTCGAGCAGAACGTCTCTCATGGAACAACACTTCAATATATTTTGAAACGTCGAAGGGGCGAAGTGCATAAAAGGATTACGATGCCGGCTTTTTGTCCTGCGCATCCATGCCACTCCATCGGTCTCAGGTCCAATGCGTCCGGCGAAGCGCATGGCACGACGGGGCATCGGTCCATCGGCGCTCAAAGGGGAAGCGCAATCAATACGTGCCCCGCCGGTGCTCTCCACCCCCGCATATGGAAGACGACAAGAAGGCCCCTGAACGCTGTAGGGGGCAGGAGCGCCCGGACCCATGAACCTCCCCGAAGAGGTGGAGGGATCCCTCCGC
>DAGU01000087.1:1390-2135 GCA_002498285.1 Methanomassiliicoccus sp. UBA386 | reverse complement strand
AGGAGGCCAGGGTGCTCCAGGCGCTCTCTGAGCCCACTCGCATACGATAATGCGCGCCTTGTCGGCGTGCGACCTGTGCCCCTGCGTACTGAGGGACGTTACGGAGCTGTTCGACTCGAGGCTTTCCTACCACCTGAACATCCTGGAAGGGGCGGGGTTGATAAGCCCATCTTCGCGAAAAAGATGGCGCATATACACCCTGACCATGCTGGGGCGCGCCCTCATCGCCGAATGAACATACTACTCCCAGTAGGCCGAGGGCAACTCACAGGCATGCATCGCGACCTGGCAATCCTTTATTAGCGCTAACGTCGAGTGAGGGCATTATGTGCGAGTCGACCGTTCTCTTGAAGTCCGCCGAGGGCATCAGCACGATCATGCCGGAAGCGGTCATAGTGCGCGATGATGGAGGAAGCATCACATGCCTGGACATCCTCGGCCGCGAGGTCACGATCGACGGCGCCCGTATAGCCGAGATCGACCTGCTGAGGCACCGCGTGATGCTGTCGAGGCCCTAGATGCCGCTCAAGATCGCCGTGTCGGGAAAGGGCGGCGTGGGCAAGACCACCGTGGCGGCGCTGCTGGCTTTGCAGTACGCCCGTGACGGGATGGACGTCGTGGCCGTCGACGCCGATCCCGCCTCCTCGCTGCCGGCGGCACTGGGCGTTCCTCAGGAAATGAGGAAGGACATCGTTCCGCTGTCCGAGATGCTGGACGTGATCGAGGAACGAACGGGTGCAAGGCC
>DAGU01000087.1:0-1230 GCA_002498285.1 Methanomassiliicoccus sp. UBA386 | reverse complement strand
GCCGTCCAGGGCAACGAAGGCGTCAGGGTGATGGTCCTTGGGACGGTGAAGGCGCCCGGCTCCGGCTGTTTCTGCCCGGAGAGCGCTCTGCTCAAGAACCTCATGTCCCATCTGGTGCTGGACAAAGAGCACGTGGTCATACTGGACATGGAGGCGGGGCTGGAACACCTGGGCCGGTCGACCGTGCGCTCGGTGGACGTCCTGCTGGTCGTGGTAGAACCGGGACGCCGTTCGGTGGAGACGGCGATCAGGATCGCCGACATGGCCCGCTCTCTCGGCATCGGGAACGTGCTGGCCGTCCTGAACAAGGTGGGCGACGATGCCCAGGAGAACGAACTGCTCTCGTTGTTGGACGAGGGCGGCATCGAGGCGGCGGCGGTCATATACCATGACAAGGCACTCGTCTTGGCGGACCTTGCTGGCCGGCCGACGTCATCGCCGGGCTCCGAGGAGGCCATGGCCTCGCTGAGGAAGAGGATCGGCGTACCTCAATAAGGTTCGGAAGGTTCGAAGCGCCATCCTGACACGATTATATTCGCCCTGCTCGCTATTCGCAGGCATGGCGGACGAATATCCTGAGATTCTGTCAGTGGAATGCCTGAGGAGGCCTTCCAAGCAGGAGATCAAGCCGGAGGAGATGGACCAGATAGTCGAGGAGAGGACCGTCGACCGCACGTCCCAGATCGTGCTGAAGAAGGCCATGCAGGATGGCACTGACACGGTATGGGACCGTCTGGAGAGACAGACCCCGCATTGCAAGTTCTGCTCTGAAGGGGTCTCCTGTCAGCGCTGCGCCATGGGTCCCTGCCGCATCATGGGCGGGGACCGCATCAGAGGGGTCTGCGGCAACGACGCCAATCTCATCGTGGCCAGGAATCTCCTTGATTGGGTGGCCATGGGCGCCGCTGCCCACTCCGACCACGGTAGGGACGTGGTCGAGGCGGTATTGAAGGGCGCGACGGGCGAGGCGCCGGAGTATCCAGTGAACGATGTGGATAAGCTCGGCCGCCTGGCCAGGGAATACGGCATCGACACCGGCGGAACGGCGCGGCAGACGGCGGAGAAGCTGGCCCTGGCCATGCTGGACGAGTTCGGCACCGTGCGCGGAGAGCTTCAGATGATCAAGCGCGTTCCGGCCTCCAGCCTGGAGGTGTACAAGGAGGCCGACATCCTGCCCCGCGGCATCGACCGCGAGATCGTGGAAGCGATGCACCGCATCCACATGGGCGT
>DAGU01000108.1:5857-6031 GCA_002498285.1 Methanomassiliicoccus sp. UBA386 | reverse complement strand
TTGCCTTTGTCAGGCCGCCCGGGAGGCCATCAGGCGTCCCATGCTTATTAGCCATGAATCGGAGGCCTGCCGATCGGATGACGTCGACAGCATGATCAGCCCCATGACGTTGCGTTCGGTGAACAGGAGCGCCCGCATCCTTCTTGACGGATGGCCGAGCACCTCGATCATGGC
>DAGU01000108.1:5350-5620 GCA_002498285.1 Methanomassiliicoccus sp. UBA386 | reverse complement strand
CTGGCCGCGGCCTTCTCCATGCCGTCCTCGGAGATGACGAAACGACGGACGGCATAATCCCTTTGGCCGAACTTGGGCTGCTCCAAAACGCTCACCTTCTTCTCGCTCCAGCGCGGGGACAGGTCCTCTGGACAGATGCACATGTCCCTGGCGGGCGTGCGTATGGGCCGCTCGCCCCCCACGCTTGAGAATACCTCCCCCTCGAACGAGAACGCTACCTCTGAACCACCCTCTCTAACGTGTCTCACCCCATTTTTCCTCCGAGGAATT
>DAGU01000108.1:4793-5170 GCA_002498285.1 Methanomassiliicoccus sp. UBA386 | reverse complement strand
CGGCGCCCGCTATCTTTATTATTCCAGCCGACCTCATTCGCCAGGATGGCGATGAAGAGCATGGAGGCGGGATCCGCATATACTGGCCGGCTGCCGAAGGGCTGCCTCCAGTGCCGCCGGGGAAGCAAGATGGTGCTGCTCATAACCGGCCGCTGCTCCACCGGCTGCTTCTACTGCCCCCTGTCACTGGAAAAGAAAGGCAAGGACGTTCTGTACGCCAACGAACGGAGGTGCACCACCGACGAAGAGGTGCTCGACGAGGCGAGGATGATCGGGGCCGAGGGGACCGGCATCACTGGCGGGGACCCCGTGCAGAACATCGAGCGCACGCTGCACTTCATCCGCCTGCTGAAGGGCGAGTTCGGGGCGCGGCATCA
>DAGU01000108.1:286-4615 GCA_002498285.1 Methanomassiliicoccus sp. UBA386 | reverse complement strand
GGCCTGGATGAGCTGCGGCTGCATCCGCCGGTGGAGAGATGGGACCGCCTGGACGAGCTCGGGCTGGAGGATTTTGTCCGCTCAACCTCCATGAAGGTCGGGTTCGAGGTTCCCTCGCTGCCGGATGAGGAGGGGAGGACCGAGCGGCTGATCGACTTCGCCGAGAGGGCGGGGATGGCCTTCGTCAACCTCAACGAGCTGGAGTTCTCCGAGGGGAACTGGGACGCGCTGGAGGCCCGCGGCCTGGGGATACGCGACGAGCTGTCCAGCGCGGTGCTGGGCAGCGAGGAGGCGGCCCTCCGCCGCCTTGGGGCGCGACGGGACGTCCCGGTGCACTACTGCTCCTCCCGGTTCAAGGACAGCGTGCAGCTGCGCCGGCGCATCAAGCGCCGGGCGAGAAGAGCAGCCAGGCCCACCGACGTCATCACCTCCGAGGGCACTTTGCTAAAGGGAGTGGTAGAAGGCCCCGTCGAGGAGGTCATCGCCGCCCTGCGAGAGCTCGACGTGGAAGAGCACCTGTTCTACGAAGATAAAGAAAAGAAGAGGGTCGAGGTGGCCCCCTGGGTCCTGGAGCATTTGGCCGACCGGCTTCCGTACGACTCCTTCCTGGTGGAGGAGTATCCGACGGCCGATCGGTTGGAGGTCGAGCGGGAACCGCTCAGGCCACGCTGATGCTCTGGACGTTGTGGTGCCGGTTCACGATGTCCCTCGCGATCTTCAGGTTGCGGCCGTTCTTGCCGATGGCGCGCCCCTTGACCTGCGGGTCCACCGTGACCGTGGCGTGCACCACGCTGCCACGGTTCTCGATGACCACGTTCTGCACGTTGTAGTTGTAGAACACGTTGCGGATGAACTTCTCCGCATCATCGGAGTACTCGATGACCTGGATGTTCTTACCGGTCTGGTTCTTCAGGCGGATGACGTTCTCCCCGCCCTTTCCCACCGCGCGGTTGGCCTGACCAGGCTCGACGACGAAGACGAGCTTGTCCTCAGCTTCCATGCAATCCTTTACCCTGGTCTTGGTCACCTGCTCGAACAGGTTGATGTACCGGAGGGTGTCCTCGGTGAAAGTGATTTCCGTAGGCATATGATCACAACGAAAGTATGTTCGACGTTCCCTTATCTATTACCGCCAGAGCGGACACGGAGAACGGTTTTCCGCACAGAGCCCCTAGCTCCATGTTGTTGCCCTCATACTTGACCACCTTGATGTTGTGGTTTCCGGATCTGAGGAATTCACTCGGGCAGTTCTCGGACACGATGACCATCTTGGCCTCGCCGCCGTTGACCGCCTTCTCTGCCTGCTGCACGCCGTAGACCACCTTGCCGGTGGTCGCAGCGGCCTTGATCGCTCGTCCCAAATCTATCATTGCTGTGCCCCCTTTCGCTTGGGCTGATACACCAGGTTGACAGCACCTGTCCCCAGTGTAACTGGTTGTCCTACTATGATGTTTTCTGCCACTCCGTCCAGGAAGTCCGTCTCTCCAGTGAGGGCGGCATGCAGGAGATGAGTGGCGGTGATCTCGAAAGCTGCCCTCGCCAGTACGCTCGACTTCCTTCCCGATATGCCGTGCCTGCCGATGGCCTTGACGTCGCCGTCGTTGGTCATCAGGTCGGCCACGAGCATGATGTGCCGGATGTCCACGGTAAGACCCTGTTCCTCCAGCGTCCTTGAGGCCTCGTTGATGATGCTGTTCCGGGCCGCCTCCACTCCCAGAACGTCGTAGATCTCCTGGATGGAGTTGGTCGAGGTCCTGGCAGGATCGACGTTCTCCTCCTTCAGCACGTCGCGCAGGTTGGAGCCCGCGGTGTAGATGACGTACTCCGGACCCTCCTTCCTCAGGATGGCCCTCTCGATGCCGTCAACCCCCTGTATGGCCGCGTCCCGGGCCGCCTGAACGATGTTCTGGAGCCTCTTGAAGGACGGTTCCTCGCCCTCAGGGGTGGACAGGACTATCTTTCCTTCCTCGATCCTCGCCAGCTTCTTCAGCCGGCGGTCCTTGTCGAGCTTCTCCACGATCTTCTCGAGGGTGATGCCCTTCTGCTCCATCTTGACCTCGTCGGGGTGCACGATGACCCTCATGTTGACGATGTCGGTCTCGATGTCCGCTATGTCGGGCAGGGTGGTCTTCTCGATCCTGGAGGCGACCTTGCGGACGGCGTCGACGTCGCCGGCCACCTCGGGAACGATGCGGATCGTCATCAGGGGAGTGCTGGGCACCCGCCTGGCGTCCACGATCTCGATGAGACGCGGAAGACCCAGTGTGACGTTGATCTCGGCCACACCGGCGTAGTGGAAGGTACGCATGGTCATCTGCGTGCCCGGCTCCCCTATGCTCTGGGCGGCCAGGATGCCAGCCGACTCGTTGGCGTCCATGATGTGCTCCTCGAAGCGCTGATGGGCCCTCTCCAGCAGGGCCTTGACCTTGCTCTCCGGCAGGTCGTACCCGTCGATGCGGGACGCCAGCTCGGTGATGACGCGCCTCGACAGCTTGAGGTCGAGCTCGTCGGCCATGTCGGTGAGCTTCTCCTCCATGGGGGTGAGGGGCTTGGTCTTGGAGACCTCGCGGAAGTCCACCTTGACCGCGGGAGCGGCCTCGACGGCCTTCTTCTCCGCCTTCTTCCCGCTCTTTTTGGCGGTGCCCACCAGCTTCAGCACGTTAGCGGCCTCCTCGTCGCTGAGGCCCAGGTCGACCAGGTCGCCTGGGGAGGCCTCGGCGATGGAGCCAAGGCTGGTGTACTGCGAGAGCAGTATGTCTATGGTGGCGTCGGGGATGCCGCGCCGGCGGAGGGCGTTCTGAGTGTCCTTACGGGCCATCAGTCATCACCCCCCATCTCGTACTCGGGTTCTTCAAGCTCCTCTTCCTCCATGGTCTCCATGAGGTCCTTCTCCACGGTGGCGTACCCGGCCTGCTTGGTCTCGCCGAACTTGGCAAGGAGGTCGGCCTCGTCACCGAGCACCTCGGAGAGGATGTCGTCCACGTCCACGGCGTCGCCGTGCACGCTGCGGGTCGGATCGATGCCGTCCTCGCCGTAGTGCAGCTGGACGATCATGTCCGCGGTGTTGCGGACGGTGCCGTCCTGCTTAAGCTTTAGGTCCTCCAGGGCGCTGATGAGACGACGCTGCATGTAACCGGAACGGGACGTCCTGACGGCAGTGTCCACCAGACCCTCCCTTCCACCCATGGAGTGGAAGAAGAACTCGGTGGGAGTGAGGCCGCTCTTGTAGGAGTTCTTGACGAAGCCCTTGGCCTCCGCGCCCAGGTCGCCCTTCTTGAAGTGCGGCAGCGTCCGGTTCCAGTATCCGCGGGATAGCCTTTCTCCCCTGACGGCCTGCTGGCCGATGCAGCCCGCCATCTGGGACAGGTTTAGCATCGAACCCCTGGCGCCGGAGCGGGCCATGATGACCGCCGAGTTGTCCATGCCCAGGTGGCGGCCGGCGATCTGTCCGGCCTCGTCACGGGCGCGTCCCAGCACCTTCATGACCTCGACCTCGAGGGTCTCGTCCAGGGTGCGCCCGGGCATCTGGTCCAGTATGCCCTCGTGGTACGCCTCGACCAGGTCGGAGACCTTTCTGGTGGCGTCGTTGAGAGCATCGGTTATCTGAGCGGTGGCTTCGGCGGGGATGTCCTCGTCGTCGATGCCGGTGGTGAAGCCCTTCGTCATGATGGCGCCCACCGCCAGCTTGGTGACGTTATCGAGGAACTGCCTCGATGCGTCGGAGCCGTAGTCGCGGGTGATCTTGTCCAGGATCTTTCCCTTGAACGAGCCGATGGCCTTCTCGTCTATGGTCCCCTGGAGCAGGGTCCCATTGCGGATCTTGACGAACGCGTCGATCTCGCAGTCCTCCTTCTTGCAGGTGGGGCAGTTCTGGCAGATGGATGCCCTGAAGGTCATCCGCAGGTCCTCCGGAAGGATGAGGGAGAACAGCTCGTGGCCGCCCCAGTATTCCTTGCCGTCGATGACATGTGGCTCGGACAGAGGCCTGTTGTGAACGTTGGTGAGGATGTTCAGGACCTCTTGCTTGTCGAACATGGGGTTGCGGTGAGTGAGCAGGTATGTCCCGGTGATGTGGTCGTGGATGGCGCCGATGATGGGCCCTCCGAACCTCGGGGACATTATGTGCTCCTGCACCCTCATGAGGATCAGGGCCTCGGCCCTGGCCTCGTCGCTCTGCAGCACGTGCAGGTTCATCTCGTCGCCGTCGAAGTCGGCGTTGTACGGCGGGCACACGCACAGGTTGAACCGGAAGGTCTTGTAGGGCATCACCCTGACGGTGTGGGCCATCATGGACATGCGGTGCAGGGACGGCTGCCTGTTGAACAGGAC
>DAGU01000108.1:0-169 GCA_002498285.1 Methanomassiliicoccus sp. UBA386 | reverse complement strand
GGACGGCTGCCTGTTGAACAGGACAACGTCCTTGTCCATGAGGTGCCTCTCCACCACATAGCCGGGCTCCAGCCCTTCGGCGATGAGCTCGGCGTTGCGGTCGGTGATCTTCACCCTGCGCCCGTCGGTGCGGATGACGTAGTTCACTCCCGGCACGTACCTGCCGTCA
>DAGU01000016.1:24196-25046 GCA_002498285.1 Methanomassiliicoccus sp. UBA386 | reverse complement strand
CGGGCTCATCTCCGGACCCATGTCCACAGCCTCAGGCTTTCCCAAGCTCCGCTTCTTGGGGAAGGACAGGGATGCTTGCCTGGCGGCGCTCAAGTGGGGCAACGCCGACGATATCTCCATCATATCGTCCATATTCTGCGATTTCGTTATGAGCCGGAGGAACGACATACTGATCGATGACCTGCAGAAACGGTAGTGCCGGCCAGGCATACCGGGCAGACGTACTGGATGACTTCGAGAATGTCTGACAAGGGTCCCGCTCAATGAACAGACCTTTCTCACGAAACAATGGACCTCTGCTGTGACGGTGACGGCCTGGGGCCCCTCACATTCCCCAGAACTTATCCAGCTTGCGCTTGACCTCGATGGTCTCCTCGAGCACCATCTTGTCGTCGGTGTTCAGGTCGACGCTCTTGATCTCTTTGAGGGCCAACTCCCGAAGGTCGACGTACAATATGTCCTCGACATTGATCTGCCGGCCGACGGTCGGTCCTTCGATGGCGACGGCGACCTCCTGGCCCTGGATCGCCTCCTTCACGACCTCCTCGCCAGAGCGGATGGAGCGGATCTTGCCTACTTCGTTCCCTTCGATGTTCAGCAGCGCCTGCCCCGGACGGATGCGGCCGCCCAGCACGCGCACGCCGACGATGGCCGGTTTCGACGCGCGGAACACGCAGTTGGGCAGCAGTTTGATCTTCCCGGGGAAGGCGAACTCGGAGCGCATCTCCAGGTCCAGCTTTCTCTTCTCCTCCTCCACCCACGCCGTGTAGTCCTCGATGAGGCGGTACACGACGTCGCTGGCGAAGACCTTGAGGCTGTAGTTGGGCAGCGCGTCCTTGGCCTCCGGCAG